>CAZTNB010000086.1:8849-12814 GCA_964614825.1 uncultured Gammaproteobacteria bacterium
GCCGGCGTGATCGCCGCGCGCACGGCATCGATGTCGGCAGTGTCGACCGCGCTGGCGCCGATGCCCTTGTCGACCAGGAACTCGCGCGCCAGCACGCGCAGGCCCTGGTACACGTCCTGCGGCAGCAGCACGTGCGAGCCCGCCGGCAGCGCCATCAACCACGCGTGCTGGGCCGCCATGCCGGAGGCGAAGGCGAGCGCCGCGGCGCCGCCTTCGATCGCGGCCAGCGCGGCTTCGAGCCGGTCCTGGGTCGGGTTCGATTCGCGCGTGTATTCGTAGCCCGCCTCGCGCTCGCCGGCGGGGCCGTGCCGGTACGTGGTCGAGAGCTGGATCGGCGGCGCCAGCGCGCCGGTGGCCGGATCGGGTTCGCCGCCGGCATGGATCGCGATCGTTTCGGGCTTCATGCGGCAGCCACCTCCCGGAACGCCTCGCGCGCCGCGGCCACGGTATCGGCGATGTCGCGCTCGGAATGCGCCGCCGACATGAATCCGGCCTCGAAGGCCGAGGGCGCGAAGTAGACGCCGCGTTCGAGCATGGCGTGGAAGAAGCGCCGGAAGCGCGCGGCGTCGCTGCGCATCGCCTGCGCATAGGTCTCCACGCGCTCGGCGCTGAAGTAGAGGCCGAACATGCCGCAAACGCGGTTGGTGCTGAAGGCCACGCCGGCGGCACGCGCGGCGTCCTCGAGGCCGTCGCACAGCGCGTGCGTGCTGCGCTCGAGCGCGGCATGGAAGCCGGGTTGCCCGATCAGCGCCAGCGTGGCGAGCCCCGCCGCCATCGCCACCGGATTGCCCGACAGCGTGCCGGCCTGGTAGATCGGGCCGGCCGGCGCGATCTGCTCCATCAGCGCGCGCTTGCCGCCGTAGGCGCCGACCGGCATGCCGCCGCCGATCACCTTGCCGAAGGTCGAGAGGTCGGGCGCGACGCCGTAGAGCTGTTGCGCGCCGCCCGGGGCGACGCGGAAACCGGTCATCACCTCGTCGAAGATCAGCAGGGCGCCGTGGCGCGTGCACAACTCGCGCAGCGCCGCGAGGTAGCCGGGCCGCGGCAGGATGAGGTTGGCGTTGCCCACGACCGGTTCGACGATCAGCGCGGCGATGTCGTGGCCGACCTCGGCGAACAGGCGCGCCGCCGCGTCGATGTCGTTGTAGGGCAGGGTCAGCGTGAGGTCGGCCAGCGCCTTGGGCACGCCGGGCGAGTCGGGCAGGCCCAGGGTGAGTGCGCCGGAGCCCGCCTTGACGAGGAAGGAGTCGGCGTGGCCGTGGTAGCAGCCCTCGAACTTGACGATGCGCGTGCGCCCGGTGGCGCCGCGCGCGAGGCGGATCGCCGCCATCGTGGCCTCGGTGCCGGAATTGACCATGCGCACCATCTCCAGCCCCGGCACGATGCGGCACAAGGTCTCGGCCATTGTCACTTCGAGCGGATTGGGCGTGCCGTACGAGAGCCCGTTGCGCGCCGCCGCTTCCACTGCGGCGAGCACCTCGGGATGCGCGTGGCCGGCGATCATCGGGCCCCAGGAGCCGATGTAGTCGATGTAGCGCTTGCCCTCGACGTCCCACAGGTACGCGCCTTCGGCGCGCGCGGTGAAGAAGGGTTCGCCGCCGACCGACTTGAAGGCGCGCACCGGCGAGTTGACGCCGCCGGGGATGCATTGGCGGGCGCGGGCGTAGAGTTCGGCGTTGCGGGTCATGGCGATGCGGGTTCCGGTGTCGTTGAGGGCAGGCAATTGCGCGGCAGCGGTCCGCCCCGTCACGCGGCATTCGATCGATAGAGCCGCGCGAAGGCCTGCGCCGCCGCGCGCGGATCCGCCGCCTCGGCCACCGCACTGATCACCGCCAGCAGGTCGGCGCCGGCGTCCACCAGCGCCGGCGCATTGTCCGGCGTAATGCCGCCGATCGCCACCCGCGGCTTGCCCAGGCGCGCCGACTCGCGCAGCAGCTCGGGGCTCGCGCGCGTCGCCGCAGGCTTGGTGGGCGAGGGGAAGAAGCTGCCGAAGGCGAGGTAGTCGGCGCCGGCGGCGGCCATCGCGGCGGCGCGCACCAGACTGTCGTAGCAGGAGGCGCCGATGATCGCATCCGCGCCCAGCGTCGCGCGGGCCGCGGCCGGGTCGCCGTCGTCCTTGCCCAGGTGCACGCCGGCGGCGCCGACCGCCTGCGCCAGCGCCACATCGTCGTTGACGACCAGCGGCACGCCCCGCGCGCGGCACAGCGCCTGCAACTGCGCCGCCTGCGCGCCGCGGCGCGCGGCGTCGGCCGACTTGTCGCGGTACTGCACCAGCACCGCGCCACCCGCGATCGCCGCGCCGACCAGGCGCAGCAGCGCGGGCGTGTCGGCCGTCTCCGGCGTCAGCAGGTAGAGCCCGCGAGGCAGCAAGGACATGAAGGGATCGTGCAGGCGTGGAGGCGCGGCCGTGCCCGCGCGAGGCAGGCCGCAACTGTTTCACACGCGCCCGCGCTGCCACAATAGCCGGCAGATCCTTCGCGTGCGGACCCGATGAGCAGCCAGCCCAACACCGGCCCCGACGGCCGGCCCTACCGCGTCTACATGTGCGTCGTCTGCGGCTTCATCTACAAGGAAGTCGAGGGCTGGCCGCAGGACGGCATCCCGCCCGGCACGCGCTGGGACGACATTCCCGACACCTGGACCTGCCCGGATTGCGGCGTGTCCAAGTCCGACTTCGAGATGATCGAAATCTAGATCCAGGCATTGATCCTTCTCCCGCCGGGAGAAGGTGGCGCGCCGCGCCGGATGAGGGTACGGGTTCGCAGCTGCGCTCCGGCAAGACCCGGAGCCCCACCCCCAGCCCCTCTCCCGGCGGGAGGGGGGCAAGGCGCAAGGCGCGCGTCGATCAGTTGAGCCGCGCGCGCTCGGTGCTGGTCTTGATCAGCACTTCGCGCACCGACTCGGCGTCCTTCTCTGGTGGCTTGGTGGCGAGGAATTTCGCCAGGTCCTCGCGCGCGGCCTTGTAGTGGCCGACCCGCAGGTACAGCAGGCCGCGGTCGCGCAGCTCGGCCGGGGCCTCGGGTTCCAGGGTGAGGATGCGATCGGTGCAGCGCAGCGCGCGCTCCCAGTCTTCCTTTTCCGCGTACAGCGCCTTGAGGTTGCGCAGCATGCGGCCGAGGATCGCGCGGTTGCTGGCCGGGGCCAGCAGGTCGGAGAGCTGCTCGTCCTTGAGGTCCTGGTCGCCCACGTGCGGCTTGGCGCGCTGCTTGAGCTCGGCGGCGTCGACCGAGCGGCCGCGGTGGTAGGGATCGAGCACCAGCAGGCCGCCGTCCATGGGCATGCCGACCAGGAAATGGCCGGGGAAGGACACGCCATGCATCGGCAAGCCGACGCGGCGGGCGAGGTCGAGCTGGATCACCGCCAGGCTGATCGGGATGCCCAGCTTGCGCTCGACCACGTCGTTCAGATAGCTGTTGCGCGGGTCGTAGTAGTCCTGCTGGTTGCCGGTGAAGCCCAGCTCGTCGAACAGCACCTTGTTGAGCGCCCGCACCGCGCCGACCATGTCCTCGTCGTGGGCGTCGGCGGCCTCGCGCACGCGCGTGCCGTATGCGGCCAGCTGGGCCTCGTAGGCGGTGACATCGAGGGAAGGATATTCGTCCTGGGCGACGACCAGGGAGGCCCAGAGCAGCGGGATCTCGTCGTCCGTGGCGTTGCGAAGGAAGTCCCAGGCCTTGCCGGCTTCCGGGTGGGTCATGTGGCGCTCCTCGCTACGACTCCTTCATAGGGCCTGATCGGCCGATGGTCAAGACCGCGCAGTTGCCCGCGTTCCGCCATCCGTCGGTCACGAGGACTGCCCATCGGCCTGCTCGAATGGACACCGGGGCGATGGGCCCTGCGAGCGGAGCAGCGGCGATGCGCGTGTTCGTGCCGGTGGAGGACGAGGTCCCGGCCGGCGTGACCCTGGTGCCCTACCGGATCGGCATGGCGTTGCTGTCGTTCACGATCGAGGCGCCGAGCCCGGCGGA
>CAZTNB010000087.1:0-12795 GCA_964614825.1 uncultured Gammaproteobacteria bacterium
TCGCCCGCGGAGTGGGCTCCTGCGGCAGCCCGCGATTCCCACCCACATCCCATCGCCATGACCCAGTCCATTACCCGAGTCCACGCCCGCGAAATCCTCGATTCGCGCGGCAACCCCACCCTCGAGGCCGAAGTCACCCTGGCCAGCGGCCACGTCGGCCGCGCCGCGGTGCCGAGCGGCGCGTCCACCGGCAGCAAGGAAGCGGTGGAGCTGCGCGACGGCGACAAGACGCGCTACCTCGGCAAGGGCGTGCGCAAGGCGGTGGGCCACGTCAACGGGCCGATCGCGCAGGCGCTGCAGGGAGCCGACGCGCTCGACCAGCGCGGCCTGGACGCGAAGCTGGTCGCGCTCGACGGCACGCCCAACAAGGGCCGCCTCGGCGCCAACGCGCTGCTGGGCGTGTCGCTGGCCAACGCGCACGCGGTGGCGGCGGCGCGCGGCCTGCCGCTGTGGCGGCACCTCGCGGGCGAGCGCGCGGCGCAGCTGCCGGTGCCGATGATGAACATCATCAACGGCGGCGCGCACGCGGACAACAACGTCGACCTGCAGGAATTCATGGTGCTGCCGGTGGGCGCGCCGGACTTCGCCGAGGCGCTGCGTTGCGGCGCCGAGATCTTCCACGCGCTCAAGGCCGTGCTGAAGTCGCGCGGCCTCGCCACCGCCGTGGGCGACGAGGGGGGCTTCGCGCCCGACCTCAAGTCGAACGAGGAAGCGATCGAGACCATCCTCGAGGCCACCACCCGGGCCGGCTACCGGCCGGGCGAGGACGTGTGGCTGGGGCTGGACTGCGCCGCCTCCGAGTTCCACAAGGACGGCAAGTACCACCTCACCGGCGAGGGCAAGAAGCTGGCGCCGGAGCAGTTCGCCGAGTTCCTCGCCGACTGGTGCGCGAAGTACCCGATCCTCAGCATCGAGGACGGCATGGCCGAGGACGACTGGGGCGGCTGGAAGTCGCTGACGTCCAGGCTCGCCGATCGCGTGCAGCTGGTGGGCGACGACCTGTTCGTGACCAACCCGGCGATCTTCCAGCAGGGCATCGACCAGGGCGTGGCCAACGCCATCCTGGTCAAGGTCAACCAGATCGGCACCCTGACCGAAACCCTGGACGCGATCGCGCTGGCGGCCAAGCACCGCTATGCGGCGGTGGTCTCGCATCGTTCCGGCGAGACCGAGGACACCACCATCGCCGACCTGTCGGTCGCCACCACGGCGACCCAGATCAAGACCGGCTCGCTGTGCCGCAGCGACCGCGTGGCCAAGTACAACCAGCTGCTGCGGATCGAGGAGGCGCTGGGCGCAGCGGCGCGCTATGCCGGCCGCCAGGCCTTCGCGAACCTGCCGGGCTTCGCGCGCTGACCCAGCCGGCGGCGGAATCGCGGTGTCCACCAGCACTCGCATCGCCCTGCGCTGGCTCGTGCTGGGCCTGCTGGTGCTGATCGTCGCGCTGCAGCTCAAGCTGTGGACGGCCACCGGCGGCATGCCCGAGGTCTGGCGCCTGCGCGAACGCGTGTCGGCGCAGGACGAACAGAACGGCCAGCTGCGGCGGCGCAACGAGGATCTCGGCGCCGACGTGGCCGACCTCAAGCAAGGCCGCGAGGGCGTCGAGGAACGCGCCCGTTCGGAACTCGGCATGGTCAAGCCGGGCGAGGTCTTCTACCAGGTGGTGGAACCGGGCCCCGGCGCCGAGGCGCCGGCGCCGGCTGCCGAGGCCGCGCCGCCCGAGCACTGAAGCGCGCCGACGCGGCTTGTCGCTGCGCGCGGGAAACCGCTAGGGTGCGTCGGGCGGGCGCCGTCGCCGCCGCGACCGGACCCGACCCGCAGCCACCCAGCCGAGGCCCGCCCTTGCCACAGTACTGGTGCGTCGTACCCTCCGCCGGCCTTGGTCGCCGGGCCGGCGGCGAGCGGCCGAAGCAATACCAGCCGCTCGCGGGGCGGCCCCTGCTGCTGTGGACGCTCGAGGCGCTGGCGGCGCATCCGGCGGTCGCCGGGCTGATGGTCGTGCTGGCGGCGGACGACCGCCACTGGCCCGGGCTCGACCGCGTCGCCGGCAAGCCGGTGCTGACCGCGATCGGCGGGGCGGAACGGGTGCACTCGGTGCTCGCCGGACTGCGCGCCCTGCCGGCGTCGGTGGCGCCCGGCGACTGGGTCCTGGTGCACGACGCGGCGCGGCCCTGCTTGCGCGCGGACGACCTGACGCGCCTGATCGACGAGGGCACCCGCCATCCGGTGGGGGCCTTGCTCGCGCAACCGATGAGCGACACCGTCAAGCGCGCGGATGCGCGGCGCCAGGTCGAGGCCACCGTCCCACGCGAGAACCTGTGGAGAGCCCAGACGCCGCAGTTGTTCAGGCACGGAGAACTGATCGCGGCGTTGGAGGCATCGATCTCCATCGGTTTCCTCTCGACGGATGAGGCGAAATCACTTGAACTTCAGGGGAAAAATCCTTTGCTGGTAGAAGGTTCCGGCGATAATCTCAAGGTAACCTCAGCAATGGACCTGGCCCTCGCCGAGGCCCTGCTGCGCCGGCAAGGGCGCATCGCTTCCTGATCGTTCTCCGCGCCATCCACCCTCACCTGCACGGGTTCTCCCCCCATGACCATGCGCATCGGCCACGGCTACGACATCCACGCGCTGGGCCCGGGCGACCACGTGACCCTCGGCGGGCTGCGCATCGCGCACGACCGCGGCGTGGTCGCCCACTCCGACGGCGACGTGCTCATCCACGCCTTGTGCGATGCCCTGTTGGGCGCGCTGGCGCTGGGCGACATCGGCCGCCATTTCCCGCCCACGGACCCGCAGTGGCGCGGCGCCGACAGCCGCCTGTTCCTGCGCCGGGTGGCGGCCATGGTGGCGGAGCGGGGCTGGCGCCTGGGCAATGCCGACCTCAGCGTGATCGCCGAGGCGCCCCGACTGGCGCCGCACATCGCGGCGATGCAGGCCAACCTCGCCGCCGACCTCGGCGTCGAGCCGGACCGGATCGGCATCAAGGCCACCACCCACGAGAAGCTCGGTGCGCTGGGGCGCGGCGAGGGCCTCGCCGCGCACGCGGTGGTGCTGGTCGAGTGGATCAGCTGAGCCGGCGCGGATGAGCGCCGCCGGGTCCGAAGCCGAACTGCCTTGGGCCCATGGCGGGCCGCCGCTGCAGGCCCGCTTCAAGTTCGAGCCGGAGGACTTCGCGGTCGACGAACTGCTGGGCTTCGAGCCCACGGGGGCCGGCGAGCACGCCTTCCTGCGGATCGAGAAGCGCGGCGCCAACACGGCCTGGATCGCCGGGCGCCTGGCCCGCATCGCCGGGGTGGCGCCGGTCGCGGTCGGCTACGCCGGGCTGAAGGACCGCCACGCGGTGGCGCGCCAGTACTTCACCGTGCACCTGGGCCAGCGCGCGGAGCCGGACTGGTCGGCGCTGGCGGCCGATGGCGCCCGCGTGCTGCTCGCCACCCGCCACCAGCGCAAGTTGCCGCGCGGCGCGCTCGCCGGCAATCGCTTCCGCATCGTGCTGCGAGAGGTGGCGGGCGATGCGCAGGTCGCCGCCGGCCGGCTCGACGCGATCGCGGCGCGCGGGGTGCCGAACTACTTCGGCGAGCAGCGCTTCGGCCGCGACGGCGGCAACGTCGCCGCCGCCCGCGCGATGTTCGCCGGCCGCAGGGTCGACCGGGCCCGGCGTTCGCTGCTGCTGTCGGCGGCGCGCTCGCAGCTGTTCAACGCCGTGCTCGCGCAGCGGGTGCTCGACGGCTGCTGGGACGTGGCCATCGCGGGCGACGTGTTCCAGCTCGACGGTCGCGGGTCCGTGTTCGGGCCGGAGCCGATCGATGCCGCGTTGCAACATCGGGTGGCCACCGGCGAGATCCACCCGACCGGGCCCTTGTGGGGCGCGGGTCCGCTGCGCAGCGCCGGCCCGGCCGCGCAACGGGAACAGGCAGCGGCCGTTGCCGAAGCGGCGATTGCCGCCGGCCTCGAGGCGGCCGGCCTGCGCCAGGAACGCCGGGCCCTGCGCCTGCGCGTGCGCGCGTTCGCGCATGCCTGGCTGGCGCCGGACCGGCTCGAGCTGGGATTCGAGCTGCCGCCGGGCACTTACGCCACCGTGGTGCTGCGCGAGCTGGCCCGGCTGGACGAGGAGCACGGCGGCGCCGACGGCCGATAAACGCAGGAAATATGCCTGTCGAGCGGCGCCGCGCGCCGCTACGAAGCTTGGCGTACTGCCTATACTGCGCTGGTGGGCGCCGGCGCCCGGGGCGCCGGACCCCACGATCGATCCCTCGAGGAGACAACCATGCGCGGGACTACGATTCTGCTTGTTGCGGCCCTGGCCGGCCTGGCGCTTTCCGGTTGCGCCAGCACCGCCTCCAGCGGCAACGCCGGCAAGGCGCCGGCGGGCACCTCCAAGTTCGACGAGAACGCCGACTACGAACTGATGGCGATCATCAGCCAGGACGCGATGCAGCGCGGCAATCGCATCGTCTGGGTGCATCCGCCGGAGAAGAAGCCGGGCACCAACAAGATCCAGCCGCACAAGTACCGCTGAGCCGCGCCCGCGCCGGGATCGCGCTCAGCGATCCCGGCGCAACAGCACGATCACCGCGCCGCTGCCGCCGTCGGCCGCCCGGGCCGAGCGGAAGGCCAGCACGTCGCCGCGCCGCCGCAGCAGGCGGTCGGTGAGGCGCTTGAGCACCGGTCCCCCTGCCTTCGAGCGCAGGCCCTTGCCGTGGATGATGCGCACGCAGAGCCGGCCCGAACGCCGGCTCTCGTCGAGGAAGCGCGCGATCGCGTCGGTCGCCACCGCCGCGGTCATGTGGTGCAGGTCGAGTTCGTCGCCCAGCGCGAACTCGCCGCGGCCGATCCGCCGCAACAGCTTCGGCGACGCGCCCTCGCGCAGGTAGGACAGCGGCTCCGACATCTCCGGTTCCAGCGCCGCGATCGGCGCGTGGGCGAGTTCGTGCACCACCGCCGCCGCATCGCGCAGGGTCTGGGTCGGATGCGGCCGCGGCGGCGTCGGCCGCTGCTCCGCGGTCTTGGTGGCCAGCGGCCGCACTGGGCCCACCGCGGCGCGGAACAGCGCCAGGTCGGCCGGGTCGGGCGGCGGGCGCACCCGCTTCATGGTCCCGCGCCGGCGGGCGAGCGCCGGCGATCCGCTAGAATCACGTCCGCATCCATCCTTTCCGCGCGTGGCGCCCATTGTGGCCCACGCCGGCCGCATTCGACGCCGCGCCATGCGGCGGCAAGTCCACAGGGGTTCCATGAGGGTACTGGTCAGCAACGATGACGGCGTGGAGGCGCCCGGGATCCGCATCCTGGCCGCCCGGCTGGCGGCACTGGGCGAGGTGACGGTGGTCGCCCCCGACCGCGACCGCAGCGGCGCCAGCAATTCGCTCACGCTGGACCAGCCGATCCGGGTCGTGCGGCTCGACAACGGCTACTACCGCGTGGCCGGCACGCCCACCGACTGCGTGCACCTGGCGCTGGCCGGCCTGCTCGAGCACGAACCGGACATCGTGGTCTCGGGGATCAACAACTCGGCCAACCTCGGCGACGACGTGATCTATTCCGGCACGGTGGCGGCGGCGATGGAAGGCCGCTTCCTCGGCCTGCCCGCGATCGCGGTCTCGCTCGCCAGCAAGGACCACCGCGGCGAGCATTTCGAATCGGCCGCCGAGGCGGCGGCGGTGATCATGCAGCGCCTGCTGGTCGATCCGCTGCCGGCCAACACCATCCTCAACGTCAACGTGCCCGACCGGCCCTGGGCCGAGATCCGCGGCTTCGAGGTCAGCCGCCTCGGCCACCGGCACCGTTCGGAGCCCTGCATCGCGCAGGAGGATCCGCGCGGCCGCCCGATCTGGTGGATCGGGCCGGCCGGGCCCGAGCAGGACGCCGGTCCGGGCACCGACTTCCATGCCGTGCGCACCGGATTCATCTCGATCACGCCGATCCACGTCGACCTCACGCGCTACCAGGCGCTGGAGAAGGTGGCGAGCTGGGTCGGGGCGCTGGAGGCGGCGCTGCCCCGATGAGCGCCTACAACCGCGATCCGCGCGATCCCCAGGGCCTGGGGATGACCAGCCAGCGTGCGCGCGCGCGCCTGATCGAGCGCCTGCGCGCCGAGGGCATCAAGGACCATCGCGTGCTCGATGCGATCGCGCAGGTGCCGCGGCACCTGTACATCGACGAGGGCCTGGAATCGCGCGCCTACGAGGACACCGCGCTGCCGATCGGGCTGGGCCAGACCATCTCGCAGCCGTGGGTGGTGGCGCGCATGACCGAAGCCATCCTCGAGCACGGGGTGCCGCGCAAGGTGCTCGAGATCGGCACCGGTTCCGGCTACCAGGCCGCGGTGCTGGCGCAACTGGTGCCCGAGGTCTGCTCGGTGGAGCGCATCCACAAGCTGCTGCGCCAGGCCCGCATGCGCTTCCGCCAGCAGGGCCTCAACAACATCCGCTCGCGCCACGACGACGGCCGCAAGGGCTGGCCGGAGGAGGCGCCCTTCGACGCCATCGTGGTCACCGCGGCCGGCGCCGAGGTCGACCCGGCGCTGCGCGCGCAGCTGGCGCCGGGCGGCGTGCTGGTGGCGCCGATCGGCCCGCCGGGCTCGCAGGTGCTGGTGCGCGAGCGTCGCAACGAGGACGGATTCGCGCGCGAGACGCTGGGCAGCGTGAGCTTCGTGCCGCTGCTCGGGGGGTTGGCCTAGTGGCCCTGTTTGCGCCGCTGTACCGCCGGGCCATGGAGTTGTCGCGGCACCCGCACGCGCCGCGCTACCTCGGCGGGCTGAGCTTCATCGAGGCCTTCGTGTTCCCGGTGCCGCCCGAGGTGATGCTGGCGCCGATGACGCTGGCGCACCCCAAGGCCTGGTTCCGCTACGCGACCATCAGCCTGGCTTGGGCCTTGCTGGGCGGCCTGGTCGGCTACGCCATCGGCGCGGTGGCCATCGACCTCGTGATGCCGCTGCTCACCCGCCTGGGCTACGCGGCCGAGTTCGAGGAGGTCAAGACGCTGGCCGCGGAGCAGGGCTTCTGGCTGCTGCTGGTCGGCGGCTTCACGCCGATTCCGCTCAAGCTGTTCACCCTGGCGTCAGGCGCGGTGCACATGCCGCTGCTACCGTTCCTCGCCGGCCTGTTCATCGGCCGCGCGAAGCGCGTGTACCTGGTGACCGGCGCGATCCGGCTCGGCGGCGAAAGGGCCGAGCAGGCGCTGCACCGGCACGTGGAGAAGGTCGGCTGGGCGGCACTGGCGCTGCTGGTGCTGCTGGTGGCCTGGATCTGGTGGAGCCATCACGCGTGAGGCGTGCGCAAGCAACGGCATTGGTGGCGTTGGCGGCCCTGCTGGGCGCCTGTGCCACCGTCAACGAGGCCCCGGTCGAGGATCGCTCGACCTCGCTGGCCGCGGCCCGCGGCGCGCCCGGGAGCGCGAACGAGCACGTGGTGGTCGCGGGCGACACGCTTTACGGCGTGGCCTTCCGCCACGACCTCGACTACCGCCGGCTGGCGGCCTGGAACGACATTGCCTCGCCCTACACGATCCGGCCCGGCCAACGCCTGCGCCTGACGCCGCCCCCGGCGCCGCCCGGTGCGCCGGCCGCCGCCAGCGTGGCGAGCCCCGCGCAACCCGCCTTCGATGGCACCACGCAGACCTACGCCGCCGGCGATGCCGCCGTGTCCAGCGCAGCGCCACTCCAGGTGGAGCCGCTCGCGGCGGAACCGCTGGTCCCGGCCCCGGCGCCCACGGCGCCATCGGCCGCGCCGCCGCCCGCGAGGCCCGCGCCAGCCCCGGGCCCGGTTTCCGCGGCCATCGGTGCGGGCGGCGCCGAAGCGTCCCCCGCGCGCACGCCGTCGCAGCCGCCCCCCACGCCGGCCCCGACGACCAGCACGCCGCCACCACGGCCTTCCGCGGCGCCCGCACCGACGCCGGCGGCTGCCGCGCCGCCGCTCGCGATCGCCAAGGCGCCCACCCAGACGGTCGGCGGCGTCGCCTGGCGCTGGCCCACCGACGGTCGCGTCGCCAACCGCTATGTCGCCGGCGATCCGGCGCGGCAGGGCGTGGACATCCTCGGCCGCGAGGGCCAGTCGATCACCGCCGCGGCCGATGGCGAAGTGGTCTACAGCGGCAATGGCCTGCTGGGCTACGGCGAACTGGTGATCATCAAGCATTCCGGCGATTTCCTCTCCGCCTACGGCCACAACCGCCGCCGCCTCGTCGCCGAGGGCACCCGGGTGCGCGCGGGCCAGCCGATCGCCGAGATGGGCAAGGCCGGCGGCCTCGAGCGCCTGCACTTCGAGATCCGGCGCGACGGCAAGCCAGTCGACCCGCTGGCCTACCTGCCGCGGCGCTGAACCGCGACGGCGCGCCCGCCGCCGCCAATGGGCATAGAATCCGGGACCCGCACCGGGCGCAGCCATGCATCGCGATCCGGATCCCGAAGTCGTTCCACCGGAGTTCCTCGACCCGGGGCCGTCCAGCGACGGGCCCGACGAGGAGGCGCGCGACTCGACCACGGCCTACCTCAACGAGATCGGCCTGATCGCGCTGCTCGACGCCGAGGACGAGGTGCGGCTGGCGCGCGCCCTGCGCGCCGGCGATCCGACCGCGCGGCGGCGACTGATCGAGGCCAACCTGCGCCTGGTGGTCAACGCCGCGCGCAACTACGTCGGCCGCGGCATGCCGTTCCTGGACCTGATCGCCGAAGGCAACCTCGGCCTGATCCGCGCGGTGGAGAAGTTCGATCCCGAGCGCGGCTTCCGCTTCTCGACCTACGCCATGTGGTGGATCCGCCAGGCCATCGAGCGCGGCCTGATCCAGCACGGGCGCACGGTGCGGCTGCCGGTGCACGTGGTGCGCGAGCTGGCCCAGGTGCTGCGCGCCAACCGCGAGCTGACCGTCAAGCTGGGCCACGCGCCGGGGCTGGACCAGCTGGCGGCGGCGGTGGGCAAGGAAGCCGGCGGGATCGCGCAGCTGTTCCGGCTCAGCGAGCGGGTGAGCTCGCTGGAAGGCCCGATCTCGGCCGAGGACGATCGCGCGCTGTCCGAATCGATCCCCGGCGACGAGGACGACGATCCGCTGAGCCTGCTCGCGGATGCGGTCGCCGCCAACAAGCTCGAAGGCTGGATGCAGGGCCTGTCGGCGCGCCAGCGCGACGTGATCGCGCGCCGTTACGGGCTGGCCGAGCGTCCGGTGCAGAGCCTGGCCGAGATCGCGCAGGAGATCGGCGTGACCCGCGAACGCGTGCGCCAGATCCAGATCGAGGCGCTGGCGCGGCTGCGCAAGCTCAGCGCCGCGGAGGGCATGCGCGGGCCGCGCCCGCGGCGCTGAGGCCGCGTGGCCTTCAGCCGGACGCGATGGCGAAGCGCACCGGCACCAGCCCGCGGGCCGGGATCGCCTGGCCGTCGCGCAGCGCCGGCCGGAAGCGCCAGTGCTTGAGCACGTGGCGCCGGGCGGCCGCGTCCAGCACCGCATGGCCGCTGCTGCGGACCAGCGTCACCGCGCGCGGCCGGCCCTGCGCGTCGACCAGCACCTCGAGCAGCACCGTGCCCTGCAGGTGCTTGCGCAGCGCGTCGCGCGGGTAGGGCGGCGGCGGCGCGTCGACGTAGGCGAGCTGGCCGTCGTCGGCACCTCCGAGCCCTGCGACCGTGGCGTCGGCGGTGTCGCCCGGCAGCGCCGGCACGACCGCGGTCGTGGGCGCCACGTCCACCGGCACGGGCGCCGCCTCGACCACCACCGCGACCGGCGCCGGCTGCGCACGCCGCACGGGTACCACTGGCGGCCGCGGCACCGGCGGCAAGGGCCTGGCCTCGACGACCGGCGCCGCCTCGATCCACAGGGCCTCGAGCACCTGCTCCAGGCGTTGCGGCGCGCGCGGTGCGGCGATGGGCAGCAGCAGCCAGCCCAGCACCAGTCCGTGCACGGCGAACGCGCCGGACCACGCGGCGATGCGGGCGGCGCTGGCGCGCGGTGCTTGCGCGAAGGGGTCCGGGCGGACGGAGCCGTGGGCTTGCGTCATCGCAGTTCTCCCGTGATGGGCCAGGTCGGGCGCCGCCGGTCGCACCGCGCGCCGGTCGCGGCGCCAGGATCACGCTACGCCGGTCGCGACGCGGGTGCCTCCGCCTGCGGACGGAGCGCGGTGCCCTCGAAGCAATGAACGGGGCCGATGGCCCGACGGGGTTGCTCAGCCGCCGGCGGGCAGCATGAACGCCGCGACCGGACGCCGGCCTTCCGCGACCAGCACGTTGAAGGTGCGGGCGGCGGCGGCGTTGTCCATCACCTCGAGGCCCACGCCACGGGTCAGGAACAGGGCCTGCAGGGCGGGGCTGGGAAAGCGCTGGCGCGCGCCCGTGCCCAGCAGCACCAGTTCGGGCCCCAGGCCGAGGATGGCTTCGACGGCGGCGGCATCCAGCGACTCGACGCCGGCGACCGGCCAGTCCTCGACCACGCGGTCGGCGGCGAGGAGGAAGCTGCGGGACAACTCGCGGTCGGCCAGCACGATGCGCTGCGCCTCGCAGCGGCGCACGAACAGCGTGCCCTCGGGATCCTGCCGCAGCAGCTGCATGGCGCCGGCCTCAGCGCGGCAGTTCGATCCGGCGGCGTTCCGGATTGGCCTTGTAGTAAGTCGCCGTCTTGCCCACGCGCTGCACCACCTCGGCACCGGCCGTCGCCGCCAGTTCGTCGACCAGGGCCACGCGGGCTTCGCGGTCGTCCACCGCGAGCTTGACCTTGACCAGCTCGTGGTAGCCCAGCGCGGTGGCGAACTCGGCCGACACGGCCGGGGTCAGGCCCTTGGCGCCGACCGCGACGATCGGCTTGAGGGCGTGGGCGAGCCCGCGCAAGTAGCGGATCTGGCTGGCTTTGAGCGGCATGGGACGGACGCGGCGGGGCGGTGGCGGCAGAGGGTATCATGCTGCGCTGCGGCAGCCGCCGCGCAGGCGCGATTCCATGGCACGCAGCAAGAGCAGCCATCGCTGGCTCAAGGAGCACTTCTCCGACCCGTACGTGAAGCGGGCCCAGGCGGAGGGGCTGCGTTCGCGCGCCGCCTACAAGCTCGAGGAGCTGATCGACCGCGACCGCCTGCTCAAGCCGGGCATGCGCGTGGTCGACCTTGGCGCCGCCCCGGGCGGCTGGTCGCAGGTGGCGCGGGCGCGCCTGGGCGACCGCGGCCGCGTGCTCGCGCTCGACATCCTGCCGATGGACGCGATCGCCGGGGTCGAGTTCCTGCAGGGCGATTTCCGCGACGAGGCGGTACTGGCCCGGCTGGAGCAGGCCCTGGGCGGCGCCGGGCTGGACCTTGTGCTCTCGGACATGGCCCCCAACATGACCGGTGTAGCGTCGGTGGACCAGGCGCGGGCGATGGAGCTGGCCGAACTGGCCCGCGACTTCGCCCAGGCGCACCTCGACCCAGGCGGCGCGTTCCTGGTCAAGCTGTTCCAGGGCGCCGGATTCGACGATTACCTCAAGGACTTGCGGCGCCGTTACGCCAAGATCACGATGCGGAAGCCGAAGGCCTCGCGGGCGCGCAGCCCGGAGGTCTACGCGCTGGCCACCGGGTTCAAGCCCGGGCCGGGGGCCTGAGGCGGTCGCCCGGTCCAGCCGCGGCCCTGGATCGACGCGCGGTTCACCCCGCGGTCGCGCGGTACCGAATACGATGTCGCCACTGCAGCCCACGTCCACGCGCAACTGAAGGTCCCGCGATGCCCGACATGGCAAAGAACATCCTGGTCTGGCTGGTCATCGGCCTCGTGCTGCTGACCGTGTTCCAGAGCCTCTCCACGCGCTCGACCTCGACCCAGGAGATGTCCTATTCGGACTTCCTCAAGGAAGTGCGCGCCGACAACGTGGCCAAGGTCAGCATCGACGCCGACCGCACCACGATCACCGGCGTGCGCCGCGACAACACCCAGTTCCGCACCTTCGCGCCCTACGACGACGAGCTGATCAACGACCTGGTCAAGCACGACGTGCAGTTCGAGCAGGTGCCGCCGAAGCAGAACAACCTGCTGCTGGAGATCCTGATCTCCTCGCTGCCGTTCCTGATCTTCATCGGCGTGTTCGTGTACTTCATGCGGCAGATGCAGGCCGGTTCCGGCGGGCGCGGGGCGATGAGCTTCGGCCGCTCGCGCGCGCGGCTGCAGGGCGAGGACCAGGTCAAGATCACCTTCGCCGACGTCGCCGGCTGCGACGAGGCCAAGGAGGAGGTCAAGGAGCTGGTCGACTTCCTGCGCGACCCGGGCAAGTTCCAGAAGCTGGGCGGGCGCATCCCGCGCGGCGTGCTGATGGTCGGCTCGCCGGGCACCGGCAAGACCCTGCTGGCCAAGGCCATCGCCGGCGAGGCCAAGGTGCCGTTCTTCACGATTTCAGGTTCCGACTTCGTCGAGATGTTCGTCGGCGTGGGCGCCTCGCGCGTGCGCGACATGTTCGAGCAGGCGAAGAAGCACGCGCCCTGCATCATCTTCATCGACGAGATCGACGCGGTCGGCCGCCATCGCGGCGCCGGCCTGGGCGGCGGCCACGACGAGCGCGAGCAGACGCTCAACCAGCTGCTGGTGGAGATGGACGGCTTCGAGGGCAACGAGGGCATCATCGTCATCGCCGCCACCAACCGTCCCGACGTGCTCGACCCGGCGCTGCTGCGCCCGGGCCGCTTCGACCGCCAGGTGGTGGTGCCGCTGCCCGACCTGCGCGGGCGCGAGCAGATCCTCAAGGTGCACATGCGCAAGGTCCCGATCGGCGACGACGTCGACCCGACCCGGATCGCGCGCGGCACGCCCGGCTTCTCCGGCGCCGACCTCGCCAACCTGGTCAACGAGGCGGCCCTGTTCGCCG
>CAZTNB010000088.1:0-12670 GCA_964614825.1 uncultured Gammaproteobacteria bacterium
CCCACCACCTGGGTCGGCCCGAGGTCGAGGAAGAACAGGTACGGCGACGGATTGAGCGCGCGCAGCGCGCGGTAGACGTCGACCGGGCGGGCACGGAACGGCACCGACATCCGCTGCGAGAGCACGATCTGGAACGCATCGCCGGCGCGGATGTAGTCCTGGCAGCGGCGCACCGCCGCCTCGAAGCCCTCGCGGGTGAAGCCCGAGACGAAGTCCTGCTCGCTGAGCGAGGCCGGGTCCAGCACCTCCGGATAGCCGCTGCCGGCGTGGCGCAGGCGGAAGGCGAGCTGGTCGAGCCGGCGCAGCGCGCGCGCGTAGGCCTGCGGCTCGGCCGGGTCGGCATGCACGATCAGGTAGAGGCGGCCCTTGAGGTTGTCGAACACCGCGACTTCCTCGCTCACCATCAGCTGCACGTCGGGCGTGCCCAGGGTGTCGCGCGGGGTGGCGCGCGCCAGCCGCGGCTCGATGTAGCCGATGCTCTCGAAGCCGAAATAGCCGACCAGGCCGCCGGTGAATCCCGGCAGGCCCGGCAGCCGCGGCACGCGATAGGACTGGCGCAAGGACTCGATCGCGGCCAGCGGGTCGTCCACTTCGCGCTGCTCGACCACCTCGCCGGTGTCGCGGATCTCCAGGGTCCGGCCGCGCAGCGTGATCACCCGGCGCGCCGGCAGGCCGATGATCGAGAACCGCCGCCACTGCTCGCCGCCCTCGACCGACTCGAACAGGTAGCCATAGGGGCCATCGGCCAGCTTGAGGTACACCGACAGCGGCGTGTCGAGGTCGGACAGCACCTCGCGCACGACCGGAATGCGGTTGTAGCCCTCGGTGGCGAGGCGACGGAATTCGTCGGCGGATACCACGGGAATTCGCCTCTGGCAGGGCGTGGCAGTATGCCAGCGCAGGCGCGCGAGGTGTGCGGGGCAGGCCGCGCGCCCCGCGGCAGGAGCGCACTCGTGCGCGACCGCCCGGTTGCAGGTCGCGGTCGCGCGCCGGGCGCGCTCCTACAGTGGACGGCGCGGCATCCCCTTGAGGTGCAGGGAAAAGGCCACGCCGCTGGCGTCGGGCAGGTTCTGCGCCCGCGCCTCGCCGCGGTGCAGCTCCGCCACCAGGCGCACGATGAAGAGGCCGAGGCCCAGATGGTGCGCGACGGCGCCGCGCTCCGCGCCCTCGCGCACGCTGACCAGCGAGTCGAACAGGCGGTCCTGCATGCGTGCCGGCAAGGGCGGCCCGCTGTTGGCCACCGTGACCACCACGCCCTCGGCCTCCTCGGCCAGCGACAGGCGGATCCAGCCCTCGTCGGGCGTGAACGAGCGCGCGTTGTCGATCAGCTTGTCCAGCGCCTGCGCGATCAGGTCGGGCGCGCCATGGAACGGCTGCGCGGCGGTCGGCAGTTCGGTCAGCACGCGGCGCGGCGCGGCGAGGTCGCGATAGGCCTCGGCGCAACCGCGCACCAGCGCGGCCAGGTCGAAGTCCTCGCCCTCGGCGCTGGCGATCGCACGCTCGACCCGGCTGGCCTCGGCCATCGAGCGCAGTATGCCGGCCAGGCGCTCGGCGCCGGCGCGCGCGCGTTGCGCATAGGTGCGCGCCTCCGCCGGCAGGTGCTCGTGCTCGAGGTTGTCCAGCGAGGAGCGCACGATCGCCAGCGGCGTGGACAACTCGTGCGAGAGCTTGCTGGCCAGCGTGCGCAGGTAGTCGGTGTAGGCGCCGATCTCGCCCAGCAGGCGCGCGAAGCTGCGCGACAGGTCGCCGAGGTCGTCGCGCGCGCCCAGGTGCGGGAGGTGCGCCTCGAGCCGGCCGTCGGGGCGCAAGGCGCGCTCGGCCGCGTTGCGCAGGCGGCGGATGCGCAGGCCCTGCACGCCCGCGAAGCCGGTCAGGAGCAGCCCGGCGATGAGCACGGTGGCCAGCGTCGCCGCGACCAGGGTCGACAGGCCGCGGTTGGCCAGCACCAGCAACGCGTCGCTGGCCTGTTCCAGCAGCAGGGCGCCGCGACCGCCGGGCAGCGGCACCGCCGCGCTCACCACCACGGTGTCGCTGGACCCCGAGGCCCGCACCTGGGTGGCCGGCACGCCGGACAGCGCCTGCCACACGACCGGGGCATCGAGGCGGGCACGGTCCGGCGCGAAATCGCCGGGTGCGCCGGCCGGCGGCGCCAGCAGCAGGCGATACAGCAGGCCGCGCCAGCCCTCCGCCTGCGCGACCTGGGCCGGCGCCGGCGCCAGGTTGAGCGTGCCGGCCTGCCCCACCACCCAGCCATCGCTGCTGACCAGGCGCAGCCGCGCGCCCTCGGGCACCAGCGCGGCCAGCGCCTGGTCGCGCGCGGCGTCGGCCTGCACCACCGGCAGCATCGCCTCGGCCTCCACGCCCAGCCCCAGCAGTTCCTCGCCGCCGTCCTCGCGCACGTCGCGCGCGACCAGGCCCACGCTGCCATCGGTGGCGCCGGCCGGCAGGCGCAGTTCGATCCGGTAGCCGGCCGCCGTCTCCTGCCACTCGCCGCGCAGCGGCGCGCCGTTCTCGTCCACGGCATTGAGCGGGCCTGGCGCGGCGTTGGCCAGGCGCCAATGGCGCAAACCATGGGCGTCGCGCAGGCTCAGCTCCACCCGGTCGCCTGCCCGGCCCAGCGGATCGGCGGCGTCGGCGCGCACCCGCGTGGCATCGCGCACCTCGATCAGCGCATGGAGTCCGCTGGCATCCGCCGCGAGGGTCACCGCGAAGCGGCCGTCGCTGCTGCGGCTCGACTCCAGCCCGGCCCAGTCGTCGGCACCACCATCGACCACGATCGGCGCCGCGACCCGGTGCAGGTAGTAAGCCGGCCCCGCCGACGGCAAGCCGGCATCGGCCGCCACCGCGCGCGCCAGCGCCTGCGCGGCGCCCAGTTGCGCGCGCTCCTGGCCTTCGCGCAGCAGGGCCTCGGTCTGCCGCACCAGCTGCCAGCCGGCCACCGGCAGGGCCAGGGCGGCGAGCAGCGAGAGCAGCAGCGTGAGGCGGGTCGACATCGGGATCGGCGCTCAATGCGTGGCGCGCGCGGGCCACGGCGCGGCGCCGGCCGGGCTCACGGCTTCCAGCGATAGCCGGCGCCGTGCACGGTCTCGATCGCGTCGAAGGCCGGGTCGATGGCGATGAACTTCTTGCGGATGCGCTTGACGTGCGAGGTGATGGTGGCGTCGTCGACCACCACCTGGGCATCGCGCATGAGCTGGTCGCGGTTCTTCACGTGGCCCGGATGGCGCACCAGCGTGTGCACCATCCAGAACTCGGTCACGGTCAGCGGCACCTCGGTGCCGTTCCAGGTCACGCGCATGCGCTCGGCCGCCAGCGCCAGCGGGCCCTGCACCACCTGCGCCTCGGCCGAAGGCGGGCGGCGCAGCGCGTCGACGCGGCGGAACAGCGTGTTGATGCGCGCGGTGAGGTGCGGCAGCGACACGTCCTTGGTCAGGTAGTCGTCGGCGCCCAGGCGCAGGCCCGAGATGACGTCGAAATCGGAGTCGCGCGCGGTCAGGAAGATGATCGGCAACTGCGGCGCCTTGCCGCGCAGCTCGCGGCACAACTCGAAACCGCCCTCGGGCTCGTCGCCGAGGCCGATGTCGATCAGGACCAGGTCCGGCAGGCGCAGCTCGAAGGCGCGCGAAGCCTCCGGGCGCGAGCCGTGGGTCCAGACCTCGAAGCCCAGGCGCTTGAGCGCGTCGGCATAGTTGGCGCGGATGACCGGTTCGTCTTCGACGATGGCGATGGTGCGGGCCATGGGCTGGCTTCGGTGCGGAGTCGGGACCGAGCATACGGAGCGCGATGCCCGCCCGGCAATCGCAGGCGGCCGGCGCGCCCGCAATCCGCCAGAAGTCGTCGCCAATCGGGCCGCGCGGGCGCCGACCGCCTCCACGCGCGGGCGGCGTAATGGCATCGCGCCCGCCCGGGGCGCTTCCCGATCCCACTTCGATGAGAACCCTGATGTTGCGTTTCGCCGGCGCGGTGCTGCTCGCCTGCGCCGCCTGCCTTGCCGCGTCGGGCGCCCAGGCCCAGGACGTCGCGGCGCCGACCCTGCGCTGGCATGACGCCGAGGGCCGCCCGGCGGTCGCGGCTTCGCAGGCGCTGGACGTGTCGATCAAGGTCAGCGGGCTGGTCGCCGAGGGTCGCCTGCGGCAGCAGTTCCGCAACGAGGGCACGGTGCACCTCGAAGGCCAGTACCTGCTGCCGCTGCCCGACGGCGCGGCGGTGCATTCGATGCGGCTGCGCATCGGCCGCCGCGTGATCGAGGGCGAGATCCGCGAGCGCGGCCAGGCGCGCGCCGAGTACCGCGCGGCGGCGGCGGCGGGTCGGCGCACCAGCCTGGTCGAGAAGCAGCAGGGCAACCTGTTCCGCGCCGCGGTGGCGAACGTGGCGCCGGGCGAAACGGTCGAGGTCGAGATCGACTGGTGGCAGCGCGTCGAGTACGTCGACGGGCGCTTCGAGCTGGTCTTTCCGCTGACCTTCGTGCCGCGCTACGACCAGGGCCTCGGCGTCGAGCCGCCGGCGACCGCGAACGACGCGGCACCGGCGCTCGCCGCGCCGGCCGCCGGCGTCGCGGCGCCGCCGGTGACGATCGCGGTGGAGCTCGATCCCGGCCTGCCGCTGCAATCGGTGGCCAGCGAGAGCCACGCGGTCGACGTGCGCCGCGAAGGCGAGCGCTACACGGTGCGGCTGGGCGCCGGCCCGGTGCCGGCCGACCGCGACTTCGTGCTGCGCTGGCGTCCCGAGGCCGGCCAGCAGCCCGGCGCCGCGCTGTTCGTCGAGCACGCCGCCGACGCCGACTACGCCCTGGTGATGATGCTGGCGCCCGCGCAGGCCAAGGCGCGCATCCCGCGCGAACTGGTGCTGGTGGTCGACACCTCGGGCTCGATGTTCGGCACCTCGATCGAACAGGCGCGCGCCGCGCTGGACCTGGCGCTGGCCGGCCTGCAGCCACAGGACCGCTTCAACGTGATCCAGTTCAATTCCACCACCGAGCCGCTGTTCGAGCGGCCGGTGGCGGCCACCGCGCAGTCCGTGCGCGTGGCGCGCGATTGGGTCGCCCTGCTCGAGGCGCACGGCGGCACCGAAATGCTGCCGGCGCTGGATGCCGCGCTGGCCGGCACGGCGCCGCAGGGCTATCTGCGCCAGGTCGTGTTCGCGACCGACGGCGCGGTCAGCGGCGAGGAGGCCCTGTACACGCTGATCGAGGACAGCCTCGGCGCCTCGCGCCTGTTCCCGGTCGGGATCGGCGACGCGCCCAACGGGTACTTCCTCGCGCGCGCCGCGCGCATGGGCCGCGGCGCCAGCGTGGTGGTCCGCGACGTGGCCGAGGTGCAGCCGCGCATGGCCGAGCTGTTCGCCAAGCTCGACCGACCGGCGCTGCGCGACGTGCAACTGGCGTGGAGCGGCGGCGCCGAGTCCTACCCGGCGCGGGTGCCCGACCTCTACAGCGGCGAGCCGCTGCTGGTGGTGGCGAAGCTGGCCCGCGGCGCGACCCACGTCGACGCGGCGGGACTGCTGCGCGACGCGAACTGGTCGAAGTCGCTGCCGCTGGCGCGCCAGCGCAACGACGCCGGCGTGGCGCGGCTGTGGGCGCAGGCGAAGATCGAGGACCTCGAAGACCAGTTGCGGCGCGGCGGCGACGCCGCCGTGATCGGCGCGCAGGCGCTGGACGTCGCGCTGGCACACAGGTTGGTGACGCGCTGGACCAGCCTGGTGGCGGTGGACCGCACGCCGGTGCGCCCGGCCGATGCCGCGCTGCAGGGCGTCGACCTCGCCAATGGCGCCACCGCCGGCAGCCTCGCATTCGCGCAGACGGCGACGCCGGCCGCGCAGTGGCTGCTGCTGGGGCTGGCGGGGCTGGCGTTGCTGCTGGCGAGCCTCCGGGCGACGCGGCGCCACGCGGCCGGGAGCGCGGCATGAACCCGCTCGTCCTGCCCGTGGCGCCGGCGCTGCCGCGTGGCCCGTTCGCGTCGCTGCCGTCGACCCTGTTCGTATGGCTGTTCGTGCTGCTGCTGGGCTGGCGCGAGGCCGCTGGCGATCGCAGGGAGCAGGCGTGATGTCGCGCCTCGACCTGCCCCCGGTGTTGGCACCCGTGCTCCACGCCACCGCCGTGGTGCCGCGCCGCCGCTGGCGCGTGGCGCAATGGCTGCGCCGGATGCGGACCCTGCTGCAGGCGCGCCGTGCCGGCGCCCTGCTCGGCGGCCTGCTGGCCGCGTGGGGACTGGGCAATGCCGGCTACATCCACGCCAAGGCGGCGCTGGCGCAGGTGCTGCTGCGCGATGCCTGGACCCGCGCGCAGGCCGGCCACGCCGCGCCACGGCCGTGGCCCTGGGCCGACACCTGGCCGGTGGCGCGCCTGACCGTGCCGCGCCTGGCGGTGGACCAGATCGTGCTCGCTGGCGCCTCCGGCCGCACGCTGGCCTTCGGGCCGGCCCTGTCGCCTGCGGGCGCCGCGCCCGGCGCCGACGGCACGGCGGTGCTGAGCGGGCACCGCGACACGCACTTCGCCTTCCTGCGCGAACTGGTGGCGGGCGATCGCCTGTGGCTGGACACGCCGCGGAGTCGCATCGCCTACGTGGTGGAGGGCAGCGCGGTGGTCGACGCGCGCCGCGCGCGCCTCGCCACCGCCGGCGCGGGCGCGCGGCTGGTGCTGGTGACCTGCTGGCCCTTCGACGCGGTCGAGGCGAACGGGCCGTGGCGCTACGTGGTGGAGGCCCGGCTGGCCGGCGCGACGACGCCGCCCGTGGACGGCACGTACCTGCAGTAACGCCTCAGCGCGACGCCGCGGCGACCGCGGCGCGCATGGCGGCGATGGTCGCGCCGTAGTCGGTGGCGCCGAAGATGGCGGAGCCGGCGACGAAGGTGTCGGCGCCCGCCTGTGCGATCGCGGCGATGTTGTCGCCCTTGACCCCGCCATCGACCTCGAGGCGGATGTCGCGGCCGCTGCGGTCGATGCGTTCGCGCACGGCGCGCAGCTTGTCCAGCGCGCCGTCGATGAACTTCTGCCCGCCGAAGCCCGGGTTGACCGACATGATGAGCACCAGGTCGAGCTGGTCGAGGGTATGGTCGAGCCAGGCCAGCGGCGTGGCCGGGTTGAACACCAGCCCGGCCTTGCAGCCGCTGTCCTTGATCAGCTGGATCGTGCGGTGCACGTGCTCGCTGGCCTCCGGATGGAAGCTGATCAGCGAGGCGCCGGCCTTGGCGAAGTCGGGCACGATGCGGTCCACCGGCTTGACCATCAGGTGCACGTCGATCGGCGCGGTGATGCCGTGCTTGCGCAGGGCCTCGCACACCAGCGGCCCGATGGTGAGGTTGGGGACGTAGTGGTTGTCCATCACGTCGAAGTGGATCCAGTCGGCGCCGGCCGCGAGCACGTCGCGGCACTCCGCGCCGAGGCGGGCGAAATCGGCGGACAGTATCGAGGGCGCGATCAGGCAGGGTCTGGACACGCGGGCAGGCTCCGGCGGGTGGCGCCACGCTGACGGGATGGCGCTAGGCTACCGGATTCCGCGCATCGCCTTCAGCTGCTCGTAGGCGGCGATGATCTCGCGCGCGCGCTGCTCCGAGAGCTTGACCACTTCCGGCGCCGCGCCGCGAGCAGTCTGCTTGTCCGGGTGGTGCTCCGCGATCAGGCGCCGGTAGGCGCGGCGGACCTGGGCGTCGGTGGCCTGCGGGGTGATCCCCAGCACCGCGTAGGGATCGGCCACGCCGGCGTCGCCGCCGGCGCCGCGGCCGGTCTTGCGCAGCAGCAGCCATTCCAGCGTGTCCTCGGCCACGTCGAGCGAGCGCGCGGCGCGCTGCAGCACCGCGCGCGCTTCCGGCGCGAGGCTGCCATCGGCCAAGGCCACGTCGGCCAGCACGTCGAGCAGCATGACCTTGAGTTCGCCGCGGTAGCCGCAGAAGGCGCGCAGCTCGCGGCCCGCCAGGTGCGGGTCGACCTCGCCGCGGCGGCCGCGCTCGAACTCGCCGACCGCCCGGCCGCGGTCGCGCTTGGACAGGTCCATGCGCGCCATCAGCTTCTCGGTGGCGGCGACCTCGGCCTCCGACACGCTGCCATCGGCCTTGGCGACCACGCCGGCCAGGCCGAACAGCGGCGCCACCAGCGAGCCTTCGCGCGGCTCCATGAACGGCACCAGGTTCGACAGCCAGCCCTCGTCCCAGGCATGGCCGATGGCGGCGCCCACGGCGATGCCGATCGGATGGCGGGTGAGCGCGAAGCCGAACAGGCCGCCGGCGACCTTGCCGATCCAGCGCTTCATCGCGCGGCAGCCAATGCAGCCCGACGCGGCGGGCGGACCGGGGCGCGGATGGCGGGCGACGGCGGCGGGACGGGCGGATTTCGCATCGGGGCGGGGCGGCGCGGGAGCCGCGATTGTAGGGGGCGCGGGCGGGCCCGGGGCGTCGACCGCTAGAATGCGCGGCCCGCCCCACGCCGGAGCCGCGTCGTGCCCACCACCCTGCTGCAGTCCGACCTGCCCGGCCTGGAGCTGCTCCACCGCGGCAAGGTGCGCGACGTCTATGCGCTGCCCGGCCAGCGCCTGCTGATCGTGGCCAGCGACCGCCTCTCCGCCTTCGACGTGGTGCTGCCCGACCCGATCCCCGGCAAGGGCGAGATGCTGACCCAGATCTCGAACTTCTGGTTCGCCCGCACCGCGCACCTGGTGCCGAACCACCTCACCGGCGCCGCCGTGGACGCGGTGCTGCCGGCCGCCGCGGATCCGGCCCTGTACGCGCGCCGCGCGATCGTCGCGCGACGGCTGCGGCCGGTCCCGGTCGAGGCCATCGCGCGCGGCTACCTGGTCGGCTCGGGCTGGAAGGACTACCAGGCCAGCGGCCAGGTCAGCGGCATCCGCCTGCCGCCGGGGCTGCGCCAGGCCGAGCGCCTGCCGGAGCCGATCTTCACCCCCTCGACCAAGGCGGCCGCGGGCGCGCACGACGAGAACATCGGCTTCGATGCCCTGGTCGCGGCGGTCGGCGCCGACCTCGCCGAGCGCGTGCGCGCGGCCACCCTGTCGATCTACCGCCACGCGGCGGAGTACGCCGCCGCCCGCGGCATCCTCATCGCCGACACCAAGCTCGAGTTCGGCCTCGATGCCGACGGCACGCTGCGCGTGATGGACGAGATGCTCACGCCCGATTCCTCGCGCTTCTGGCCCGCCGACCAGTACCGGCCCGGCGGCAGCCCGCCCAGCTACGACAAGCAGTTCGTGCGCGATTACCTCGAGACCCTGGACTGGAACAAGCAGGCGCCGGGCCCGCGCCTGCCCACGCACGTGATCGAGGGCACCGCGGCGCGCTACGCCGAAGCCCTGTGGCGCCTGGCCGACCTGCGCCTGGACTGAAGGCGCGGCAGCGGCAATCGCGCGCGCGCCAAGCCATAATGGCCACCTCCGCCGGAGCCCACGCCATGTCCGTCCCGCCCGCCACCGAACCCGGTTTCGTCGACCCGCGCCGGGACGTCGACCGCCTGCTGGGCAACTACAGCGAGGACCATCGCAACGCCACCAACCAGCGCATCCACTGGATCTGCGTGCCGCTGATCGTGTGGACGGTCGTGGCGCTGTTGTGGGTGGTGCCGGTGCCGGCCTCGATCGGCAAGCCGGGCTTGTGGGCGGCGTTGGCCATGGTCGGCGCGTTCTCGTACTACCTGCGCCTGTCGCGCCTGCTCGCCTTCGCGGCGCTGGCGGTCTTCGTCGGCCTCGCCTTCCTGACCCAGGCCCTGTACGTGCGGCTCGGCGCCAACGCCCTGCTGTGGACCGCGGTCGCGGTGTTCGTCGCGGCCTGGATCGCGCAGTTCATCGGCCACCAGATCGAGGGCAAGCGGCCCTCGTTCCTCACCGACCTGCAGTACCTGCTGGTCGGGCCGATCTGGCTCCTGGGCAAGGCGCTGCGGCGCTTCGGCGTCGCCTATTGACCGCGGCGCCATCGGCGCACGCCTGCGGCAACGGCCGCAGCCGCGAGCCGGCATCGCCGCGTAGCGGCTGCCCGCCGCGGCTGCATCCGTCGACGCGGCGGCGCGACGCGCAGCCGGTCCTGCCGGAGCCCGCACGATGCCCCTGCTCCACTACCTGCTGATCCTGGCGATCTGCTGCGCCTGGGGCGGCAACTTCCTGGCTTCGGCGGCGGCCCTGCAGCAGCTGCCGCCGTTCGTGTTCACCGCGCTGCGGCTGGCGGTGGTGCTGGCCTGCCTGCTGCCCCTGCTGCGCCGCGTGCCGCAGGCGCAGTGGCCGCGCCTGGTCGCCGTCTGCCTGCTCAACGGCGCGCTGCACTTCGGCCTCAACTTCATGGCCCTGCGCCAGGCGGGCGACATCTCCTCGGTGGCGATCGCGCTGCAGAGCTACGTGCCGATGAGCGCGCTGCTCGCGGTCTGGCTGCTGGGCGAGCGGATCGGCTGGCGCACCGGGCTGGGCATCTGCATCGCCTTCGGCGGCGTGCTGGTGCTGGGCTTCGACCCGCTGGTGCTTGACGCGCCGGCAGCGCTCGCCACCACGCTGGTCGCCGCCCTCAGCCTGGCCCTGGGCACCGTGCTGATGCGCGGCCTGCGCAGCGTCGGCCCGTTCGAACTGCAGGCCTGGACCGCGGTGATCGGGATTCCGTTCCTGCTGCTGATGTCGGCGCTGTTCGAGCACGACCAGCTGGCGGCGGTGGCGGGCGCCTCGTGGCGCGACTGGGCCTGCGTGGCCTACTCCGGCCTGGTCGCCTCGCTGGTCGGCCACGGCCTGCTGTTCTGGCTGGTGCAGCGGCATCCGGTGTCGCAGATCACGCCGTACCTGCTGCTGGCGCCGATCATCGCCGTGGGCCTGGGCGTCTGGGCATGGGGCGACCGCCCGGGGCCCAAGCTGATCGTCGGTGGCGCCATGGTGCTGGGCGGCGTGCTGCTGGTGGCGCTGCGCGCGATCGCGCGGCGGCGACCGCTGCCGCTACCGCAGGACTGACCGCGGCGGCGCGCTCGGGCGCGGGCCGGCGCAGCGCCGGTGGCGTGCGCCGCAAACGCGGAACGCGCCTCGCGGCGCGTTCCGGTCCCTGCCCCGATGCGGGGCGCGCCTCAGGCCGTGGCCTTGGGCGGCACCCAGTTGTCGACCTCGCCCGGGCGCATCAGCCAGCGGCACAGTGCCGGCAGGAAGATGATCGCCGCGATCATGTTGACGATGAACATGAAGGTCAGCATGGTGCCCATGTCGGCCTGGAACTTCAGCGCGGAGAAGATCCACAGGCCCACGCCCACCGCCAGGGTCAGCGCGGTGTAGAAGATCGCGATGCCGGTGGTCTTGAGCGCGATGAAGTACGACTCGCTCACGGTCTTGCCCTGGCCCATGGCCTCGGCCATGCGGGCGTAGATGTAGATTCCGTAGTCCACGCCGATGCCGACGCCCAGCGCCACCACGGTCAGCGTGTTCACCTTCATGCCGATGCCCAGGTGCACCATCAGCGAGTGGCCCAGCTCGGTCACCAGCACCAGCGGCAGGACGATGCACAGCGCCGCGCGCGGGTCGCGGAAGCTCAGCAGGCACATGACGAACACCGCGCCGTAGAGCCAGTACAGCATGGTGTGCTCGACCGCGCGCACCTCGTCGTTGATCGCCGCCATCACGCCGACGTTGCCGGTGGCCAGGCGCAGGTTGGCGCGGTCGCTCGCGACCTCCTCGCCGGCCTCCGCCGCCGCCTTCTGCGCCTGCTCCATCTCGAGCCTGAAGTTGACGTCGTAGGCGTGGTTGTCGAGGCGGAACTGCTTCACCGCCGCGACCACGCGGTCGATCGTGGTGGCGCGGTGGTCGTCGGTGAAGATCGTGATCGGCATCGCGCTGCAGTCGGCGTTGAGCAGGCCGGAGTCGGTCTCGAAGGCCTGGGTGGCCTGGCGCAACTGGTCCTGGCCGCGCGGCAGCACGCGCCAGCGGATGTTGCCCTCGTTCCAGCCGGCGTTGACGATCTTGGCCACCGCCGGCAGCGTGATGACCTGCTGCACGCCCTCGACATTGGCCATGTGCCAGGCGAAGCGGTCGATCAGCTCCATCGCCTTGAAGCTCTGGGTGCACGCCGCCGGCGCGGCCTCGGCGATGACGTTGATCATGTCCACGCCGAGCGCGAACTTGCGCGTGATGACCAGCGCGTCCTGGTTGTAGCGCGCCTCGGGGCGCAGCTCGGCCACGCCCTCCTGGGCATCGCCGATCATGACCTGGTCGCCGCGGGCCTCGGCGAACCACCAGATCACCACGCCGATGACCAGGATGATCGCCGCCGGCACCGGCTTGGCGAAGCGCGACAGCAGCACCCAGACCTTGTCGAACTGGGTCAGCTGGCGCAGGCGGAACTCGCGCTTGCGTTCCATGTTGGCCAGGCGCGTGTACGACAACAGCACCGGCAGCAGGATCAGGTCGGTGAGGATGGTGAGCGCGACGCCGACGGTGGCGGTGACGGCCAGCTCGCGCACCATGCGGATGTCGATCAGCATGATGGTGGCGAAGCCGATGCAGCCGGCGACCAGGGCCACCGCGCCCGGGATCAGCAGCAGCCGGAACGAGCGTCGCGCCGATTCCAGCGGATCGACGCCGTGGCGCGTGCGCAGCTCGGCCACCGTGCCGTCCTCCATGCCGCCGAAGAACAGCTCGCCGCGGAAGCGGTTGATCATCTGCTCGCCGTGGCTGACCGCGATGGCGAAGATCAGGAACGGCGTCAGCATGTTCATCGG
>CAZTNB010000089.1:0-12554 GCA_964614825.1 uncultured Gammaproteobacteria bacterium
CGCGAGCGCATCCGCCAGATCGAGGCCAAGGCGCTGCGCAAGCTGCGCCACCCGAGCCGATCGGAACAGCTGCGCAGCTTCCTCGACCTCGAATAGGGGCGCGCGGCGCCCGCGGCACGAGCAAGGCCCGCTTCCGGCGGGCCTTTTTCGTTGCGCGCCGGTGTCGCGGCGCGGCGCTAGACAAACCTCACGCCGGCGGCCGAGAACGGCAGCTGCCGCACGCGCTTGCCGGTCAGGCGCGCCACCGCATTGGCCACGGCCGGCGCGGCCAGCGGCGTGCCCACCTCGCCCATGCCGCCGGGCGCGTCGCCCGAGGGCATCAGCACCACCTCGATCGCCGGCACCTCGTTGATGCGCAGCGGCGCGAACTGGTGGAAGTTGGTCTCCTGCACGCGCCCGTCCTTGAGGGTGATGCGGCTGCGCAGCGCGCCCATCAACCCGGTGATCGCGGCCGACTCGATCTGCGCCACGATCTGGTCCGGGTGGATGGCGATGCCCGGGTCGACCGCGTAGGTGAGCTTGTCCAGGTGCAGGTCCGCGCCGTGCCGCGACACCTCCGCCACGGCGGCGACATAGGTGCCGTAGCACTCCATCATGGCGAGGCCGCGCGCGCGGTCCTTGCCCGGATCCTCGGCCCACTTCGCCGCCGCCGCCGCGCGTTCGAGCACCGCCTTCATGCGCGGCTGGCCGTCGAGCAGGGCAAGGCGGAAGGCCAGCGGATCGACGCCGGCTTCCCCGGCCAGCTCGTCGACGAAGCTCTCGATCGCGAAGGCGTTGAGCGCGTTGCTCACGCTGCGCCAGTAACCCACGCGCACGCCGGTGTCCTGGATCACGGTGCGCAGGTCGAGGTTCGGCACCGCGTAGGTGAGGTTGGCGGCGCCCTCGGTCATGAAGGGATCGTTGCCGTCCTTGACCACGCCGGGGAAGGCGCGCTCGGTGACCGATTGCGAGACCATCTTCTGGCTCAGCGCCACCAGCTTGCCGTCGGCGTCGAGCGCGGCCGCCATGCGGTGCAGGCTGGCCGGGCGGTAGAAGTCGTGCGTGGTGTCGTCCTCGCGACTCCACACCAGCTTGACCGGCGTGCCGGGCAGCGCCTTGGCGATCGCCGCGGCCTGGCCGATGAAGTCGACTTCCAGGCGCCGGCCGAAGCCGCCGCCGATGAACTGCGCATGGATCCGCACCTGCGCCGGCTCGAGCCCGGCGCGCGCGGCGGCCACGCCCTGCGCGCCCTGCGGGAACTGGGTCGAGGTCCAGATGTCGCAGGCGCCGTCCTTGACCAGCGCCAGGCAATTCATCGGCTCCAGCGCCACGTGCGCCAGCAGCGGCAGCTCGTAATCGGCCTCGAGCTTGCGCCGGGCGCCGGCGAGCGCCGCCGCGGCGTCGCCGTTGGCCTTGACCGAAACGCCGGGCAGGGCCGCGCCCTCGCGCAGCTTCGCGGCCACGCTTTCGGTGCTCACCGCCGCGCCGGCGCCGTAGTCCCATTCGATCTCGAGCAGCTCGCGCGCCTTGTGCGCGGTCCAGTAGTGGTCGGCCACGATCGCCACGCCGTCGCCGATGTCGACGATGGACTTGACCCCCTCGATGGCCTTGGCCTTGACCCGGTGCGACTTGACCGTGCCGCCGATCACCGGGCACTGCACCAGCACCGCGTACAGCATGCCGGGCTGCCTGGCGTCGAGGCCGTAGAGGCGCGCGCCCTTGACCTTGGCCGGCGTGTCCAGCCGCGGCTGGCGGCTGCCGATGAGCCTGAACGCGGCGGGCTCCTTGAGCTTGAGCGTGTCCGGCGCCGGTGCCGGCAGGGCGGCGGCGGCGGCGGCGAGTTCGCCGTAGCGCGCGCGCTTGCTGCCGTTCAGAACCTCGCCGCCCTCGGCGCGCAGGGTGGCGGCGTCGACCTGCCAGCGCGCGGCGGCGGCCGCGACCAGCATCGTGCGCGCCGCGGCGCCGGCCTGGCGCAAGGGGATCCACGCGTCGCGCACCGAGGTGGAGCCGCCGGTGATCTGCCCGCCGAGCAGGGCGTTGATGTACACCGGCGCCACCGGCGCCTGCTCGACGCGCACGCGCTCCAGCGGCACTTCGAGTTCCTCCGCCAGCAGCATCGCCAGCGTGGTGTGCACGTCCTGTCCCATCTCGTTGCGGTGGCAGACCAGGGTGACGCTGTCGTCCGGGTCGATGCGGACCCAGGCATTGGGCGCGAAGGGCGCGGCCGCGCCCGCCTGCGCGCGCGCGGCGGGCAGGGAGAACCCCAGCGCGAAGGCGCCGCCGGCGAGCGTGCTGGTGACCAGGAACTGGCGACGATCCATGGCTCAGCCCTCCAGCTCGGTGGCGGCATCGTGGATCGCGCGACGGATGCGCGAGTAGGTGCCGCAGCGGCAGATGTTGCCGGCCATGGCGGCGTTGATGTCGGCGTCGGTGGGCTTGCGGTTCCTGGCCAGCAGCGCGGTGGCCGACATGATCTGGCCCGACTGGCAGTAGCCGCATTGCGGCACGTCCAGCGCGGTCCAGGCGTTGAGCACGGCGCGCGCGACCTCGCCGTCGAGGCCCTCGATGGTGGTGACCGACTTGCCGGCGACATCGGACAGCGGCATCTGGCACGAGCGGGTCGGCGCGTCGTCGACGTGCACGGTGCAGGCGCCGCACAGCGACATGCCGCAGCCGAAGCGGGTACCGGCCATCTGCCGGTGGTCGCGCAGCACCCACAGCAGCGGCGTGTCCGCCGGCGCGTCGACCGTCACTTCCTGGCCGTTGAGCACGAACGTGGTCATCGCGAACCTCCGGGCGAGTGGCAATGCGCCCGCCGATTATGCGCCCGCCGCCAGTCGGCGGCGTCAACGGCGGACCCCGGGGTGGCGGCGCCCGTGGCGGGTGGGCCGGCGGGGTCCGATGCGGCATCATGGCGGGGTGCGCCCCGCGCCGGAGCCCCCTGGATGGAGATGCCACGATGAAGAAGGCCCTGGTCCTCGCCACCGCGCTCGCGGTGGCCGCCTGCGCGACCGATCCCGGCACGCGCGAGCAGCAGAAGCAGGCCGGCGCGGTGGTCGCCGGCGCGGTGATCGGCGGCCTGATCGGCAACCAGTTCGGCGGCGGCACCGGGCGCGTGGTCATGACCGCGGCCGGCGCCGCGGCCGGTGCCTGGGTCGGCAACAAGCTGTTCAAGACCCACGCCAGGAGCGAGTACGAGAAGGACGCCTTCAACCGCGCGCTCGACGGCGCGCCCTCGGGCCAGCGCGTGACCTGGTCGGATGCGCGCACCGGCGAATCGGGCTATGTCACGCCGCTCAACACGCGGCGCATGTCGGACGGGCGCCTGTGCCGCGATTTCGACCGCGGCCTGCTGGTCGGCGGCCAGTCCGTGGACCAGACCCGCGGCACGGCGTGCAAGAATTCCAGTGGCCAATGGGAAGCCGCCTGAGCGGCCCGGAGAAACGACCATGAAGCGCTCCAACCTGCTGCTGCTGGCGCTGGCCCTGGCCGGCATCGCCCCGCTGGCCCTGGCCCAGGTCGCGACCGAGGCGCCGCCCTCGCGCTTCGACGCCGCCGACACCAACGACGACGGCAAGGTCGATCGCGCCGAGTACGACGGCTTCGTCGAGGAACTGGTGCTGGTGTACGACACCAACGACGACGGCAAGCTGGCCCGCGACGAGACCGACCCCAACGCCGATCCCGCCCGCTTCGTGCAGATCGATGCCGACAAGGACGGCTTCCTGTCGGTGGCCGAGATCAAGGCCTTCGGCGACTCCGATTTCGACGTGCTCGACGCCAACGACGACGGCGTGGTGACGCGGGACGAATCGCGCTAGCGCCGCGGCGCGCGGCCCCGGCGCGGGAAACCGCGGCAATCAGTCGCCGCCGCCGTTCCGCGCGGAACCGCGGCGGGGAGATTGGCGGGGAGCTTCTTGTGGGAACTGCTTCAGCCGCGACTGGCGAGGCGCCGCGGACCAGTAGGCTTCCCGCGAATCGCGGCGGAAGCCGCTCCCACCGGCGCCCGGTGCCTGCATAATCGCGGCCCATGCCCGCCTGGCTCCGCCTCCTGCGTCCGCACCAGTGGGCCAAGAACCTGCTGCTGTTCGTCGCCCTGCTGACCGCGCACCGCTGGGGCGACCCGGCCGCCGCCGCGGCCGCCTTGCGCGCTTTCCTGGCCTTCTGCGCCGCGGCCTCGGCCGTGTACGTGGTCAACGACGCGCTGGACGTGGCCGCCGATCGCGCGCATCCCGACAAGCGCCGCCGGCCCTTCGCCAGCGGCGCGCTGGACCCGCGCCTGGCCGCGTGGCTGGCGCCGGCGCTGGCCATGGCGGCGCTGGCGCTGGCCTGGCCGCTGCCGCGCGCCGCGCTGCTGGCGCTCGCGATCTACGGCGTGCTGGCGCTGGCCTACTGCGTGTGGCTCAAGCGCCTGTTGTGGCTCGACGTGATCGCGCTGGCCGCGCTGTACGTGCTGCGCGTGCTCGCCGGCGCCTACGCCATCGACGTGCCGCCCAGCGCCTGGCTCAGCGCCTTCGCCCTGTTCCTGTTCGCCAGCCTCGCCGCCTGCAAGCGCCATGACGAACTGGTCGCCGGCGGCGCCGCCGCCGGCCGTGCCTGGCGCGCCGCCGACGCGCCGGTGGCGCTGGCCCTGGGCGCCGCCGCCGGCCTGGTCGCGGTGCTGGTGCTGGCGCTGTACGTGCAGAGCCCGGACGTGCGCGCGCTGTACGCGCAGCCGGCGTGGATCTGGCTGAGCTGCCCGATCCTGCTCTACTGGCTGGGCCGGATGTGGACGCTGGCCGGGCGCGGGGCCTTGCGCGGCGATCCGATCCTGTACGCACTGCGCGATCCGGCCAGCCTGCTCAGCGCCGCGGCGCTGGCCGCCGTGTTCGTGGTCGCGCTGTGATCGGCGCCGGGTCGCGGCCGGCGCGGCCCTCGCGCCTGCTGCGCGCGCTGGCCCTGGCGCTGCTGCTGCTGGGCGCCGCGCGCATCGTCGCCGTGGTGGCGCACCAGCCGCTGGCCGGCTATGCGAACCAGTTCGACATGCTGCGCAGCTCCGCCTGCCTCGGGCTGTGGCCGGACCTGGCGACGCCGGCGCAGCAGCGCGCCGCGCATCCGCAGGCGCCGATCGCGCGCTACGTGCGCGGCGCGCGCAGCGCCGCCGATTGCTATCCCTCCAGCGCGGTGGCCCTGGCCGCCGTGGCGCTGGCGCTGGATCGCGTGCCGCGCCTCGTGCACGACCCCGATCCGGGCGGCACCTCGTTGCGGCGCATCGGCGCGCTCTACGCCGCGCTGGCGCTGGCGATCGCGGCCTGGGGCGCGTGGCGCCTGCGCGGCCGCGGCGGCGCCCTGCTCGCGCACGCGGCCTTCTTCGCCGGCGTGGTCGCCGATCCCTTCGACACGCTGTGGTTCGCCACGCTCTACACCGAGGCGCCGGCGCTGCTGGGCGCCTGGTGGGCGCTGCTGGGCCTCGCGGTGCTGGCGCTGGAGCCGCGGCCCACGCGCGGCCCGTGGCTGGCGCTGCTCGCCGGCAGCGCGCTGCTCGGCGCCTCGCGGGTGCAGCACCTGCTGCTGCCGCTGGTGGTGATGGCGGTGGCGTGGCTGTTGCTGCGCGCGCGGCGCCTGCGCGCGCGGCGCGCCTTGCTGGCCGGCGTCGTGGTGGCGCTGGGCTGCCTCGCGCTGGCCGTGCACACCCAGTCGCGCCATCCCACCCTGGGCCACGCCAACCGCATCGACACCGTGTTCGGCGCGGTGCTGCCGGCGGCGGAAGACCCGGCGGCGCTGGGCCACCGCCTCGGCCTTGCGCCCGCCTGCGACGAGCTGGTCCACACCACGTGGTACCTGCGGCGCGGCCGCGACGCGCTGGCCGAGTGCCCGCAGGTCGCCGACGTGGGCCCGGGCCGGCTCGCGCGCGTGCTGGCCGGCGAACCGCGCACGCTGGCGGTGGCCTTCGCGCGCGGGATCGGGCTCTCCACCGCGTGGCGCATGCCGTACCTGGGCGAGGTCGCCGACGCGTCGCGCCAGCGCGTCGCGCCGGGTCCGCTGGGCCTGCGCGCCAGCCTCGCCGATGCGACCGCCGCGCGCGGCTTCCGCTTCCACTTCGTGTTCTGGACCGTGCCGGTGCTGCTGGGGCTGGCGGCGGGCGCGCGCCTGCTGCTACCGCCGCGTCGACCGCTCGAGACCGCGCTGGCGGCCGATGCCTTGCTGGCGGCGAGCGGCGCCTTCGTGGCGCTGGGCTGGGCCTCGTCGGTGCTGGGCGACGGCTACAGCGAACTGGCGCGGCACCTGCACCTCGCGGTCAACGCGGCGCTGGGCTCGTGGCTGCTGGCCTGCGCGCGCCTGCTGTCGGAGCGGCGCGCGCTGCCGCGGCGCGCGCTGGGATTGCTGGGCGCGTGCGGGCTGGCGCTGGGCCAGGCGCAGCTCGCGCTGCGCCTGCCGCTGGCCTACGGGGTGGTGAACCTGCCGGCCGACGAGCAGGTCCGCGACGACCTCCTGGCGCTGGAAGGCTGGGTGCTGTCGCCGGTGCCGCTGGCGCGCGTGGAGCTGCGTTTCGGCGACGCCGCGCCGATCGAGCTGCCGTTGGCGCCGGACCCGCTGGTGGCCACGGTCTATCCGCTGGCCGGCGGCGCCGCGGTCGCCGCCTACCGCGTGCTCGAGCCACCGCCCTGGCCGGCGCGCCGCGCGCGCCTGCCCATGACGCTCACCGCCATCGACGCGCGCGGCAACGCCAGCATCCTCGACCGCCGCTGGCTGGTCGACGCGCGGCCGCTGCCGGATGCGTCGGTACCCTCCGCGTTGCCGCCGCCCTAGACTGCGCGCTCGGGCATTGCGTGGATGACTGCATGCCGCATCGCGCTGCGGGCCATTCGACCTCAGGGCGCGCACAGGCCGCCACGGTGGCCGACGCCGGTCGGGCGCCGCGTGGCGCGCGCATCGGCGCGGTCGCGCTGCTGGTCGTGGCGCTGGCGGGCGTCGCCCGGGCCGCCCCGGCGCGCGCGCCGGCAGGCGGGCTGTACCTCGGCGCCGACCTGTCCTACGTCAACGAGATGGAAGACTGCGGCGCGGTGTACCGCAAGGACGGCAAGCCGGTCGACCCCTTCGTCCTCCTGCAGGCCTCCGGCGGCAACCTGGTCCGCGTGCGGATCTGGAACGACGCGACCTGGACCCGCTACAGCGACCTCGCCGACGTGGCGAAGACCATCCGACGCGCGCGCGAGGCCGGGATGCAGGTCCTGCTCGACTTCCACTACTCCGACGACTGGGCCGATGGCGAGAAGCAACTGGTGCCGGCGGCATGGGCCGGACTCGATGCCGGGCAGCAGGCCGAGGCGCTGCACGACTACACGCGGGCGACGCTCGCGAGCCTCGACGCCCGGGGCCTGATGCCGGAAATGGTGCAGGTCGGCAACGAGACCAATCCCGAGCTGATGGGCGGCACCAAGGCGGCGCCGATCGACTGGGAGCGCAACGCGCGCCTGCTCAACGCGGGGATCCGCGCGGTGCGCGAGGCCGGCAGGGACGCCGCGATCAGCCCGCGCGTGATGCTGCACATCGCCCAGCCCGAGCACGTGATCCCGTGGTTCGACGCCGCCAGGGCCGCCGGCGTCACCGACTACGACTTCATCGGCATCAGCTACTACCGCAAGTGGTCGACGCGCACGGTCGCCGAGCTGGGCGCGACCATCGCCGAGGCCAGGCGGCGCTTCGGGGCCGAGGTGATCGTGGTGGAAACGGCCTACCCGTTCACCGACGAGGGCGTGGACGAGTTGCCCAACCTGCTCGGCCCCGACACGCTGATCCCGGGCTATCCGGCCACGCCGGCCGGCCAGCTCGCCTACCTCACCGACCTGACCCAGACCGTGGTCGACCATGGTGGCGCCGGCGTCGTCTATTGGGAGCCGGCCTGGGTGTCGACCCGCTGCACGACGCGCTGGGGTACCGGATCGAGCTGGGAGAACGCGGCCTGGTTCGACCTCAAGCGCCACGAGGCGCTGCCCGCGTTCGAGTTCCTCGGGCGCCGCTACCGGCCGCGGTGACGCCGCGCGGCCGCGCCGGCCCGCCGCGCTCGGCCTGGTCGATCAGCGCCATCACCTCGCGGATGATCGCGGCCATCGCGGCGTGCGCGGCCTGCGCGTCGCGCGCGCGGATCGCGTCGTGCACGGCCCGGTGCGCCGGAACGCTGGCACTGCGCCCCTGGAAGCGGTTGGTGAAGCGGATCGAGGTGCGCAGCGCCGTCCCGACCAGGTCGCGGAACTGCAGGTAGAAGGGATTGCCCGCCGCCTGCAGCACCGCGATGTGGAAGGCGATGTCCGCTTCGAGCGCGTCGTCGTCGCCGGCCTCGGCGGCGGCCATGCGCCGCAGGCCGGCCTCGATCCGCGCCAGCGCGGCCGCGTCCGCCGCGCGCGCGGCCAGCGCCGCCGCCGCGGGCTCGATCGCGACGCGCAGCTCGCTGAACTGGCGCAGCAGGGTGAGCGAGAACCTGCGCTCCAGCAGCCAGCGCAGCACGTCGGCGTCGAACAGGTTCCAGGCGCTGGCCGGCTGCACCGTGGTGCCCAGGCGCGGGCGCGCGGTGAGCAGGCCCTTGGCCGTGAGCATCTTCACCGCCTCGCGCGTGACCGAGCGGCTGACCGCGTACTGCACGGCCAGCTCCGCCTCGGTCGGAAAGCCCTGGCGATCGTAGCGGCCGGTGACGATCTCGCGCCCCAGCCGGTCGAGCATGCCGTAGGTGAGGTTGCGTCCCAGCGAGCTGCGCACCGCGTCGGCCGTGGTGCGCCCGGCGCCCGCCCTGCCGCGCAGGGGATCGTTGCGGCGCATCGCGCGGCGCCTCAGCCGCGCACCGCGGCGCGCCAGGCGGCGACCAGCTCGCGCGCGCGGCTGCCCACGACGGACGCCGTGTCGCCGGGCCGATAGAGCGCGCCGCCGACGCCGATGCCGCGACTGCCGGCGTCGAGCCAGTCGCGCAGGTTGGCGGCACCCGTGCCGCCCACGGCCCAGATCTCGGCCGCCTTCGGCACCACCTCGCGGATCGCGCGCACATAGGCCGGCGTGAACGCCGTCGCCGGGAACAGCTTGAGGCGCCGCGCGCCGGCGCCGATGGCGGCAAGCGCTTCGCCGGGCGTGAGGAAGCCCGGCATCGGTTGCAGCCCGCTCGCGAGTCCCAGCGCGATCAGCGCCGGATCGGCGTGCGGCGACACCATCAGGGTCGCGCCGGTCGCCGCCAGTTGCCGCACCGCCTGCGCATCGAGCACGGTGCCCGCGCCGATGCCGGCAACGGCGCCGTAGGCCTCCTGCAGCAGGCGGATGCTGGCGAAGGGATCCGGCGAATTCAGCGGCACCTCGATCAGGCGGATGCCCTCCTCGACCAGCGCCGCGCCGATGGCCAGGGCCTGCGCCGGCTCGACGCCGCGCAGTATCGCCATGATCGGCGGCGCGCCGCCGGCCAGCACCTCGTCTATGTCCACGACAGGCTCTCCTCGAGGCATTGCAGGCCGGCCAGGGCGCAGGCGTCGCCGTCGTGCAGCTCGGCCGCGACGCCGCGGGCAGCAAGTGCGCGGGCGTAGCGGGCGGCCAGCTGCGGATCGCCGACCAGGGCCGGGCGACCGGAAGGCGCGGTCGTGGCCAGCATCTCGTCGACTTCGCTGCCGATGATCAGTCCGGACAGGTAACCCAGCGCCCAACCCCGCGTCCGGCCGGCGCGCAGTTGCGCGCTGCGCGCCTGGAACAGCTTGCCGAGGATTGCGCCGGCGGCCGTGGCGCTGGCGAGTCCGGCCTCGAAGCCCTCGGCTTCGCCGCCGGGGTCCGCGCCGACGCGGGCCAGGGTGGAATGATCGCGCAACAGGGCGTACAGCTCGCCGGACGGGAACGTGCGGAACGACTCGATGCGGCCCTGCTCGAGCGCGACCCATTTCGAGTGCGTGCCGGGCAGCGCGAGGGTCCGGCGTCCCTGCGCCAGCGCGGGCAGCAGGCGCTGCGCGCCGAACACCTGCGTCTCCTCGCCGCGCATGACCTCGGGCGTGCCGTCCGCGCGCACGCAGGCGAGCCCGGCCGCCACCGCGACCGGCAGGCCGTCGAGCCGCAGCATGCGGGCCCGGCCCGCCCACGCGCGCGCGTCGACCGGGCAATCCGCGTAGGGCGCCTCGGCCAGGCCGCCGCGCGCGCCCGCCATGCCGCACAACACGATCCGCGCCGGATCGCGCGCGGCGCGCCACGGCGCCAGCGCGCGCAGCAGCGCGTCCGCGGCGGGCGCATCCAGCATGGCGATGCCGGGCCCGTCGATGCGGTCCACGACCGCGCCGTCGACCACGCGGAACAGGCGCAGACGGGTCGTGCCCCAGTCGCCGACGATCGAATACGCCGCAGTCACCGCAGCCTCAACGCTTGGGTGGGCAGCCCCGGCGCCGGCGCCGGGAACGCGAACAGCCCGCCGGCGGCCGGTTGCCTGCGCAAGGCCTCCGCGGACAGGCCGGTGCGCGCCGTGGTCACGAACGCGGTGCGCAGGCCGTCGCCGCCGAAGGCCACCTTGGTGACCTGGGCGCACGGGATCGGCACGTCCAGCATCGGCGTGCCGGCCGGCGAGTAGCGCCGCACGCGCCAGCCGCCCCACAAGGCCACCCACACGCAGTCCTGGGCGTCGACGCTGACGCCGTCGGGCTTGCCGTCCGCCGGGTCGATGGTGGCGAAGATGCGGCCATCGACCAGGGTGTCGTGGTTCGAGATGTCGAAGGCCCAGACGATGCCGGCGAGCGTGTCGACGTGGTAGAGCACGGTGCCGGCCGCGTTCACCGCCGGGCCGTTGGTGATCGGGCAATGGCCGCCGGCGGGATGCAGCGCGTGTCCATCGTAGAGATGGACCTGTCCGGTCGGCGCCGCCTGGTCCAGGTCCATGGTGCCGAACCACAGGCGGCCGCGCGGATCGACGGTGGCGTCGTTGGTGCGGCAGTGGCGGTTGCCGCCGATCGCGGCCAGCGGCGCGCCCAGCGCGCCGTCGTGGACCCGGTGCAGTTCCAGCTCCATGCCCACGACCAGCGAGCCGTCGCTGGCGGGCACCACGAAGCTCGGGCGGCCGGGCATCGCGAAGGACTGCCCGGTGCCCGCGCCCGGGACGTAGCGGTGCAGGTTGCGGCCCTCGATGTCGACGAACCACAGCGCGCGCTCGCGTTCGACCCAGACCGGGCCTTCCCCCAGCAGCGCCGCCAGCGGCCACGCAAGGCCCACCTCGGACGGATCGATGGACGCAGGCGCGGGGGCTTTCATCGCGGTGCGGCGCCTATTCGATGAACGGGTCCACGCGACGCACGGTGCCGCGCGCCAGCGCGTCGGCGGCGAGCGCGAGCGGCGCGGCATCGACGTCGCTCTGGCCCGCCGCCAGCAGCGCCGCGAAACGGGCGTACAGCGCAGGGTACTCGGCGGGGTCGCCGCCGCGCGCGGGGCCGCCGTCGATCGCCAGGCGCGCGCCGCCGTCGGCCAGGTGCAGGCGGTGGCCACACGCGGTGTCGAGCACGATGTCCCAGACCTGCGTGCCGCGCTGGAGGAAATCCAGCGTCACGTCGATCCGCGCGGCGCCGGCCGCGAGCGCGAGCCGCGCCGCGACCGGGGTCTGCGCGTTGGCGGGGATGTCCAGCGTGGCGCTGGCGACGACCAGGGGCACCGGCAGCAGCGCGCCCAGGATCGAGAAGGCGTTGATGCCCGGGTCGAACACGCCCAGGCCGCCCGCCTGCCACAGCCAGCGCTGGCCCGGATGCCAGCGCCGCACGTCCTCGCGCCAATCCACGCGGCCGGCGCCGAGTTCGCGCCCGGCCAGCCACGCGCGCGCCGGCTCCACCATCGGCGCATGGCGCGAATGCCAGGCGGTGTACAGGGTCAGTCCGCCCGCCGTGGCGCGTTGCGCCAGGTCCGCGACTTCCTCGAGCGTGGCGGCCGGCGGCTTCTCCAGCATCACCGACAGTCCCGCCTCGAGCGCGCGCCGCGCGATGCCGGCGCGCACCTGCGGCGGGGTGCAGACCACGACGGCGTCGAGCGCCAGGCCGGCGGCGAGCAGGGCCTCGAGCGAGCGGAAGGTCGGCGCCAGCGGCGCGGCCGGATCCGGGTCCACCGTCGCGACCAGCTCGAGCCCGCGCGCGGCGGCGATCGCCGGCAGGTGCTGGTCGACGGCGATCTTGCCCAGGCCCACCACGGCCAGCCGGTACACGCGCGACATGCGCCACTCCGCGTCGACGGTCGGCCCCGTCTGGCGTATTATCATATCAATACGATAAGCTCGCTCCAACCCCACCGGCGCGGGCGCGCCCGCCCCAGGCCCCCATGAGCGACCCACCCAGCGGCGGACCCGTGCTGCGTTCCCGGGCCTGGTTCGACAACGCCGACAACGTCGACATGACGGCGCTCTACGTCGAGCGCTACCTCAACTACGGCCTCAGCCAGGAGGAGCTGCAGGGCGGCCGCCCGATCATCGGCATCGCCCAGACCGGCAGCGACCTCAGCCCCTGCAACCGCCACCACCTGGTGCTGGCCGAGCGCGTGCGCGAAGGCATCCGCGAGGCCGGCGGGATCCCGCTCGAGTTCCCGGTGCATCCGATCCAGGAGACCGGCAAGCGGCC
>CAZTNB010000090.1:0-5496 GCA_964614825.1 uncultured Gammaproteobacteria bacterium
AGCACGTCGCGGCCATCCCAGCGCCCCGGCGCGAGGGTCCACGCATTGAGGCCGCGCGCCGCCTCGAGTTCGCTGCAGCCGCGCGGATCGCAACGCATCACGCCGGCATTGGTGCCGACCCAGACCGCGTCCACGCCGGCGAGCGCCAGCCCCTGGGTCACGTGCTCGCGCAGGCCGGGCGCGCTGGCGATCGGCTGCAGGCGCGTGCCATCGAAGCGCAGCAGGCCCGATTCGTCGCCGGCGACCCAGACCGCGCCGTCGTCGGTCGCGGCGAGCGCGGAGATGAATGCCGGCGCGTGGCCGGCATCGGGGATGGGCATCGGCTGCCAGCGCCGGCCGCCGTAGCGCGCGACGCCGTCCTCGGTGCCGGCCCAGAGGTAGCCGGCGCGATCCTGGGCCAGCGCATAGACCGTCGACTGCAGCAGGCCCTGGTCGCTGCCGAAGGCCCGGTAGCCCTGGAAGTCGAGGCTCTCGTGCGCGGATTCGGGCGGGCCCTGCCGCACCTCGAGGGCGCACGCCGGCGCCGCCATGGCGGCCAGCAGCAGCCAGCCGGCCAGCACACGGCCACGGCGCGATCCCCGACGATGCTGCATTTCGCCCCCCTGCATGGCCGCGTAGCCTAGCGCGGTGACGGGGTGCATGGCTGCGGCCGCCGGGCGCGGCGCGCGGCGCGTTGCGGTTGCTGTCCGCTCAGGCGTTGACGACCCGGTTGCGGCCCTTGGCCTTGGCCTTGTACAGCGCCTGGTCGGCGGCCCGCAGCACGTCCCAGGGCAGCTTGCGCTCGCCGGCCTTGGCCGCGCAGCCCACGCTGATGGTCACGCCGACCTCGACCGCGCCGCTGCGCTTGGCGCGGCCGTCGCGCCTGGCGCGCTTGCTCGGCGCCGGGATCGCGATCCGCAGCGCCGCCACCGCCTCGCGCGCGCGCTCGCAGCCGTTGGGCGCCAGCTTGGCGCGCGCGCCCTCGTACACCACGCAGAACTCCTCGCCGCCGTAGCGGTAGGCCTCGCCCGCGCCCTGCCGGCGCAGCGTGCGGCCCACCGTGCGCAGCACGATGTCGCCGGCGTCGTGGCCGTAGGTGTCGTTGAACTGCTTGAAGTGGTCGACGTCGACCATCGCCAGCGCGTAATGGCCCGACAGGCGCACCAGCGCCTCGTCCAGCGCGCGCCGGTTGGGCAGCCCGGTGAGGCCGTCGATGAAGGCCATGCGGTAGGAGGCGTACAGCACCGCGAGGATCGCCAGCGCGCCGCTGGCCACCAGCCAGGCCAGCGCCCGCGGTTCCTCGAAGCGCGCGAACGCGGTCGCCGCCGCCGCCAGCACCGCCACCAGGCCGAGTTCGATCGGCCGCCCGGTCATGGCCCAGCGCAGCATGCACAGCAATGCCGCCAGCACCGTGATCACGGCGGCCGCCAACGGCGCGGGACGGTCGAAGGCCAGCCAGCGGGCCGCGGCGGCGACGCCGCGGTACACGTGCTCGGGCGCCGCGATCGCGATGCCCGCCAGCGCGGTCACCGCCAGCACGTAGCCGAGGTTGCGCTTGGACAGCAGGCGCGGCTCCGGCAGCAGCGCCGCCGCCAGCAGCAGCCAGGGCGCGAAACGCAACGCGCCCTCGGCCAGCCGGGGCTCGCCGTCGACCCAGGCCAGCGCGGCCAGGGCGAGCACCAGCAGCATCTGCGCCATGCGATGGCGGTGGAAGGCCAGCGCCAGCAACAGGGCGGTGCCGAGCAGGGCCGGGGCCGTTACGGTCGGTAGCATCGGTTCTGGCGGCGGATGGCCGTGGAGTCGGCCGTGCGGCGGGGCGACGGTAGCACGCGTGCGGCACCGCGCCTATGCGACCCTACGCAGGGTGGCGCGTGCTGCGGCATCATTTCGCGACGGCGCGGCCGAAGGAGCGGGCAATGCGCGGATGGCTGGCGGTGACCCTGGCGTGCGGGCTGGCCGGTTGCGGCAACGGCGCCCCGGGGCCGGTGCTCGGCACCACCGAGTGGGATCGCATCGCGCTGACCGCGCAGGCGCAGGAGCCGGTGGTCGCCCTGTCGGTCCACGAGGGCGAGGCGGTCAAGGCCGGGCAGGCGCTGGTGGCGCAGGACCCCGCGCGCGCGCAGCGCGCCGTGGACAACGCCGCGGGCGAGGTACAGCGCCTGCAGGCGCTGCTCGACGAGCAGCGCCATGGCGCCCGGGTGGAGGACGTGGACGCGGCCCGCGCCCGCCTGGCGCGCGCGCGCAGCATCGCGGCCGAGGCGGCGCTCACGTACGCGCGAGCGCAGGAGCTGCGCAAGCGCGGCCTGGCCAGCGAGGCGGTGCTGGACAGCGCGCGCGCCAGCGACGCCAGCGCGCGCGCCGAGGTGCAGGCCGCCGGCGCGCAGCTGGCGCTGCTGACCAACGGCACCCGCGCGGAGCAGATCGCGCAGACCGAGGCCTCGCTGGCCGCCGCCCGCGCCCGCCACGAGCAGGCGCAGCTCAGCCTGGCGCTGCTGTCCGCGCGGGCGCCGCGCGACGGCCGCGTCGACGGCATCCCGGTGCGCGTGGGCGACCAGGTCGTGGCGGGCCAGACCCTGCTCACGCTGCTGGTCGGCGAGCGCGCCTACGTGCGCGCCTACGTGCCCGAACGCGTGCGCGCGCGCACCGCGGTGGGGTCGAAGTTCCGCGTGCACGTCGAGGGCATCGACGGCGATTTCGCGGCCAGCGTGCGCTGGATCCGCCCCGATCCCAGCTTCACGCCCTATTACGCCCTGACCGGCTCCGACACCAGCCGCCTGACCTGGGTCGCCGAGCTCACGCTCGACGACCCGCGCGCCGCGACGCTGCCGCCCGGCCTGCCGGCGCAGGCGACCCCGGTCGACGCCGCGCCATGAGCGCAGCCGCCGCGACCGCGCCGGCGCCGCGCGACGCGGGCGCCGGCGCCATCGCCATCGTCGCGCGCGGACTGACGCGCCGCTTCGGCCAGCTGGTCGCGGTGGACCGCCTCGACATGCAGGTGCCGCGCGCGCAGGTCTACGGCTTCCTCGGTCCCAACGGCTCCGGCAAGTCGACCACCATCCGCATGCTGTGCGGCCTGCTCGAGCCCAGCGCCGGCGAGATCGAGGTGCTGGGGCTGCGCATCCCGGCCGAGGCCGAGGCGCTCAAGCGCCGCATCGGCTACATGACGCAGCGCTTCTCGCTGTACGAGGACCTGTCGGTGCGCGAGAACCTGCAGTTCCTCGCCGCGGTGCAGGGCCTGGGCCATCGCGAGGAGCGCGCGCGCGTGGACCAGGTGCTGGCCGAGTACCGCCTCGCCGACCGCGTGCGCCAGCTCGCCGGCACCCTGTCCGGCGGGCAGAAGCAGCGCCTCGCGCTGGCCGGCGCGATCCTGCACCGGCCCGAACTGCTGCTGCTCGACGAGCCGACCAGCGCGGTCGACCCGGAATCGCGGCGCGAGTTCTGGGACCACCTGTTCGAGCTCGCCGACCACGGCACCACGCTGCTGGTGTCCACCCATTTCATGGACGAGGCCGAGCGCTGCCACCGGCTGGCGATCCTCGATCGCGGCCGCCTGGTCGCCGACGGCAGCCCGCGCGAACTGACCGGCTCGCTGGCCTTTCGCGTGCTCGAGGCCGCCAGCCCGCGGCCGCGCGCCGCGCAGGCCCTGCTGCGCGCGCGCGCCGACGTGGCGGGCTGCGCGCAGATCGGCAATGCGCTGCGCCTGCTGGTGCCGCGGACCACCGATCCGGCCGTGCTGGCCGCCGCCCTGCACGAGGCCGGCATCGAAGCCACGTTGCGCGAAGTGCCGGCCAATCTCGAGGACGTGTTCGTGGCCTCGACCCGCCATCGCGGCGAGGATCCATCGCGATGAACTCGCTGCGCCGCCTGCTTGCGATCGTGCGCAAGGAGCTGATGCAGCTGCGGCGCGACCGCCTCACCTTCGCCATGATCGTGGGCATCCCCACCATCCAGCTGCTGCTGTTCGGCTACGCCATCAACATGGACGTGCGCGGCCTCGACGCCGCCATCGTCGACCAGGCCGACACCCACGCGTCGCGCCAGATCGCCCAGGAACTGGCCAACAGCCAGGTCATCAAGGTGCGTTACCGCATGGCCGACCCGGCGCCGGTGCCGGCGCTGATCCGCGAGGGCCGCATCAGCGTCGCGGTGGTGTTGCCGCCGGACCTGGACCGGCGCCTGGCGCGCCACGAGATGCCGGCGATGCAGCTCATCGTCGACGGCTCCGACCCGGTGATGCTGAGCGCCGCGCGCCAGCTCGCGGCGCTGCCGCTCGACGGCGGCACCGCGCAGGCGATGGAACTGCTCAACCTGTACAACCCGGAGCGGCGTTCGGCGATCAACACCGTGCCGGGCCTGGTCGGCGTGATCCTGACCATGACCATGACCCTGTTCACCGCGGTGGCGATCGTGCGCGAGCGCGAGCGCGGCAACCTGGAACTGCTGATCACCACGCCGGTGCAGCCGCTGGAACTGATGCTCGGCAAGGTGGTGCCGTTCATGGGCATCGGCCTGGTGCAGGTGTCGCTGGTGCTGGGCCTCGGCGTGCTGATCTTCGGCGTGCCGATCCGCGGCTCGCTGCTCGACTTCTACTTCGCGGCGCTGGCCTACATCGTGGCGGCGCTGTCGCTGGGCGTGTTCGTCTCCACCCTGACGAAGACGCAGTTCCAGGCCATGCAGGGCGCCTTCTTCCTGTTCCTGCCGCAGATCCTGCTGTCGGGCTTCATGTTCCCCTACGCCGGCATGCCGCGGCTGGCGCAGTGGATCGCCGAGGCGCTGCCGCTGACGCACTTCATCCGCCTGGTGCGCGGCATCCTGCTGCGCGGGGCCGGCCTCGCCGAGCTGTGGATCCCGCTGGTCACGCTGCTGGGGTTCTCGGTGCTGATGCTGGGCTTCGCGGTGGGCCGTTTCCGCAAGCGCCTCGACTAGCACGGCGACGCAGGGGTTGGCGGCATCGGCCGCGCCGTCCCCGGGCATGGGCATTTGCTACGCTGCCCGCATGGCGGCGCAACTTCCGGGCGTGGTGGTCGGTCTCGATGCGGTGATCGTGGCCGTCACCGCCGATGCGCCGCGCGTGCTGGTGGTGGAACAGGCCGACGGCGACGACGCGCTGCCCAGCGGCCCGCTCGACCTCGAGCAGCACCAGACCCTGGAACGCGGCCTGCGCGGCTGGGTGGAACGCCAGACCGGCATCACCCTGGGCTATGTCGAGCAGCTCTACACCTTCGGCGACCGCTACCGCGACCCGCGCGAGCGCGGCGGCGGGCCGCGCGTGGTCTCGGCGGCCTACCTCGCCCTGGTGCGCGAAGGCGCGCAGGCGCGGCACCGCGGCTCGGCCTTCCGCGACTGGTACGAATTCCTGCCCTGGGAGGACTGGCGCGACGGCCGCCCGCCCAGCATCGACCGCGCGCTCAAGCCGGCCTTGATGGCCTGGGCCGGGACCGACGCCCAGCGCCGCGACCGCGTGCTGCTGGCCTTCGGCATCGACGGCGCGCCGTGGGACCCCGAGCGCACGCTGGA
>CAZTNB010000090.1:5596-12393 GCA_964614825.1 uncultured Gammaproteobacteria bacterium
CCGGCCGAGTTGTTCCGTTTCCGGCGCGAGGTGTTCCGCGAGCGGCCGGCGCCGGGCGTGTACGTATCGGGCGCCTGGTGGTCGCGGTAGGCGGTGGCGTGGCGGCCGCCGCGGCCGCGACAGCACGTTTGTGCAAGGCACAACACGGATCATCGCGGGCGCCCTTTGACCTCCGCTGCGCCCTGGGCCATGCTCCGCGCGGCGGTTCGGACGAAGGCGTGGAATGGCCTTGAAGTCACTGAGCGGACTCGACGCCGGCTTCCTCTACCTGGAGACGCCGGAAACGCTCATGCACGTGGGCAGCCTGTGCACCTTCGAGCGCCCGGCCGACCTGCGCGGCAGCTTCCTGCCGCGGGTGCGCCGCCACATCGCCGGGCGCCTGCACCTGGCGCCGATCTTCACCCGCCGCCTGGCCCTGATGCCGCTCGACCTCGGCCACCCGGTGTGGGTCGACGCCGGCAAGGTCGACCTCGAATTCCACATCCGCGGCGCGCGCCTGCCCAGGCCCGGCAGCGCGCGCCAGCTCGAGGCGCTGGTGGCGAAGCTGCACGCGCAGCCGCTCGACCGCGAGCGGCCGCTGTGGCAGTTCACCGTGATCGAGGGCCTGGCCGACGGCGGCGTCGCCCTGTACTCGAAGGTGCACCACGCGGCGCTCGATGGCCAGGCCGGCATCGCGCTGGCGCAGGCGATGCTCGACCTCGGCCCGGTGCCACGCGAGGTCCCGCCGCCGCACGAATCGCATCGCGCGCGGGCGCCGAGCAAGCGCCTGATGCTCGGCACCCTGTTCTCGAACTCGCTGGCGCAGTACGCCAAGCTGGTGCGTTCGGTGCCGGGCGCGGTGCGCGCCGTCGCCGGCGCCGCGGCCAAGCTCACCGATCGCATCGTCGCCGAGCGCGGCCTGCCCGACGACCTGATGGCGCCACGCACGCGCTTCAACGCCCAGATCGGCGCCGCCCGGGTCTTCGCCACCTGCACCCTGCCGCTGCGCGACTTCAAGGCGGTGGCGGCGGCCAGCGAGGCCACCATCAACGACCTGCTGCTCGCGACCTGCTCGGGCGCGTTGCGCCAATACCTGCTCGGGCACAAGGAACTGCCCCGGCGCTCGCTGGTCGCGGCGGTGCCCTTGTCGCTGCGCGAGGCGGGCCAGGTCGCGCAGGGCAACCAGGTCACCATGCTGCCGTGCACGCTCGGCACCGACCAGAAGACGCCGCAGGCGCGGCTGGCCGCGATACAGGCCGGCATGGGCAAGCTCAAGGACGCCACGGCCACCTATCGCGACCTCATTCCCACCGACTACCCCTCGCTGGGTTCGCCGTGGCTGATGACCGGGCTGGCGAAGCTGTACGCGAAGACGCAGCTGGCGGACCGCGTGCCGCTGCCGTCCAACCTGGTGATCTCCAACGTGCCCGGGCCGCCGGTGCCGCTGTACCTGGCCGGCGCGCGCATGACCAGCTATTTCCCGGTCTCGATCGTGGTGCACGGGCTGGCGCTCAACATCACCGTGCACAGCTACGACGGCAACCTCCACCTGGGCCTGATCGCGTGCCGCAAGGCCGTGCCCGACCTGCAGGCGCTGGTGGCCGCGCTGTACGAGTCCTTCGACGAACTCAAGGCCATGGCCGCGAGCAAGCTCTCCGCCGCCACGCCGCGCCCCGGCGCGCGCCGCGCCGGCACTCGCCGGGGCAGGGAATGAGCCGGCGCAAGCCCCGCGCACGCGCGCGCGCGCGCGACGGCCACGAGGCGCTGCGACCGCCGGGTTGGCGCGAACTGATGCTGGAGGCGCGCGCGCCGTGGGAATTCGCCGCCGGCCTGCTGAGCTGGTGGCAGGCGCACCGCCTGCCGCGCGGCGAGGGCCAGCCGGTGGTGGTGTTCCCCGGGCTGGCCGCCAGTGACGCCAGCACCCTGCTGCTGCGCCAGGTGCTCAAGCGCCTGGGCTACTCGCCCTACGGCTGGGGCCAGGGCTTCAACGCCGGGCCGCGCCGCGGCGTGCTGGCCAACTGCCTGGAACACATCGAGGACGTGCACGGCCGCCACGGGCGTCGCGTGAGCCTGATCGGCTGGAGCCTCGGCGGTTTGTACGCGCGCGAGATGGCCAAGCTGGTGCCCGAGCGGGTGCGGCAGGTGATCACGATGGGCTCGCCCTTCGCCGGGAACCCGCGCGCGACCAATGCCTGGCCGCTGTTCCGGCTGTTGTCGGGCCACCACGAGATCGACCCGAAGCTGCAGGCGCGGCTGCGCGAGCCGCCGCCGCGCCCCACCACGTCCATCTTCAGCCGCACCGACGGCGTGGTGCACTGGCAGTGCAGCGTGCAGTCGCCGGCGCACCAGAACGAGAACGTGGAGCTGTCGGCCAGCCACTTCGGCATGGGCTTCAACCCGATGGTGCTGTACGTGATCGCCGACCGCCTCGCCCAGCAGGAACATGCCTGGCGGCCGTTCGAGCGCGAGGGCCTGCGCCGGCTGTTCTACCCGGAGCCGGCGAACGGCTGATGCCGAAGGCGCTCGTCAACGGCATCCAGCTCGACTACGAAGTGTTCGGGCCCGAGGGAGGCGAGCCGCTGCTGCTGGTCATGGGCCTGGCGATGCAGCGCGTGGCCTGGCCCGCCAGCCTGCTCGACGCGCTGCTCGCGCGCGGCTTCCGCTGCATCACCGTCGACAATCGCGACGTCGGCCACTCGACCCGCTACGACGACATCCCCGCCCCCGCCCTGCCGACCTCCATCATGGCGCGCCTGTTCGGCCTGCGCCCGCGCCTGCCGTACCGGCTCGCCGACCTCGCCGACGACGACATGGCCCTGCTCGCGCACCTGGGCATCGAGCGCGCCCACGTGGCCGGCATCTCGATGGGCGGCATGATCGCGCAGCACATCGCCGGCCACCACGGCGCGCGCGTGCGCACGCTGACCCTGCTCGCCACCAGCAGCGGCCGCCTCGGCCTGCCGCCGCCGCGGCCCAAGGTGCTGCGCGTGATGCTGTCGCGGCCGACCGGCCGGGTCAGCATGGACGAGGGCGTGGCGTACGTGTCGCGCCTGTTCCGCGCCATCGGCAGCCCGGCCTGGCCGATGTCGAAGGCCGACATCGAGGGTCGCGCCCGCATCGGCGTCATGCGCGCCGCCGCCGGCACCGGCGTCACCCGCCAGCTCGCCGCGATCCTCGCCGACGGCGACCGCAGCCCGATGCTGCGCCGCCTCGAGGTGCCGACGCTGGTCCTGCACGGCACCGCCGACCCGATGGTGCCGATCGCGCACGGCATCGACCTCGCCCGCGTGATCCCCGGCGCCCGCTTCGAGTCCATCGAAGGCTGGGGCCACGACCTGCCCGACGCGCTGGCTCCCGTGATCGCGGACCACATCGCCAGGCACGCGCGCGGCGGCGCCCGCGCCGCGTAGCGCGCGCCGCCGGCCTCAGTACATCAGGTTCACCGCGCCGACCACGATGGCGAGGTAGAGCAGCGACAGCGGGCCGCCGACGCGCAGCAGGTCGGCGGTGCGGTAGCCGCCGGGGCCGGCGATGATCGACAGCACCGGGTTGCTGGCGGTGACGAAGTTGTTGGAGGCCGACAGGGCCACGATCAGCGCGTACTCGGTCGGATTGCCGCTCGATGCCAGCGCCACGTTGACCGCCAGCGGCACCATGACCACGGTGGCGCCCACGTTGGACATCACCGCGGTGAACAGCGCGGTCAGCACGCCGATCGCCAGCTGCAGTTCCCACTGCGACACGTCGCCGAGGGCGCGCAGCACTTCCTGCGCGATCCACGCCGCGGCCCCGGTGGAGTCCACCGCCCAGCCCAGCGGGATCAGGCAGGCCATCAGGAAGATGGTCTTCCAGTTGATCGCCGAGTAGGCCTCGTCCATCGACAGCACGCCGGTGAGCAGCATGCCGATGGCGCCGACCAGCATCGCCACCGCGAGCTTGAGGTCGGAGAAAAGGGCCAGCGCGATGGCGAGGCCGAAGAAGATCACCGCGTTCCAGATCTTGTGCGGGCGCTGCTCTTCCTTCGGGTAGTCGGTGACCACCACGAAGTCGCGATCCTCGGCGGCCTGGGTCAGGTCCTTCCAGAAGCCGTGGAAGACCAGGGTGTCGCCGCCGCGCACCTGCACCGCGCGCACGTCCTCGCGCAGGATCTTGTCGCCGCGGTTGATCGCCAGCACCGAGATGTTGTGCCGCTTGCGCAGGCGCAGGTCGCCGAGCTTCTTGCCGACATAGCGCGAGGTCGGCGGCACCACGGCCTCGGCGATGCCGGCGCGGCTGGGGTTGAACATGTCGCCGAAGTTGCGCAGGCGCGGCAGCACGCGCAGCTCGTTGCCGGCGCACCACTCGGCGACCGCCGCCGGCTGGCCCAGCACGCCCAGCACCGTGCCCACCCACACCATCTGGTCGGCCGGCGGCGCCAGGCGCGCTTCCTCGCCGGTCTTGATCGCGAGGATCAGCGGCGTGCCCGCGGCACCCTCCACCTCCACGATCGACAAGCCCACCAGCGGGCTGTCGGCGGTGACCAGCACCTCGATCACCTCGCCCTCGATGCCGTAGGTGCTGGCGAAGTAGGTCTCGGTGCGCGACGGCGTCACCGCCTGGCGCTCCTCGCGCAGCGGCAACAGCCGGTTCCACCACCAGCCGAAATAGGCCAGGCCCGCCAGCAGCAGCGCGATCCCGATCGGCGCCATGGTGAACATGCGGATCGGCTCGATCGTGTCCGCGCCCGGCGGCAGGTTGCGGTTGACCGACTCGATCAGGTCGTTGAGCAGGATCTGCGGCGAGTTGCCCACCATGGTGATGGTGCCGCCGAGCATGATGCAGCAGGCCATCGGCAGCAGCAGGCGCGACAGCGGCAGGCCGGTGCGCGAGGAAATGCGCGAGGCCACCGGCAGGAACAGCGTGGTCACCGCCGGGTTCTGCATGAACGCGGACAGCGAGCCGGTCATGCCGCACAGCACCAGCAGCAGGCGCCGCTCGATGCCGGCCGACAGGCGCAGGATGAACGAGGCCGCGAAGGCCAGCACGCCGGTGCGGTCGAGCCCGGCGCCGATGATCATGGTGCCGAGGATCGCGATCACCGCGTCGCCGGCGAAGCCGTCGAACAACTGGTCGACCGGCACCAGGTTGGCGACGCCCAGGACCACCAGCACCAGCAGCGCGACGATGTCGGCCCGCACCCACTCCAGCGTGAACATCACGATCGCGAAGACGATGAGCCCGAGCACGAGCATCATCTCGGTCGTGAGGGTCAGGCCGGCGTCCATGCGGGCAGGTCAGTCACTCACGCACATGCACGAGGTCCCAGACGCCATGGCCGAGGCGGCGGCCGCGGCGTTCGAACCGGGTTTCGCTGCGCCAGGGCGGGCACGGCGCGTATCGTCCCGGCCCCGCCGTGTTGCGGAGTGCGGGGCAGGCGTCGAGCACCGCGAGCATATGCGTCGCATAGTCCTGCCAGTCGGTGGCCAGATGCAAGACGCCGCCGCGCGCGAGTCGCGACGCCGCCAGCGCAACGAACGCCGGCTGGATCAGGCGCCGCTTGTGGTGGCGGGTCTTGTGCCACGGATCCGGGAACCAGACCCGCAACTGCGCCAGCGCGCCCTCGACGACCTCGTCGCGCAGGATCTCCACCGCGTCGTGGCGCATCACCCGGAGGTTGGCGAGGCCGTCGGCCGCGGCCGCGTTGAGCAGGCGGCCGACCCCGGGCCCGTGCACCTCGATGCCGAGGAAGTCGGTCGCCGGATCGGCACGCGCTGCGGCATGCAACTGCTCGCCGTTGCCGAACCCGATCTCCAGCACCACCGGCGCGACCCGGCCGTAGACCGCGGCCAGGTCGCGCGGCCGGCCGGTGTACTCGAGGCCGTAGCGCGTCCAGTGCGCGTCGAAGGCGCGCTGCTGCGCGGGCGTCATGCGCCCCTGCCGCAGCACGAAGCTGCGGATCGCCCGCCGCGGCGCCGCGGGAGCCAACGGAGCAAATGGGGTCAGGGTGCTTTTTCCGGGCGAGTCCTCGGGCAACTTCGATGACTCGGACGGAAAAGGCACCCTGACCCCATTTGCTCCGTTGGCCTTGTCGTCGCCGGGAAAAGGCACTCCGACTCCCCTTGCTCAGCCCAGGGTGCCGTCGAGGGGGCTCGAGGCCGAGGCGTAGCGCTTGCGGGGGATGCGGCCGGCGCGGAAGGCCTCGCGGCCGGCTTCGACCGCCTTGCGCATCGCGCTGGCCATCAGCACCGGGTCGCGCGCGCCGGCGATCGCGGTGTTCATCAGCACGCCGTCGCAACCCAGTTCCATCGCGATCGCGGCGTCCGAAGCGGTGCCCACGCCCGCGTCGACCAGCACCGGCACCTTGGCGTTCTCCACGATCTCGAGCAGGGTCCAGCGATTCTGCACCCCCAGACCTGAACCGATCGGCGCCGCCAGCGGCATGATCGCCACGCAGCCGATCTGCTCGAGCTGGCGCGCGACGATCGGGTCGTCGCTGGTGTAGACCATGACCTCGAAGCCCTCTCGGACCAGGATCTCGGCCGCCTTGAGGGTCTCGGGCACGTGCGGGTAGAGCGTCTTCGGGTCGCCCAGGACCTCCAGCTTCACCAGCCGATGGCCGTCGAGCAGTTCACGCGCGAGCCGGCAGGTGCGCACGGCCTCGTCGGCGCTGTAGCAACCGGCGGTGTTGGGCAGGATCGTGTAGCGCGACAGCGGCAGCACGTCGAGCAGGTTGGGACTGCCCGGATCCTGGCCAATGTTCGTGCGCCGGACCGCGACCGTGACGATCTGTGCGCCCGCCGCCTCGGTCGCAAGGCGGGTCTCGTCGAGATCCTTGAACT
>CAZTNB010000091.1:0-4149 GCA_964614825.1 uncultured Gammaproteobacteria bacterium
CCGGAGTCGGTGCACCCGCGCTTCTGCGGCGTGCACTTCTTCAATCCGCCGCGCTACATGCACCTGGCCGAGTTGATCCCGATCGCGCAGACCTCGCCCGCGGTGCTCGCCGGGCTCGAGGCCTTCCTGACCACCACGCTGGGCAAGGGCGTGGTGTACGCCAAGGACACGCCCAACTTCATCGGCAACCGCATCGGCGTGTTCTCGATGCTCTCGACCATGCACCACACGCAGGCCTACGGCCTGGGCTTCGACGTGGTCGACGCGCTCACCGGCCCGGCCATCGGCCGGCCCAAGAGCGCCACCTACCGCACCGCCGACGTGGTCGGGCTCGACACCATGGGCCACGTGATCAAGACCATGGGCGATACCCTGCCGCAGGACCCGTGGCACGCCTACTTCAAGTCGCCCGACTGGATGGCCGCGCTGGTGGCCAGGGGCGCGCTGGGCCAGAAGAGCGGCGCCGGGTTCTTCCGCAAGCAGGGCAAGGACATCCAGGTCCTCGACCTCGGCCTGCAGGACTACCGCCTCGCCGACGGCAAGGCCAGCGACGAGGTCGCGGCGATCCTCAAGGGGCGCAATCCGGCCGAGCGGCTGGCGAAGCTGCGCGAATCGAAGGACCCGCAGGCGCAGTTCCTGTGGGCCGCCTTCCGCGACCTGTTCCACTACACCGCGTACCACCTCGCCGACATCGCCGACAACGCGCGCGACGTGGACTTCGCCATCCGCTGGGGCTACGGCTGGCAGTCGGGTCCGTTCGAGACCTGGCAGGCCTCGGGCTGGAAGGCGGTGGCGGACTGGATCGCGCAGGACATCGCCGCGGGCAAGGCCATGAGCAAGGCGCCGCTGCCGGCGTGGGTGACCGATGGCCGCGATGGCGTGCATGGCGCCGGGGGCTCCTACGCGCCGTCGGCCGGCGGCCCGCGCCCGCGCTCGACCAATCCGGTGTACCGGCGCCAGTACTTCCCCGACCCGGTGCTGGGCGAGAAGCCCGCCACCGGCAGCACGATCTTCGAGACCGATGCGCTGCGTTGCTGGACCCTCGGCGACGACGTCGGCATCGTTTCCTTCAAGACCAAGATGAACACCGTCAGCAGCGGCGTGCTCGACGGCATCCACCAGGCCATCGACCACGCCGAGCGCAACCTGCGCGCGCTGGTGATCTGGCAGACCGGCGAGCCCTTCAGCGCCGGGGCCGACCTGTCCGGCGCGATGGAGGCGCTCAAGGCCGGGCGCATCGCCGACTTCGATGCCATGGTCGATCGCTTCCAGCAGACCTCGATGCGGATCAAGTTCGCGCTGGTGCCGGTGGTGGCCGCGATCCGCGGCATGGCGCTGGGCGGCGGCTGCGAGTTCCAGATGCACGCGGCCAGGACGGTTGCGGCGCTGGAGAGCTACGTGGGCCTGGTCGAGGCCGGCGTGGGCCTGCTGCCGGGCGGCGGCGGCTGCAAGGAGATCGCGCTGCGCTGCGCCGAGCGCGCCCAGTTCGCGCAGGGCGGCGACGTGTTCCCGTTCGTGCAGAAGTACTTCCAGACCGTGGCCATGGGCACGGTCTCGGCCAGCGCGCTGGAGGCGAAGGAACTGGGCCTGCTGCGCGCCACCGACACCGTGGTGTTCCACGCCCATGAACTGCTCTACGTCGCGATCCAGGAGGCGAAGGCGCTGGCCGAATCGGGCTGGCGCCCGCCGCTGCCCGCGCGGCAGGTCGCGGTCGCGGGCGACACCGGCATCGCCACGCTCAAGATGATGCTGGTCAACATGCGCGAGGGCGGCTTCATCTCCGCCCACGACTACGAGGTGTCGTCGCGCATCGCGGCGGCCCTGTGCGGCGGCGAGATCGAGCGCGGCTCGCTGGTCGACGAGCAGTGGCTGCTGGATCGCGAGCGCGAGGGCTTCGTGGCGCTGGCGCAGATGCCCAGGACGCAGGAGCGCATCCTGCACACCCTCACCACCGGGAAGCCCCTGCGGAATTGAAGCGACAATCCGGAGCGACGCCGAGCGCAGGATGCGCGAGTCCCGGACTGCACAGGGATGTGCGTTGATCCGGGACCCACGTTCCAGCAATCGACAACATGGATTCCCGCTTGCGCGGGAATGACGTCGAATAGCGATAGGGAGAAGTGCCGATGACCCGCCAAGTCCAGGACGCCTACATCGTCGCCACCCGCCGCACCGCCGTGGGCAAGGCCCCGCGCGGCGTGTTCCGCAACACCCGCCCCGACGACCTGCTCGCCCATGCGATCAAGGGCGTGCTGGCCGATGCCCCCGGCATCGACCCCGGCCGCATCGACGACGCCGTGATCGGCTGCGCGATGCCCGAGGCCGAGCAGGGCATGAACGTGGCGCGCATCGCCGTGCTGCTGGCCGGGCTGCCCGACATCGTCTCGGCGGTGACGGTCAACCGCTTCTGTTCCTCGGGCCTGCAGGCGGTCGCGATGGCCGCCGACCGCATCCGCCTGGGCGAGGCCGACCTGATGCTGGCCGGCGGCACCGAGAGCATGAGCATGGTGCCCATGATGGGCTACAAGCCTTCGATCAACCCCGGCGTGTTCGGCAACGAGCACGTCGCCATCGCCTACGGCATGGGCATCACCGCCGAGAACGTCGCCGAGCGCTGGAAGGTCAGCCGCGAGGACCAGGACGCGTTCGCGCTGGCCTCGCACCAGAAGGCCGCGCGCGCGATCCAGGCCGGGGAGTTCAAGGACGAGATCCTGCCCTACACCCTCGCCGACCGCTATCCGGACCTGGCCCGGCACGCGGCGCGGGCCGACAACCGCATGGTGTCGAACGACGAGGGCCCGCGCGCCGACTCGACGCTGGAGGCGCTGGCGGGCCTGCGCCCGGTGTTCAAGGCCCGCGGCTCGGTGACCGCCGGCAACAGCTCGCAGATGTCCGACGGCGCGGCCGCGGTGCTGCTGGCCAGCGCGCAGGCGGTCAAGGACTACGGGCTGACGCCGCTGGCGCGCTTCGTCGGGTTCTCGGTCGCGGGCGTGGCGCCCGACGTCATGGGCATCGGCCCGATCGCCGCCATTCCCAAGGTCCTCAAGCAGGCCGGCATCGCCCGCGATGCGGTCGACTGGATCGAACTCAACGAGGCCTTCGCCGCGCAGGCGCTGGCCGTGATCCGCGACGTGGGCCTGGATCCCGCGCGGGTCAACCCGCTCGGTGGCGCGATCGCGCTGGGCCACCCGCTGGGCGCCACCGGCGCGGTGCGCGTGGCCACGCTGCTGCACGGGCTGCGCCGCCGCCGGCAGAAGTACGGCATGGTCACGATGTGCATCGGCACCGGCATGGGCGCCGCCGGGCTGTTCGAGGCGGCCTGAGCACGGATGCGCGCGGCGCGCGGTCGCGCGCCGCCGCCCCGCGACCCGTGACCTTGCCCCGGAGCCCGCGCGCATGCGCCTGATCGGCGTCGCCATGCTGCGCAACGAGGCCGACATCGTCGAATCCTTCGTGCGCCACCATGCCGCCCTGCTCGACCAGCTGGTGCTGGTCGACCATGGTTCCACCGACGAGACGCCACGCATACTCGCCGCGCTGGCGGCCGAGGGCCTGCCGATCGAGGTGCACCCGGACCCGGCCTCGGCGTTCCGCCAGGACGAGCGGCTCACGGTGCTCGCGCACGACGCGCTGCTGCGCCGTCGCGCCGACGCAGTGTTCCCGCTCGATGCCGACGAGTTCCTGCGCGTGGCCACGCGCGCGGAACTGGAGGCGCAACTCGCGCCGCTGGCACGGCACGGCGTGGTGCGCCTGCCGTGGTCGCTGCAGGTCGCGCCGGCGCAGGATCCGCAGGAGCCGCACCCGCTGCAGCGCCTGCGCTGGCGCGTGCGGCTGCCGGCGCCCAACATGTGGAAGTGCGTGCTGGGCCACGCCCTGGCCGAGGACGCCGGCTGGCGCCTGGCCCCGGGCAGCCACTGGGTGCTGCGCGAACGCGGCGCCTCCATCGGCCGGATCGAGGCGCCGGTCATCGACACCCTGCCGCTGGCGCACCTGCCGTTCCGCTCGCCCGCGCAGTTGCTGGGCAAGGTCGTGCAGGGCTGGCTGGCGCATCGCCTGCGCGCGGGGCCGCAGGCGCGCCGCAGCCCGATCAACGCGCACTGGCGCGCGCTCTACGACCAGTGGCTGGCCGGCACCGCGCCGGACTGGGCG
>CAZTNB010000091.1:4249-11750 GCA_964614825.1 uncultured Gammaproteobacteria bacterium
CGATCCAGCGCCTGCGCCAGGTCCGCGATCAGCACCTCGGGCTCCTCGAGCCCGATCGACAGTCGCACCAGCGTCACCGGCACGCTGAGCTGGTGCTCGTGGCCGCGCCAGTCGCGCACGCCGCACACCGGGAAGGCCAGCGACTCGTAGCCGCCCCACGAGGCGGCCATGAGGAAGCGCTGCAGCGCGTCGCAGAAGCGCTCGACCCCGGCGATGTCGCAGTCCAGCTCGGCCGAGAGCAGCCCGTTGGCGTGGCGCAGCTGGCGCGCGCTCAGCTCGGCCTGCGGATGCGAGGCCGCCTGCGGGTAGTGCACGCGCCGCACGCGCGGATGCGCCTCCAGGAAGGCCACCACCCGCGCCGCGGTGGCGGCCATGCGCTCGAGGCGCAACGGCAGGGTGCGCAGTCCGCGCAAGGCCAGCCAGGCGTCGTGCGGCGAGAGGATCGCGCCCAGGGTCATGTACGGGCCCTCGAACACCTCGCGCACGATGGACTTCGCGGCGCACAGCACGCCGACCATCACGTCGCTGTGGCCGGCGAGGTACTTGGTGCCCGAATGCACCACCACGTCGATGCCCAGCGCCAGCGGCGACTGCCCCAGCGGCGTGGCGTAGCTGTTGTCGGCCAGGGTGCGGATGCCGCGCGCGCGCGCCAGGGCGGCGATCGCGCCCAGGTCCTGCTGCTCGAAGGTCAGCGAGTTGGGGCTCTCCAGCACGATCAGCCGGGTCTCGGGCCGCAGCGCAGCGGCGACCGCGGCCGGGTCGCGCGCATCGACCAGCGTGGTCGCCACGCCCATGCGCGGCAGCAGCCGCTGCAGCAGGGTCCTGGTCCAGGCATACGGCTTCTGCACCCCCACCACGTGCTCGCCGGCGCGCACCGAGGCGAGCACGCCGGCCGCGACCGCGGCGGCGCCGGAACCGAACAGCAGCGCGTCCTCGGCGCCCTCCAGCGCGGCGAGCTTGCGCCGCAGGATCGCCACGGTCGGGTTGTTGCCGCGGGTGTAGAAGTGCTGGTCCAGCTCGTCGGCGATCGCCTCGCGCATCGCCGCCACCGTGGGCGCGGCGTAGATGCTGCTCTGCCAGATCGGCGGCACCACGGCGTGGGCGTAGCGCTCGCGCTCCTCGCCGAGGTGGTTGAGGATGTAGCTGAGGTCGCCGGGCGTGTGCATGGCGGCGGGCTCTGCGCGGCTCGGCTCAGCGCACCTGGGCCCGGACCACCGGCGCCAGTTCGGGGTCGTCCAGCGCCATCGCCAGCGTCGCCTCGACCACGCCGCGGCGCTGGCCGCAATCGAAGCGCCGTCCCTCGAAGCGGTGCGCGTACACCGGCGATTCCGCGATCAGGGCCTGGATCGCATCGGTGAGCTGGATCTCGCCGCCGGCGCCCGGCCTGGTCGCTTCCAGCAGGGCGAAGATGCGGGGCGCCAGGATGTAGCGACCCACGATCGCCAGCGTCGACGGCGCCACGTCCGGGCGCGGCTTCTCGACCACGGCGAGCATGCGCCGCACCGCGCCGGTGCCAGGCTCGGCGGACACGATGCCGTAGCGATCGGTATGCTCGCGCGGCACTTCCTCCACCGCGACCACGCTGCCGCCGTTCCCGGCGGCGACCGCCGCCATCTGGGCCAGCGCCGGGTGGGCCGGATTCCAGATCAGGTCGTCGGGCAGCAGCACCGCGAAGGGTTCGTCGCCGATCACCGGTCGCGCGCACAGCACGGCATGGCCGAGGCCGAGCGCGTCGGGCTGGGTGACGAACACCGGCTTGACGTGCGCCGGCAGCACCTCGCGCACCACTTGCAGCAGGTCCAGCTTGCCGGTGGCCTCGAGCCGCGCCTCCAGCTCCGGCGCGCGGTCGAAATGGTCGGCGATGGCGTGCTTGGTGCGATTGGTCACGAACACCAGGGTGTCGCAACCGGCTGCCACCGCCTCGTCGACGGCGAACTGGATCAGCGGCCGATCGATGATGGGCAGCATCTCCTTCGGCACCGCCTTGCTGGCGGGCAGGAGGCGCGTGCCCAAGCCGGCCACCGGAAAAACGGCCTTGCGCAGTCGCATGCGGTGCGGTCCTCAGGAATTGCGGGCGCGGTGGATCGGAACCACGTCGCCGGAGGGCGCCGGCGGCTCGGGCGCGAACTCGGGCACCAGTTGGCGCAGGCAGCGCCCGACCTCGGCCTCGTCGTACTGCAGCACCGCCTGCGCGGCGCGACGCAGGACCGCGGCGAGCTCCGGCCACGACTCGTCGCGCGGCGCGGCCAGGAAGATCTTGCGGTGCGCGGTGCCCTGGTAGGCCTCGTGCTCGTGGAACAGCTCCTCGAACAGCTTCTCGCCGGGCCGCAACCCCGTATAGACGATGTGCACGTCCTGGTCGGGCACCTTGCCGGCGAGGCGGATCATCTGCTCGGCGAGGTAGCGGATGCGCACCGGCTCGCCCATGTCGAGCGCGAAGACCTCGCCGCCCTGCCCCAGCACCGCGGCCTGCAGGATCAGCTGGCAGGCCTCGGGGATGGTCATGAAATAGCGCGCGATCTCGGGATGGGTCACGGTGACCGGACCGCCCTGGCGGATCTGGTCGCGGAACAAGGGCACCACCGAGCCGGCCGAATCGAGCACGTTGCCGAAGCGCACCGTGATGTAGCGCGTGCGCGATTGCCGCGCCAGCGCCTGGCAGATGATCTCGGCGGCGCGCTTGGACGCGCCCATCACGTTGGCCGGGTTGACCGCCTTGTCGGTGGAGATCAGCACGAACACCTCGACCCGGTGCCGGTCGCTGGCCTGCGCCACCGTCTGCGTGCCCAGCACGTTGTTGCGGAAGGCCTCGCGGGTCTGGCCCTCGAGCAGCGGCACGTGCTTGTACGCCGCGGCATGGAACACCACCTGCGGCCGCGCCTGCGCCATGGCGCGCTCGATCGTGGCGGGATCGCCGCAGTCGCCGAGCATGGGATGCAGCAGCAGTTCCGGGAACTCGCGCCGCAGTTCCTGCTCGACCCGGTACAGGTTGAACTCGGACTGCTCGAGCACGGTCAGGGAATCGATGCCCAGGCGCGCCACCTGGCGGCACACCTCCGAACCGATCGAGCCGCCGCCGCCGGTGACCAGCACGCGCCGCCCGGCGAGGCCGGTGCGGATGCCGGTCCAGTCCAGCGACACCGGGTCGCGGCCCAGCAGGTCCTCGATCGCCACTTCCTTGAGTTCGTTGAAGCTGGAGCGGCCCTCGACCACGTCCTGCAGGCGCGGCACGGTGCGGAACGGCAGGCCGGTCAGCTCGCAGCTCTCGACCACGCGCTGCATCTGGTGGTTGCTGGCCGAGGGAATCGCGATCAGCACCATCTGCGCCGCCACCTCGCGCGCCACCCGGGCGAGGTCGTCGAGCGTGCCCAGCACCGGCACGTCGTGCACCTTGGCGCCGCGCAGCGAACGGTTGTCGTCGACGAAGGCGACCACCCGATAGCGGTTGTCGCGCCGCAGGTCGCGCACCAGGGTCTCGCCCGCGCGGCCGGCGCCGACGATCAGCACCCGTTGCAGCGGCACCTGCCGCTGCGCGTCGAGCCGGCTGTCCTTCCAGTAGCGGTACAGCAGCCGCGGCGCGCCCAGCAGCACGAACAGCACCACCGGGTAGATCAGCAGCACCGAGCGCGGCACGCCCGCCAGGCGGTTGAACAGGAACAGGCCGAGCGCGATCGCCAGCGCGCCGAAGGCGCCGGCGCGCGCGATATTGACCAGGTCGGGCAGGCTGGCGAAGCGCCACAGGCCGCGATACAGGCCGGTCCACCACAGCACCAGCCCCTGCGCCGCCAGCACGATGCCCAGCTCGGTCGCGAACATCGGCACCTGCGGCGGATCAGGCTGCAGGTTCCAGCGGATCCAGTTGGCGGCGAACCACGCCAGCCACACCATGACGAGGTCGTGCGCGACGACCGCCAGGCGCGGATGCACCGCGGCGATGAACTGGCGCAGCCGGTTCGTCATCCGCGCACGCGCCCCGCACGGCGCGCCAGCGCGCGCTTGGCGCCCAGCCAGGCCAGCGCGCCCGCGCCGTAGACGGCGCCGGCCAGGGCCCAGCGCAGCCCGTCGTCGACGCGCGTGATCGCGGCCGCGACCGGCAGCGCGACCAGCAGGTTCCACAGGGCATACAGGGCAACCACGCGCGCGTGACTCCGGCCGGTGCGGGCCAGCCATTGGTAGAGGTGTTCGCGGTGCCGAGTGTACCAGCGCCTTCCGCGCGCGATCCGGCTCGCCAGCGTGAGCGAGGCATCGATCACGAAGGCCGATCCCAGCACCAGCGAGGCGGCCAGCGGCAGGCCCGCGTTTCCCGCCGCCAGCACCGCGACCACCGCCAGCACCAGCCCCAGCGGACCGCTGCCCACGTCGCCGAGGAAGACGCGCGCGCGCGGGAAATTGAACGGCAGGAATCCGAGCGCCGCCGCCGCGCCGGCGATCGCCAACAGCTGCGCGAGGCTGGGCTCGCGCAGCATCAGCGCGGCGCTGGCGCCGAGGACGAACACGGCCTGGGTCGCCAGCAGGCCGTCGATGCCATCCATGAAGTTGTGCAGGTTGATCGACCAGGCCGTGCCCAGCGCCGCCAGCAGCGCGCCGAGGCCGCCCGCCGCGAACGCGCCGGCGCCGCCCTGCTCGCGCGCGACCCAGGCGACCAGCGCGCCGGCGGCGAGATGCGCGCCCAGGCGCGGCCACGGCGACAAGCCGCGCAGGTCGTCCCAGAACCCGACCGCGCCGACCAGCGCGAAAGCCGCGCCCAAGGCCAGGCCGGCGCGCGCGGCCGTGCCGTCGAGCGCGCCCAGCCACACGCCCAGCGCCAGCGCCACCAGCACCGCGGCGATGCCGAGGCCGCCGCCGCGCGGCGTCGGGGCCAGGTGCGAGCGATGCCGTCCGGGCGCGTCGAGCAGCCAGCGGCCGCCGCGCGCGGCGATCGCCGCCGCGGTGAGGCCGGACTGCAGCGCCGCCAGCAGCGCGACGGGAACCAGCAGCCAGGTGTCCATGCCGATGCCGCGTCAGTCGCCGGCCACGCCGTGGATCGGCTTGACCGTGCCCCAGCTCTTGCAGCTCGGGCACTGCCAGTGGTGCGCGCGGGCGCCGAAGCCGCAACGCGTGCAGCGATAGGCGGCCTTGCCCTCCAGCAGCCTGCGCACCAGCTCGTCGAGGATCGTGAGCTGGGTGCGACCGCCGCTGTCGGCCGACTTGAGGCCCAGCTCGATCAGCGCCATCAGGCCGCGCACCGACGGCCGCGCGCGCAACTGCCCGGTGAGGAAGCCGGCGGCGGCCGCGTCGCCCTCCTCGCGCTCGATCTGGCGCGCCAGCGCCAGCACCGGCGAGATGCCCTCGTAGCGCTCCGACAGCCCGCGCAGGAAATCGCGCGCGCGCGCCTGCTGGCCCAGCTTCTCGTAGCAGGACAGGATCGGGCCGAGGATCTCCGGCACGAACTCCACGTCCTGGTCGACCACGCGCTCGAACGCGCGCACCGCGCCCTCGGAGTCGCCGCTGTCGAGCGCCATGCGCCCGGCGATGATCAGCCCGCGCACGCAGTTCGGCTCGCAGGTGAAGGCCTCGGCCAGGTAGCGTCGCGCGCCCTCCAGGTCGCGCCGGCTGCGCGCGTGCTCGGCCAGCTCGCACCAGTACTGCGCGATCAGGCGCCCCTGCGATTCGCCGGTGGCGGCCTCGAGCCGCCGCGCGTGGTCGATCGCCTTGTTCCAGTCGCGCTCCTGCTGGTAGATCGAGATCAGGTGGCGCAGCGCCGAGGCCGCGCGCACGTCGATGCCGACCAGGTCGCTGAACAGGGTCTCGGCGCGGTCGAGCAGCCCGGCGCGCATGTAGTCCTCGCCCAGCTCGAGCAGGGCCGCGGTCTTCTGCTCCGCCGACAGCGTCGGCCGCGCGATCAGGTTCTGGTGCACGCGGATCGCCCGATCGACCTCGCCGCGGCGCCGGAACAGGTTGCCCAGCGCGAGGTGCGTCTCGACCGTGTCGCTGTCGACCTCGGCGATCTGCAGGAACACCTCGATCGCCTTGTCGGGCTGTTCGTTGAGCAGGTAGTTGAGGCCGCGGAAGTAGTTCGCGCGCAGGCGGTCGACCTGCTGCCCGCTGACCCGCGCGCTGCCGCGGCGGGCGAAGTACCAGCTCAGGCCGGCCGCGACCGGCAGCAGCAGCCAGAAGGCGCCGACCTCGGTCATGCGCGCGCGCTCAGTCGCGCTTGCCGGCGGCCGCGTCCGGCGCCGGCTCGCGCGGCGCCGTCGCCCGTTGCGCCTGGCGCCGCAACGATCCCAGGCGCAGGCGCAGCGGCACGATCACGCCGCCCCACAGGACCAGGCCCGCGAGCAGGAATCCGCCGAACAGGGTCAGCAGGACCAGGATGCCGAGCGGCATGGTCACCGAACCGAAGTAGAAGTCGAGCCGCGCGGGCTCGACGTTGATCGCGCTGAAGACGATGCCCGCGAGGGCCACCAGCGCGCCGAAAACGATCCACAGCCAGCGCAACATGGGGGTCCGCGGTCCTCGCGATCCGGAAAGGGTGGTGGCTGGCGCGTCGCGCGCCAGGCCTCAATCGTCGTCGCCGTCGGCCTCGCCGCCGTTGACGCGCTCGCGCAGTTCCTTGCCCGGCTTGAAATGCGGCACGTACTTGCCGGGCAGCGCCACCGACTCGCCGGTCTTCGGGTTGCGCCCGATGCGCGGCGGGCGATAGTGCAGGGAAAAACTGCCGAAGCCGCGGATCTCGATGCGCTCACCGCGCGCGAGTTCCTGGCTGATCTGCTCGAGCAGCTCCTTGACCGACAGCTCGACGTCGTGGAACGCCAGATGGGTCTGGCGCCGCGCGAGGGCCTCGATCAACTCGGATTTCGTCATCGCCATCCGTTGGACCTTCTCGGGCAACCGCGATGCGGGCGGCCAGGCCGCCCGCATCGCCGGGTAAGCGCGCCCGGGGTCGCCGGGCGCCCCGGATCACTCGGACTTGCCGAGCTGCTCCTTCAGCAATGCGCCCAGCTTGGTGGTGCTGCCGCTGGTGCTGGAGTACTCGGCCAGCGTCTCCTGCAGGTCGGCCTCGTCCTTGGCGCGGATCGAGAGCTGCAGCGTGCGGCCCTTGCGATCCATGCCGACGAACTTGGCTTCCACCTCGTCGCCCACCTTGAGCGCCGTGGTGGCGTCCTCGATGCGCTCCTTGGCGATGTCGTTGGCGCGGATGTAGCCCTCGATGCCCTCGCCCAGCTCGACCGTCGCGCCGCGCGCGTCGACCGCCCGCACGATGCCCTTGACGATGGTGCCGCGCGGGTTGTTGGCCATGAAGGTGCCGAACGGATCCTGCTCCAGCTGCTTGATGCCGAGCGAGATGCGCTCGCGCTCGGGATCGACCGCCAGCACCACCGCCTCGACGGTGTCGCCCTTCTTGAAGTTGCGCACCAGGTCCTCGCCCGACACCTGCCACGAGATGTCCGACAGGTGCACCAGGCCGTCGATGCCGCCGTCCAGGCCGACGAAGATGCCGAAGTCGGTGATCGACTTGATC
>CAZTNB010000092.1:0-3833 GCA_964614825.1 uncultured Gammaproteobacteria bacterium
GCCCGCTCGCGGCGACCGCCCGGCCCTCGCTATGCTCGCCCGGCGCGCCGGCGCCATCCGGGCCGGCGCCGCGCCCGTTCCCCGACTGGAGCCGACCATGACCACCGCCCTTGCCCGCTGGCCACGCCGCGCCGCGCTCGCCGCCCTGCTGTTCGTCGCCAGCCTCGCGCCGGCGCTGGCCGCCGATCCGATCGAGACCGCCCTGGTCGAGGCGCGCGACGCCAAGGTCGGCGTGACCCTGGTGGTCGGCGGCGCCGAGGTGGCGCTGCTGGTGCTCGAGGTGCGCGACGGCGTGGTGATCGGCAAGAGCCAGCAGCACGACCGCATCGTGGTGCGCCTGGATCGCATCGACGCGCTCAAGCGCTGAGGCGCGCGAGGCGACCGGCGCCCGCGCGCGACGCCGGGGTTCCCGCCGGCGCGGCGTCCGCGCCGGCGCCGCGAGGCGCGCTCGCATCCGGGAGGTTTCGCATGCAGCGCCAGCCCTACCGCCTCATCGCCAGCCCGGGCTGCGGTTCGGTGATGGTCGAGGCCGCGCTCACGCTCGCCGGCCTGCCGTTCGAGCTCGAGGACATCGCCTTCGACGAACTCGGCCCCGCGCACCCGCGCCTGGGCAAGCTCAATCCGCTGGGCCAGGTGCCGGTGCTGCTGCTGCCGGGCGGCGAGGTGATGACTGAGAGCGCGGCGATCATGCTGTACCTGTCCGAAGTGGCGCCGAACGCGGGCCTGGCGCCGCCGCCGGGCGCGGCGCGGCGGCCGGCGTTCCTGCGCTGGCTGGTGATGCTGGTGGGCGCGATCTATCCCACCTTCACCTACGGCGATTTCCCCGCGCGCTTCGTCCCCGCGGGCAGGGCCGCCACGCAGCTCGGCGCCAGCAGCATCGCGCGGCGGCAGCTGCTGTGGACGCACGTGGAGGCGGCGGCGGGCAAGCCCTGGTTCCTCGGCAAGGACCTGAGCGCGCTCGACCTATACATCGGCGCGATGACCCGGTGGCGGCCGCGGCGGGCCTGGTTCGCCGCGCACACGCCGAAGCTGGCGGCGATCGCCGCGCGGGTGGATGCGCTGCCGGCGCTGGCGGGGGTGTGGGAGCGCAATTTCGGCGCTTGAATTGCGCCGGCGCACCGCGCGCTGCTTCGTCCTTGCGCAGGAACCCCGCGCCTGGGGCGACCGCGCCTACCGCGCTGGCGCCTGGCTTGCCGCGCCGACCGCCGCCGACGGTGCCGGCGCGCGGTACTTGCGCTCCAGCCACACGCGCAACGCCAGCCCCAAGGCCACCGGTCCGAACCAGGCCAGCATCTGCTGCGTGGGGCCGGCGAGCTGCGGCAGCAAGCGCGGCAGGCCGATGGCGAGGAAGGCGATGTGGGTGGCGACGCCGTTGCCGATCATGCCGCGGTAGTGCTCGCGCAACCACCAGCGCGGGTCCGCCGGCGGGCGGCGTGCCGAGCGCAGCATGTCGGCGCCGGCGGCGAGGCCGATCAGCGAGAAGCCGGCGTAGAGCACCTGTCCCTGCGCCACGCCGAGGCCGAGGATGCCGGCGCCGCCGGCGAGATTGAGCAGCGCCAGCGCCTGGTAGATGCGGCCGGTGTAGGCGCGGTAGTCGCGCTTGTCGCGGATCGCGCGCCAGGAGGTCCAGCACGAGGTGGCGGTGATCAGGATCAGGAAGAACAGGAACCACGCCACCTCGATGCCGCGCGCGAGGATCACGCCCGCCAGCGGCAGCGCGCTGGCGAGGATTGCGGCCATGGCGAGCAGGAATGCCTTGCCGGCGAGCTTGTGCAGCGGGCTGCCCTTGCGCGCGATCCCGGCGGTCCAGAAGCTCGCCAGGGCCAGTACGCCCACGATGCCGTGGGCGCTGCGAATGATCTCGTAGGTGCTCATCGTCGTGTCTCCCGTGGGCCGTTGCAGCAGCGCATCCCATGCCCGGCCGCCGCGGCGGGAACCGCGGCGCCGCGTGGGTCCGCGGTCGCGCATGGGATGTGCTGCCACGCGTTGGCATGCTGGGCCGCGCGGCCGCGCGGCGCGAGGTGCCGGCGGTCATCTCATGGCGGTGCCGGAAGTCACCACTTGCGTGTCGCGGCTTGAGTGCGGGGCGGCGTGGGGGTACACCGTGGGCATGCCCGAGGCCATCGACAGCGCAGAGACCCCGCCCACGCGCCGCCGGCGTGCGGCGGGCATCGACGTGGCCGCGCTGGTCACCGTGGGCGTGATCGGCTTCGCCCTGTGGGACCGCCGCGTGACCGTGCCGTTGCCGGGACTGGCGCCGCAGTGGACGGTGCCGCTGCTGCTCTGCGTGTTCGTCGCGGCGTACGTCGCGCGCATGCTGGTCGAGACCACGTCGGCCCGGCGCTGGTGCCTGGCGGCGACGCTGGTGCAGGCGGCGGCCGCGCTGGCGCTGGTGTGGAGCGTGGCCGACAGCCCGGCGCCGGTGCTGTTCATCATCGTCATGGCGCAGCTGGTGTCGATGCTGCCGCGGCCCGCCTTCCTCGCCTTCGCGCTGGCGCTCAACGCCCTGCTGTACTGGATCTTCCAGCAGCACGCGCCGGGCACCGGCGCCGTGGTGCAATGGCTGCTGTACGCCGGCTTCCAGGCCTTCGCGGCGCTGAGCTCGCACTACGCCGACAGCGCCGAGCGGTCGCGCGAGGAGCTGGTGGCGGTGAACGCGCACCTGCTGGCCACGCGCTCGCTGCTGGCCGAAAGCGCGCGCGACCAGGAGCGCCTGCGCCTGTCGCGCGAGCTGCACGACGTGGCCGGGCACAAGCTGACCGCGCTCAAGCTCAACCTCACCGCGCTGGCGCGCGACCCGGCGCTGGGCGCGCGCCGCGAGGTCGCGGTGGCGGCGCAACTCGCCGACGAGCTGCTGGGCGACATCCGCGGCGTGGTGCGGCAACTGCGCCTGCACGAGGGCATGGCGCTCGAGGCGGCGATCCGCCAGCTCGCCGCGCCGCTGCCGCGGCCGCGCGTGCACGTGGTGGTGGCGCCCGACGCGCGGGTGGACAGCGTGGCCCAGGCCGAGGCGGTGGTGCGCGCGGTGCAGGAGGCGCTGACCAACGCGGCGCGCCATGCCGACGCCGACAACGTGTGGGTGGAACTGCGCCGCGACGGCGACCGCATCGCCCTGCGCGTGCGCGACGACGGTCGCGCCGGCGGCGCGGTGGTCGACGGCCACGGCCTCACCGGCATGCGCGAGCGCCTCGCCGCCCTGGGCGGCGGGCTCAGCGTGGCGCGCCGGCCCGAGGGCGGCGTGGCGCTCGACGCCTGGATCCCGCTGGGCCACGCGCCGTGAGCCGCATCCGCATCGCGCTCGCCGACGACCAGGCGCTGGTGCGCGAGGGCCTCAAGGCGCTGCTCGCCGGGCCCGATCTCGAGGTCGCGGTCGAGGCCGACAACGGCGAGTCGCTGTTGCGCCAGCTCGAGACCGAACGCGTGGACGTGGTGCTGTCCGACATCCGCATGCCCGGCATCGACGGCATCGAGGCGCTGGCCTTGCTGCGCCGGCGCGGCGACGCCACCCCGGTGATCCTGCTCACCACCTTCGACGACAGCGCCTTGCTGCTGCGCGCGGTGCAGGCCGGAGCGCAGGGTTTCCTGCTCAAGGACGCGAGCCCCGAGGACCTGCGCGAGACCCTGGTGCGGGTGGCGGCCGGCGAATCGCTGCTGCAGCCGGTGGCGACCGGCGCGGTGCGCGCGGCCTACGCCTTCCACGACACCGCGCCGCCGACCGCGGCGCTGACCGAGCGCGAGCTGTCGGTGCTGCGCCTGGTGGCGGGCGGCTATTCGAACAAGGAGATCGCGCGCACGCTGTTCCTGGCCGAGGGCACGGTGAAGAACTACGTCTC
>CAZTNB010000092.1:3933-5123 GCA_964614825.1 uncultured Gammaproteobacteria bacterium
ACGCGGTTGCGGCCGGCGCGCTTGGCTTCGTACAGGGCGTGGTCGGCGCGGCGCAGCAGGGCGGCGAAGTCGTCGCGCGGGTCGCGCAGGGCGGCGACGCCGATCGACACGCGCAGCGGCACCGAGTGCTCGTTGACCCGGAACAGCGTGCGCTCGATCGCGATGCGCAGGCGCTCGGCGCCGGCGGCGCCCGCCACGGCGTCGGCGTCGGGCATCAGCACCACGAACTCCTCGCCGCCCAGGCGCCCGACCAGGTCCTCGCCGCGCGCGGTGCGGCGCAGGACCTCGACCAGGGCCTTGAGCGCGCGGTCGCCGGCCTCGTGGCCATACTCGTCGTTGATGCGCTTGAAGTGGTCGGCGTCCACCACCAGCACCGCCAGTCCGCGCGCGTGGCGCCGCGCCTCGGCCACGGCGCGCGCGGCCAGCTCGTCGAGGCTGCGCCGGTTGTAGACCTCGGTCAGCGGATCGAACATGGCCAGCCGACCCAGCTCGGCGTTCATCCGGTCGGCGGTCATGAGCAGGAAGGCGAAGGTCGCCACCACCGGACCGAAGGTGCCGGTGGCGAAGGCCAGGGCCTGCAGCGGCGTCAGCACGAAGGGATCGTTGCCGGGCAGCGGCACCAGGTACACGGCGACCGCGCGCCCGATCATCACCGCGATGCCGAACACGAAGATCGCGATCATCACCCGGTGGCTCACCGGCCGCGGCGGCGGGGCCAGGCGCCACAGCACGCGGAAGCCGATCAGGTACTGGGTGCCCATCAGGGCGCTCACCACCATCAGGCGCCAGCGCAGGTCCGGCGAATAGTGGGTGAAGACGATGCAGGCCGCGAGCACGCCCACCGCGAGCAGATGCGGCGCCCACAGGTGGCCGCTGCGGTCGCCACCGCCGAAGCGGCGCAGGGCCGAGACCATCTCGGCATAGCCCAGCGAGATCAGCGTGTTGGCCAGCACGATCGAGACGAAGTCGGGGATGCTGTCGCGCAGGCCCAGCAGCAGCCAGCCCAGCGACTGCACGCCGGTGCCGCGGGCCCAGATCCAGAGGCTGCCGCGCAGGCTTTCCGGGTAGCCGCGCGCCGCGTACACGAGGCAGACCGAGATCAGCAGCGTGACCAGCGAGGCGAGCAGCACCAGCGTGCGGATATCCAGCGTCATGCGCCGGTCCACTCCCAAGCCGGGCCCTGCACCCGG
>CAZTNB010000092.1:5223-11704 GCA_964614825.1 uncultured Gammaproteobacteria bacterium
GCCCGCACTTGCTGACGATGCAGGGGATCGATCCGCCAGAACCCGACCCGCACGACCCGGTCGCGCCACGCCGCGACGCGCGCCGCTTCCGGCGCGCGCTGTGGACCAGCGTGGGCTTCGTGCTGTTCCTGGCCTGGCTGCATGGCTTGCAGCAGCTGTTCGGCGAGTCGCTCACCGGGCTGGGCGTGCGGCCCGGCAATCCCTGGGGCCTGGTCGGCGTGCTGACCGCGCCGCTGATCCACGGCTCCTGGGAACACCTCATCGCCAATACCCTGCCGCTGCTGGTGCTCGGCACGCTGGCGCTGTACGCCTATCCGAAGGCCAGTGCGCGCGCGCTGCCGCTGATGTGGCTGGGGGCGGGGCTCGGCACCTGGCTGATCGGTCGCGACAGCGTGCACTTCGGCGCCAGCGGCGTGGCCCATGGCCTGATGTTCTTCCTGTTCGTGCTGGGCGCCCTGCGCTGGGACCGGCGCGCGATCGCGGTGGCGCTGGTGAGCTTCTTCCTCTTCGGCACCATGGTCCTGACCGTGCTGCCGCGCGAGGCCGGGATTTCGTGGGAATCGCACCTGGCGGGCGCCGTGTTCGGCGCGCTGGCCGCGGTGCTGTGGCGCAAGCTCGACCCGGCCCCGCCGCGGCGCAAGTACAGCTGGGAGCTGGAGGAGGAATGGGAGGCCCGGCAGGCCGCCGCGGCGCGCGACGAGTTCGAGTTGCCGCGACCCGATGCGGTGCCGGTGCTGTGGCAGCGCCCGGAGCCCGAGCAGCAAGGCCGCGTGATCCCGTTCCGCCCGCGCGCCGGCGGCGGCAACGATGGCGCCATTGGCGACGAGCCGCCCACGCCGACGCGGCACTGAGGGGCGGGCGGGGTCGCTTGGCGTCGGTGGGAGCGGCTTCAGCCGCGACTGCGAGGCGCCGCGCAGTCGCGGCTGAAGGCGCTCCTGCAAGGGCCGGCGCGGGAAGTCGCGGCGGTCACGTGCCTCCGGCCGGGCCTGGCCCGGGACCGCGGGCCCGATCCGCGGGCTTGACAACCCCGCTGCCACGGTGCGCGGCAGGCTGGCCGGGGCGGGCGGCATTTGCCGTGTCAGGGGGTATGCACATGCGGAGCTTGCGCGTCGCCGGGCTGCTGCTGGCGCTGCTTTCCATGGCCGCGCAGGGCGGCACCGTGAGCGGCACCGTCCGGCGCAGCGACACCAACGCACCGATCGGCGGCGCCTTCGTGACCCTGATCGGGACCCGCGACGACCAGAGCATCCCGCCGCAGTTCGTATCGCGACAGACCGATGCCGCGGGTGCCTACAGCGCCGCCGGGCTGATCGACGCCGACTGGCGTGTGTTCGCCGGCGCGACCGGGTTCGGACCCGAGGCCTACGACGAGCTGCCCTGTCCCGCCTCCGGTTGCGCAATCGACACGCCCGGCACGGTCATCGCGCTGGCCGGCTCGCAGGTGGTGAACAACGTCGACTTCACCCTCGATCCCAACGGCACCCTCACCGGCACCATCCGCCGCGCCGGCACCCTGGCGCCACTGGCCGACATCGTCGTGCTCGGCTCCACCGGCACCAGCGCGTTCGGCGGCGCCCAGACCGATGCCAACGGCGTCTACGCGCTGTCGGTGCCGCCGGGCACCCATTTCGTTTTCACCGCCAACGACCAGGCTTTCCTCGACCAGGTCCATCCCGACCGCCCGTGCAACTTCGGCGCCTGCGACTTCGCCGGCGCGATCGCCATCACGGTGGGTTCCGGGCAGACGGTGGACGGGATCGACTTCACGCTCGACCCCGGCGCGCGCCTTTCCGGCGTGGTGACCGATGTCGCGAATGGCCAGCCCCTGCCGGTGGGCGCCACCGTGTCGCTGTTCGATGCCGCGGGACAGCTCCTGGCGGGCTACGACGTCGCCGCCGGTGGCGGCTGGCGCACGAGCGGCGGACTGCCGAGCGGCACCTACCGCGTGCTCGCGCAGCCCTTCGGCACCTATGGCTCGATGGTCTGGGACAACCATCCGTGCGCGGGACCGCTGGAGGCCGACTGCGATCCGCTCGCGGGCGACCCGATCACGATCGCGGCGCCGGCGCAGGACGCCGGCATCGACTTCGCCCTGCGCCGCGTGGTCGGCGAACTGCGCGGCACGGTGACCGAGCTGGCCGGCGGCGCGCCGCTGGCCAACGTGCAGGTCGACGTGGTGCCGGTGCAGCCGCCGGGCCCCGCCCAATCGACGTTCACCAATGCCAGTGGCGACTGGTCGCTGTTCGGGCTGTCGGCGGGGACGTACCTGGTGGTGGCCAATACGCCGGGACCGCCGCTGCTGACCGAGCGCTCGCCGGGCATCCAGTGCCTGTCCGAGTTCTCCTGCGGCGGCACGCCGCAGCCGCTGGCGCTGGGCACGGGCGAACTGCGCGAGGACATCGACTTCGCGCTGGCGCCACTCGGCACGATCGAGATCGGCCTGCGCAATGCCGACAGCGCGGCGCTGATGCCCGGCGAGTTGCGCGTGCTGCTGCCGGGCGCCGCGTTCGCACAGCAGTTCTTCGTGCCGACCGCGGCGCCCGTGGCGGTGCCAGTGCTCAGTGGCGGGCCGGTGCGGCTTGCGGGTCGCGCCAGTTTCTGCGGCCCGGCCGGCGACGCCGAGTGCCTGGGCGAGCGCTACCCCGACGAGCCCTGTGTATCCCTGCTGTGCGGGCTCGCCGACGCGCAGGCGGTGAACGTGGCCAAGGGCCAGGCCGTCACCGGCATCGAGCTGGCGCTGGGCGCCGGCGGCAGCATCGAGGGCACGGTCACGGCCGCGGCCGGGGGTGCGCCCATTGCCGGGGTCATCGTCGAGATCTCGACCGGCGACGTGCTGGTGGCCAATGCCGGCACCGATGTCGACGGCAGGTACCGCGTGGTGGGCCTGGGGACCGGGCCGTATTTCGCCCGTACCCGAACCTTCATCGGCTTCATCGACGAACTCTATGACGACCTGCCCTGCCCGGCGGCGACCTGCAGCGCGAGCACGGGCACGCCGCTGGCGCTGGCGCCGGCGGGTACCCGGAGCGGGATCGATTTCGCCCTCGCGCCCGGCGCCGGCATCCGCGGCACGGTGCGAGCGAGCGACACCACGCTGGGCGTCGCCGGTGCGCAGGTCACGGTCTACGACTTCCTCGGCAATGCCATCGCGACCACGACCACCCTGATCGATGGCACCTATGCCACGCCGGCGCTGTCGACCGGCAGCTACTTCGTCGCCGTCGAGGCGATCGGCTTCGGCAGCGTGCTCTACCAGGGCTTCGCCTGCGGCAGTGGCGGCTGCGATCCGACGACGGGCACGGCGGTCGGGGTGAATCCGCCCGACGACACGACCGGCATCGACTTCGAGCTCGCCCCCGACCTGGTGACGGTGCGGCCGCAGACCCTGCTCTACCTCAACGCCTGCCCCGGCAATTGCGTGGTGCGCGGCGGCTCGGAAAGCTCGATCAACAACACCTCGTCGATCATCAACGGCACGCGCACCCTGCCGCCCTATCCCTTCGACCAGGGCAGCCTCGATGCCCTGGTGCAGTGCGTGAAGGACACCTTCGGCCCGTACAACGTGCGCGTGGTCAGCAACGACCCCGGCCCGCAGCCGCACCACGAGTTGATGATGACCACGGTGCCTGGCGTGGCTGGATTCAACAGCGGCGTCGGCGGCGTGTCGCCGTTCTCCTGCGGCGTGATCGAAAACGCGATCACGTTCCTGTTCGCCCAGCCTTTCGGCGACGACACCGACGAGCTGTGCGCCGCCGCGGCGATGGAGCTCGCGCACAGCTTCGGCCTCGAGCACGCGTTCCTGTGCGAGGACCCGATGACCTACCTCACCGGCTGCGGGCGCAAGCGCTTCACCGACCAGAACGTGCCTTGCGGCGAGTACGAGCCGCGCGCCTGCGCCTGCGGCGGCGCCAGCACCAACTCGCACCGCAAGCTGATCGCCGCGGTGGGGCGCAATCCGCTGGTGCTGGCCGACGGCTTCGAGGATCCGCCGCCGCAGCCGGCCCGGCGGGTCAAGGATGGCCCACCGTTCCAGCGCGCGGTGGATGCGCCGCACTGCGACACCATGTCGCGGCCGCCCAAGCGCCTCATGATCCCGCAGGCGGAGCCGGGACCGCGGTAGCGCCGCGACACGGCGCCGGGTTCGCCTGTCCGCGACACGGGCAGGCCGCCGCGCGTCATGATGCGAGGGTCGCCCGCGCGCCGCGCGGGCCGGGCGCAGTTCGCGAGGAGCCCCGATGACGCGCAAGTCCTGCATCGCGCTCGGCGTGCTGGCCCTGCTCGGCGCCTGCGCCAGCACGCCGCCGGGCGAACGCCACGCCCGGCGCCTGGCCCTGTACACGCAATACGCCGGCGCGCCGGTGGAGGAGATCCGCGGCTTCACCCTGAGCCGCTTCGAGATCGTGGGACCGGAGTCGGTGGTGCTCTGGGTGCGGGTGAGCGAACCCTACCTCGTCACCGTGCAGTCGCCCTGTCCCGGGCTCGAATGGGCGCGGCGCATCGGCTTCGAGCAGGAGATGAACATCCTGCGCGCGCGTTTCGACGGCATCCTCGTCGAGGGCATCGACTGCCGCATCCGCGAGATCCGGCCGGTGGACGGCGCGGCCTTCCGCGCGGCGGAGCGAAGCGCAGGCGACTGAGCGCGGCTCGCCGCCCGGCGGCGGCTCAGGCGAACAGGTCGGACTGCGGCGTCGCCGCCCGCGGCGGCACGAAGCGGCTGCAGTCGAGCTGCACGTCCTCGTTGCGGCTGGCGTAGCCCAGGCGCGCGAAGGCGACCTTGTAGCGGCGCCGGATCAGGTCGGCGAACACGCCCTCGCCGCGGAAGCGGGTGTGGAAGCGCGCGTCGTTGTCGCGCCCGCCGCGCATCTGCTGGATCAGGCTCATGACGTGCGACGCGCGGTCCGGGTAGTGGATCGCGAGCCACTCGCGGAACAGGTCCTTCACCTCGTGCGGCAGCCGCACCAGCGTGTAGCTGGCGGTGGTGGCGCCGAGCTCGCGCGCCTTTTCCATGATCGCCTCGAGGTCGCGGTCGGTGAGCATCGGAATCAGCGGCGCGACGAACACGCCGACCGGCACGCCGGCCGCGGCCAGCTCGCCGATCGCCTGCAAGCGCCGGTGCGGCGCGCTGGCGCGTGGTTCGAGCCGACTGGCCAGCTTGTTGTCGAGCGTGGTCACCGACACGAACACCTGCACCAGCCGCTCGCGTGCCATCGGCGCGAGCAGGTCGAGGTCGCGCAGCACGCTGGCGCTCTTGGTGACGATGGTGGCCGGGTGCCGGGTCTCGGCCAGGATCTCGAGCACCTGGCGCGTGAGCTGGTAGCGACGCTCGATCGGCTGGTACGGATCGGTGTTGGCGCCGAGGTTGATCGGCGAGGGCACGTAGCCGCGCTTGCCCAGTTCGGCGCGCAAGCGTTCGGCGGCGTTGGTCTTGGCCGTGAGCCTGGTCTCGAAATCGAGCCCGGCGGACAGGTTGAGGTACGCATGCGTGGGCCGCGCGTAGCAGTACACGCAGCCGTGCTCGCAGCCGCGATAGGGATTCACCGACTGGTCGAAGGGGATGTCGGGCGAATCGTTGCGGCTGATGATGGTGCGCGCCCGCTCCTCGGTGACGGTGGTGGCGGGCGGCGCGGCGGCCTCGCCGTCGTCGCGGTACCAGCCGTCGTCGCAGGCCTCGACCGCCGTCGACTCGAAGCGCCCCTCCGGATTGGAGGCGCTGCCGCGGCCCTTGACGCGCGTCGGAGGTGGCGTGCCCGAATTCATGTCCGCTCCATTGTAGGAGCGCATCTCATGCGCGACCGCGACCCCCGGCCTGGTCGCGTGCGCGGAGGCCGCGGTCGCGCACGAGATGCGCTCCTACAGGGGATCGCGCGGCCGTCGCAGGACCCGCGACGCCCTCAGCCCGCGGCCACCCGCTGGCGTCGCAGGCGCCGCAGGCTGGCGGCGAAGGCGCGCCAGAGTTTCGGGATCAACCACGCCAGCAGGGCGAGGAACAGGACCAGCAGCACCAGGAACACCCACGGATGCGTCATCGCCAACCACAGGCCGCCGATCAAGAGGCCATCCTCGAAGAAGCTGGCGATGCCGTTCGAGAACGGCTCCGGCGAGTGGTTGATCACCGCGCGCGCGCCGGCCTTGCCCAGGTGCGTGACCCCGGCGATCGACCCGCCCAGCAGCGCGGCCGCGAACTGCAACGCCTCGCCCTCGCCGCCCAGCGCGCCCCATGCCAGCACCATGCCGCCCGGGATGCGGATGAAGGTCTGCAGCGCATCCCAGGCCGAATCCACCAGCGGGATCTTGTCGGCGAGGAACTCCAGCACCAGGAACGCGCCCGCCACCCACAGCACGGCATCGTGCGTGAGGTAGGCGAGCGCGTCCGGCAACTCGATCCAGCCCAGCCTCCCGGCGATGCCGGCCAGGAACACCACGGCGTAGAGCCGCAGGCCGGCGCCCCAGGCGAGGGCGGCGGCGAGGGTGAGGTGGGCGA
>CAZTNB010000093.1:0-11626 GCA_964614825.1 uncultured Gammaproteobacteria bacterium
AGACCGTGACCCAGCGCTGGCCGCGCGGCGCGGTCGACGCCGAGCACGCCTTCACCATCCCGGTCCTGCGCTGAACATGGCCGCGCGCACGCCCCCGTCCCTGCAGTCGAATCCGAGCCGGAGCGTGCCGTGGCCGCGGGCATCCTGAAGTTCTTCACTACCGGCGCCGACCGGCCGGAGATTTCCGACCCACGGGCGATCGACGAGATCTATCGCCGGCATCGCGTGCGGGTGATGCTGGCGATCACGCTGGGGTACGGCCTGATCTACACCTGCCGGCTCGCGCTGGGCGTGGTCAAGAAGCCCTTGATCGACGCCAACGTGTTCACGCCCACCGAGCTGGGGCTGATCGGCTCGGCGCTGTTCTACACCTACGCGCTGGGCAAGCTCACCAACGGCTTCCTCGCCGACCACAGCAACATGAAGCGCTTCCTCGCCTTCAGTTTCCTGATGACGGCGCTGTGCAACCTGGCGATGGGCTACACGACCGTGCTGTGGGGCGCGGTCCTGGTCTGGGGCCTCAACGGCTGGTTCCAGAGTTTCGGCGCGCCCGGCGGCGTGGTGGCGATGACCGCGTGGTTCTCCAACCGCGAACGCGGCCGTGCCTACGGCGTGTGGAGCACGGCGCATTCGATCGGCGAGGGCCTGACCTTCCTCGTGGTCGGGGCCGCGGTCGCGGCGTTCGGCTGGCGTTGGGGATTCTGGGGCCCGGGCATGATCGGGATCGCGACGGCGATCGGCGCCTACCTCTTGCTGCAGGATCGCCCGCGCACGCTGGGGCTACCCGAAGTCAACGCCTGGAAGCGCGACTACTACGCCGAGACCCCGCGCCCGCACGTCAAGTCGGTGCTGGGCCTGCAGCTCTCGGTGCTGAAGCTGCCGGCGATCTGGGTCCTGTGCCTGGCCAGCGCCACGACCTATGTCACCCGCTATGCGATCAACTCCTGGGGCATCCTCTACCTGCAGGAGGCGCGCGGATTCTCGCTGCCCATGGCCGGCACGCTGCTCATGACCAGCACCCTGGCCGGCATCGCGGGCGCGGTGGCCTACGGCCTCATCTCGGACAAGGTGTTCAATGCGCGCCGCCCGCCGGCGAACCTGCTGTTCGCGGTGCTGGAACTGATCGGCCTCGGGCTGATCTTCTTCGGACCGACCAACCTCTACGTGCTGGTCGCCGGCATGCTGCTGTTCGGCATGGGCCTGACCGGGCTCGTCACCTCGCTGGGCGGCCTGTTCGCGGTCGACATCGCGCCCAAGCGCGTGGCCGGCGCGGCGATGGGCGTCATCGGCATCTTCAGCTACATCGGTGCCGGCATCCAGGAACATGTCTCCGGCGGGCTGATCGAACGCGGCATGTCGATGGTCGACGGCGTGCGGCACTATGATTTCGGCCCGGCGATCACCTTCTGGATCGCGTCCTCGGTCGTGTCCATGCTGCTCGCCGCCAGCCTGTGGCGCACCCGGCTCCGGGATTGACCATGCGCAATCCCTCCGCCGACCTCCAGGCGATGATCGAAGCGGCGCATGCCGCCGGCGCCGGCCTCAAGGCGCGCTTCGCGCAACTGGCCGAACTCACGGTGCGGGCCAAGAGTGGACCGTCCGACCTGGTGTCGATCGCCGACGAGGAAGCCGAGCGCACCACGCATGCGATCCTCGCCCGCGCGCGCCCGGCCTATGGCTTCCTCGGCGAAGAGGGCGGCGTGCGCGCCGGCAGCGACGACGCCCAGACCTGGATCGTCGATCCGCTCGATGGCACAACCAATTTCCTCTATGCCTGCCCGCTGTGGGGCGTCAACGTCGCGCTCGCGCGCGAAGGCCGCGTGGTGGCCGGGGTGACCTACCTGCCGATGCTGGATGAAACCTACATCGCCGAAGCGGGGCAGGGCGCCTGGCTCAACGGGCAGCGCCTGCGGGTGTCGTCGCGCGGCGTGCTGGCCGAGGCGCTCCTGGCCTGCGGCATTCCCTTCGCCGGCAAGCCCGAGCATCCGGTCTTCGCGCGCGAGATGGCGCTGCTCAGCGCGCAGGTCGCCGGCATCCGCCGCACCGGTGCCTGCGCGGTCGACATGGCGTGGGTCGCCGCGGGGCGCTGGGACGCGTACTGGGAGCGCGCGGTCAACGCCTGGGACATGGCGCCGGGCGTGATCCTGGTGCAGGAAGCTGGCGGGCTGGCCAGCTCTGTGACCGGCGCCGAACTGGACCTGCATGCGGGAAACGTTTGCATCTCCAACGGCGCGCTGCACGCGCGCCTGCTCGATCAGCTCAACCTCGCCCTCGCCGCGGAGCCTGCGTCGTGAAACTCGAGCGCCGTTCGCTGTTGCGCCTGGGCGGCTTCGGCGCGTTGATGGCGTGGCTGCCGCGCTCGATCGCGCAGGCCTTGGGTTATCCGCGCGCCCTGCAGGGGCCGATGATCGGCGCGCCGGGCCCGAACCACTTCACCGTGTGGGTGCGTACCAGCGGGGCCTTCCAGGTCCTGCTCGAGGTCGCCACCGACCGCGAGTTCCGCTCTCCGGTGCCGGGCGCGCGCGCCACGGCGCTGGCCGACCCCGCGCACCACTTCTGCGTGACCTTGCGCGCCGAGGGACTGCAGCCCGACACGACCTATTGGTATCGCCTCAAGTACCAGGGCGAGGACGACCGCCATCTCTTCCTGCCGCTGCGTACCCGCACCGCGCCGGCCGGGCGCGCCGATTTCCGCCTCGCCTTCGGATCCTGCTGCCGCCTGCAGTACGACCCGGTGCAGCCGATCTGGGACACCGTGCGCGGGCTCGAGCCCGATGTCTTCCTGTGGCTGGGCGACAACATCTACGCCGACAGCGACCAGCCGCAGGCGCTGGTGGACCAGTACGCGCGCGGCCGCGCGGTTGAGCGCCTCGCGCCCTTCCTGCGCACGACGCCGCAGCTCGCGACCTGGGACGACCACGATTTCGGTTTCAACAATTCCGATGGCACCAGCCCGGTCAAGGCCGAGTCGCTGGCGGTGTTCAAGGACTTCTGGGCCAACCCGTCTTACGGCGAAGCCGGCAACCCGGGTGTTTACTTCAAGCAAGGCTACGGCGGCGTGGACCTGTTCGTGCTCGACGGCCGCTACTACCGCGATCCCACCACCGATCCCGACACCGCCGACAAGACCATGCTGGGACCGGTGCAGAAGGCCTGGCTCAAGCGCGAGCTCAAGGCCAGCAAGGCGCCCTTCAAGGTCCTGGCCATCGGCGGCGGCTGGTCCTCGGCCGAGAACGAGGAGGGCGGCGATTCCTGGGGCGTTTACCTCACCGAGCGCAACGAGATCTTCGACTACATCCGCGACGAAGCCATCGAAGGCGTGGTCCTGGTATCGGGCGACTCGCACATGGGCGAGCTCAACTGCATCCCGCGCTCGGGGCAGGGCGGCTACGACCTCTACGACCTGTGCTCCTCGCCGCTGGCGCAGATGCCGGCGTCCAAGCACACGCGCCAGACGCCCGAGATGCGCGTGCGCGACACCTGGACCCGCACCGTCAACGTGGGCGTGATGCACTTCCAGATGCGCGGCGACACCCCGACCCTGAGCTACACCCTGCACGACGTGCTGGGCGAGGCGGTGTGGGAGCCGCTGGTGCTCACGCCGGCGGACCTGAAGAACGGCGTGCGCAGCTGGGATCGGCTGGCCGATCCCACCGAGCTCGAGCGCCTGGAGCGCTTCAAGCAGGGCAAGGGCTACTACGGCTACGACCCCGGGCCGGACTGGCCTAACCGCCCGTACTACGGCGCAGAGTGAGCATGAACTGCAACGGCGTGCGGTGGTCGCGCAGTTCGCGCGATTCCAGCGCCGCGCTGGAGCGCGCCCCGTCGTAGACCTCGCGGGTCTCGGCGAAATCGCGGCCGAACAGTTCGCTCGCCTCCGCGCGCAGGCGCCAGCCATCACCGAAGCGGCGTTCCAGGTACACGCCCCAGGACGCGTCCTCGCGCTCCTCGTCGATCTCGTCGAAGCGGTAGCTGGTGTCGACTTCCGACAACTCCACGCTGACGCCCCACGCCAGCCGTTGCGCCGGCAGGGTCTGGGTCAGGCTCAGCTCGCCCTCGCGCGGCGCTTCCTCCGAAATCGCGCGCGTCGTGCCGGTGGTCGGATCGGTCACCTCGCTGCGCCGCCACGACACGGTCGAGGCGAAGCGCATGCCGCGCAGCCCCAGGCGATCCAGCGAGGTCGAGAGCTCCACGGTCGCGGTGTCGCGGGTGCCGTCGCCGATGTTGCCCGGCGCGTCGAAGGTTTCGCCATCGGCCGTGATCGGCACGCGGTCGACCACGTCGTCGATGGCCTCGTGCGCCAGGGTCAGGACCAGCGCGCCATCGTCCCAGAAGTTGCGCTCCCAGCTCGCGGCGAGGCGCCAGGTCTGGTCCGGTTCCAGTTCGGCGTTGCCGGCGCTGACCACGTCGGTGTCGAGCGCGGCCGAGGCGACGAAGTCCTCGAAGTCGAGCTGGCCCACGGTGCGGGCGAGCGAGGCCCGGAAGCGATCCTGCGCGCGCGCCTGCCAGCTCGCGGCGAGGCGCGGCTTGGGATAGAGGAAGTCGCGCCGCAGCGGGCTGTCGCCGCTCTGGCGGATCCGCGAGGTCTCGATCGCGAAGGCGCCGTCCACGCTCCAGTCCGTGCGCGGCTGCCAGGTCGCGCCCAGGGAGGCTTCGGCGCGCTGCTCGCGCAGCACGACGTCGGAGCCGGGCACTTCCACCGGCTCGCCGTCGACGTTGAGCCGGGCGGTGCTGTCCAGGAAGTTGTAGGCGCCCTCGAGCCCGGCGACCAGGGTCAGCGCGTCGGAGCGCTGCTGCACCAGGTCGAGGCGGGCCAGGGTCTCGCCACTGTCGGTATCCTCGTCGAAGCGCTCGTCGCCCGAACCCTCGCGCTCGGTCGAGAGCAGCTCGAGCCAGCCCAGCTGCTGGCTGGCCATGAGCTCCATCGTGGTGCGCGGATCGAGCGCGCGCCGGTAGCGCGCGCCGAACTCGGCATCGCGGAAGTCCTGGTCCTCGCGCACGCTTTCGCTCGCCGGTTGCGGCGCGCGGTAGTCGGTGTCGATCGACTCCTGTTCGCGCTCGCTGCGCAGCGCGCCATCGAGCTTGAGCTCGCCCCCGCCGGCCGCCTGGCGCCACGCCCCGCTGGCCTCGACCGCATCGAGCGTGCGCTGGGTCGAGGTGTCCGCGTCCTCGACCGGCGCGCCGTCGGCGTCCTGCGTGCGCAGCGAGCCCTCGCCGGTGTCGTCGTCGAGCTCCGGCGCTGCCGACAGGGCCAGCTCCAGCGCGCGTTCGCCGCGGCGCTGGCCGAACTCCAGCGCCACCAGCGGCCGCAACCAGTCCTCGGCCATCGCGACCCCGGCTTCGAGCGCCATCGGCGCCTGATCGGCATTGCGCCGCACCACGTTGACCACCACCGGGTGCCCGGCCATCTCGATCCCGCCGCTGCCGCCGCGGATGCGCTCGATCCGCGCCACCGCCGCGGCCGGGATGCGCCGCAGCAAGTCCTCGAGGTCGTCGCGCTTGCTGGCCGGATGGGCGCCGTCGATCAGCACGTTGCCCTGCGCGCCGACGTAGCCGCGCACCTCCGGATCGGCGGCGACGAGGACGAAGCCGGGCACGCGCTCGACCATGTCGAGCGCGTTCACCGGCGCGGCGGCGGCGAAGGCCTGCGGCTCGTACACCGTGACGTCCGCGTCGGGCGTGTCGGCGGCGCGCGTGGCGGCCGGCGCCGCCATCGCCAGCAGGGCGCACAGCATCAAGGTGGCGGGAGTGGCGAGTTGCGGCATGCGCGACGGTTTCCGCTGGGGATCGTGCATCGTAGGCAGGGGACGCTGACGCTGGCATGCGCGCGGTCGTCAGCGTAATGTCAGGCGCGACGCGGCACGATGGCTCGCATGAAAACCCCATCCACGAAGTTCCAGGCCCGGACCGCGCCGCGTCGCGCCGCTCCGGCATTCGCCATCCTCGTCGCCATGGCGCTCGCGCTCCCGGCCACCGCCCCGGCGCGCGACCGCGAGGACCAGGTCGAGGCGCTGGCGCTGCTCCAGCGCGGCGAGATCCTGCCCCTGGGCAAGGTCCTGCCGATCGTGCAGCAGCAGGTTCCCGGCGACGTCATCGAGGTCGAGCTCGACCACGACGACGACCACGGCTGGGAATACGAGGTCAAGGTATTGACCGCCAACGGCCGCGTGCGCGAGGTCAAGCTGGCCGCGCGCACCGGCATCGTGCGCAAGATCGAGGACGATTGATGCGTTGCCTCGTGGTCGAGGACGATCCCGACATCCAGGCCGACATCCGTCGCGCGCTCGAGGCCTCGGGCTTCGTGGTCGACGCGGCCGGCGACGGCGAGGCGGCGTGGTACGGCGGCGATACCGGCGACTACGACGCCGCGGTGCTCGACCTAGGCCTGCCGCGCCTGGATGGGCTCTCGGTGCTGCGGCGCTGGCGCGCGGCGGGCAGGGCCTTCCCCGTGATCGTGGTCTCGGCACGCGGCGACTGGACCGAGAAGGTCGAGGGCATCGAGGCCGGTGCCGACGACTACCTCGCCAAGCCCTTCGAGATGGGCGAGCTGGTCGCGCGCGTGCGCGCGCTGGTGCGACGCGGCGCCGGGCGCCTCACGCCGATGGTCGAGATCGGGCGCCTGCGCCTGGACACCGCGCGCATGAGCGCGAGCTTCGACGGCGCGCCGGCGAAACTCTCTCCGCTGGAGTTCCGCCTGCTCGACTACCTCTCCCACCAGCCCGGGCGCGTGGTCTCCGCGGGCGAGCTCGCCGAGCACCTCTACGGCGCGGCCGAGGAGCGCGACGCCAACGCGATCGAGGCCGTGGTCGCGCGCCTGCGGCGCAAGTTCGGCGCCGACATCGTCGGCACGCGGCGCGGCTTCGGCTACGTGCTGGAACCGACGGCTTGATCGCGGGCTCGCTGCGCTGGCGCCTGCTGGTCGCGGCTGCCGGCGCGATCCTGCTGGCGCTAGTGGTCGCCTGGATCTTCATGACCCTGTTGTTCGAATGGCACCTGCTGCGCCGGCTCGAAACCGAGATGCGCCGCGATGGCGCGCGCCTCGCCGCGGCACTGGCGATCGCGCCCGACGGCAAGCCCACCGTCACGCAGGGCCCCACCGACGCGCGGCTCGACACTCCGGCCGGCGGCTACTACTGGCAGGCCTCGACCGCGAGCGGCGCCGCGCGCTCGCGCTCGCTTTGGGATGCCGAGCTCGCGCGGGTCGCCGACGCGCGCGCCGCGGACTGGCGCCTGCGCCGCGCCCGCGGCCCCTTCGGCCAGGACGCGATTTTCCTCGAACGCGAGATCCGTCCCGATGCCCGGGGCCCCGCCGTGCTGGTGCAACTGGCCCAGGACGACGCGCCGCTCGCCGCCGCGCGCCAGGAATTCGGTCGCGAGCTTGCCGCCTTCCTGGTCCTGTTGTGGGTCGTGCTGATGACCGCTGCCTGGTTGCAGGTGCGCCTTGGCCTGGCGCCGCTGGCCCGCGTGCGCAGCGACCTCGCGGCCTTGCGCGACAACGCGCAGGCCCGCGTGCCGGCGTCGCGGCTGCGCGAGATCCAGCCGCTGGTCGAGGCGATCAACGCGCTGGCCGATGCGCGCGGCGAGGACCTCGTGCGCGCGCGCCGCCGCGCCGCCGACCTCGCCCACAGCCTCAAGACGCCGCTGGCCGCGATGGCCGCGCAGAGCCGGCGCGCGCGCGAGCAGGGCGCCGGCCAGGCCGCGGAAGGGCTCGATCGCGCGATCGAGGCGGTGCACCGCACGGTCGAGGCCGAACTCGCGCGCGCGCGCATCGCCAGCACGCGCCGCGACGCGACCGGGCAGGCACCCGTGCGCGCCACCGTCGAGCGCCTGGTCAACGTGCTCGAACACACCGACCGCGGCGGCGAGCTTGCGTTCGCGATCGAGGTTCCGCCCGGCCTGCAGTTGCCGCTGCACCCCGACGACCTTTCCGAGTTGCTGGGCCCGGTGCTGGAGAACGCCGTGCGCTACGCGCGGCGCCAGGTCCGCATCGCCAGCGCGGACGATGCCGGCGGCAAGCGCCTGTGGATCGAGGACGATGGTCCCGGCATCGACGCGGCGCAGGCCGGCGATGCGCTGGTCCGTGGCGCGCGCCTGGACGAAGCCGGGCCCGGCACCGGCCTCGGGCTCGCGATCGCCGGCGAACTCGCGCAGGCCACCGGCGGGGCGATCGAACTCGAGCGCTCGGTCTTGGGCGGCCTCAAGGTGTCCTTCGCATGGAACGCCGTCTAGGCGCCGGTCGCGACTGAAGTCGCTCCTACAGGGACGTGCTCAATCTTCGCGCAATGCCTCGGTCGGCGACACCCGCGCCGTGCGCCGCGCCGGCCACCACGCCGCCAACAGCGCGAGCGTGGCCAGCCCGATCGGCACCACGCCGAAGGAGACCAGGTCGAAGGTGCGCAACTGGTCGGTGAAGCTTGCCGCGACCCGCGACACCGCGAAGGCCAGCGGCCAACCGATCGCGAGGCCCAGCAGGACCTGGCGCACCGCGCCGCGCAGCATCTCGCGCGTGACCCGCCCGGTTTGCGCGCCCAGTGCCAGCCGCACGCCGATCTCGCGCCGCCTCTGCACCAGGAGGTAGCTCACCAGGCCGTAGAGCCCGATGCAACTGATGCCAAGCGCGATCCAGCCCAGCGCCGCGGCCACGCGCGAGGCGACCAGGAACGGCAGGCGCTGCACCTTCACCGCGCCCAGCATCGGCATCAACTGGCAGTTCTGCGCCGGTTCCGCGCGCACGCAGGCGCGGGTGATGGCGTCGAGCGTGGCCGCGGAGGTATCGCGCGTGCGCAGGACCAGGCTGCGGATCGCCGGCGATCCGATCGCGGCCGGCAGGTACACCGCGCTGGCATCGAGGCCCTTCACGAACCACGCGCTGACCACGTCCTCGACCACGCCCACCACTTCGAAGCGGCCGGCGCGCAGGCTGCCGAGCTCGTCCTGCGGCGGCAGCTCGAACACGCGGCCCACGGGATCCTGCCCGGGCCACAGGCGCTCCGCCGTGCGCCGGCTGATCACGGCGACCGCGGCGCCCGCTTCATCCGCGGCGCGCAGCACGCGCCCGCGCAGGAGTTCGAGGCCGAAGACATCGAGGTAGGCCGCGTCGACCGCGCGCAGGTACAGCGGCTCGGTGCGCCCGTCCACCAGCGCCGCGGCCCGATGCGGCGTGCCCATCAGCGGCGTGCGCGAGGCCAGCGCCACGCGCTCGACCTGCGGCAGCGCAGCCAGCGCATCGACCAGCGCCGGCGTCGGCCGCTCCACGTGCACCGCCACGGTGCGCAGCGGATCGAAGCCCAGTTCGGTGCGTTCCACGATGCGCGCGTTGCCGGCGATCAGGCTGGCCAGCACCAGCAGCACCACGCTCACCGCGAGCTGCGCGATCATGAGCCCGGCGCGCAGTCGCGAATCGCCGCCACGCTGCAGGGCGCGCATGTCGGGCTGCGCCGCGCTGCCGCCGCGCCAGGGCCTGGTCGCCAGCAGGGCCGGCAGTCCGCCGAAGCTGAGCGCCGCGACGAGCGCCAGCGCGACGCCGTAAGCGATGACCTTGGCGTCGATCGCGACATCGATGAGGTCATAGCCGAACTCGCCCATCAACCCGAACAGCGCGGCCTGCATCGGCAGCACCAGCATCCGCGCGAGGGCCAGGCCCAGCGCGGCCGCAACCCCGGCCAGCAGCAGGCATTCGGTCATGAGCTGCACCAGCAGACGGCTGCGCGGCGCGCCCACCGACACCCGCACCGCGAGTTCGCGCTGGCGCGCGGCGAAGCGGGCCAGCACCAGGTTGGCGAGGTTCGCGGCCGCGACCAACAGCACCAGCGCGAAGGCCAGCGCGATCGGCAGGCAGGCGCGCAGGATGTCGCGCAGGTCGGAAGCGCGCAGGTAGCCGCTGCGATGCTCGACCCGCGCGCTCGCCACCCGCAGCGCGGGTTCGCGCCCGGGGTTGAACCCGCCCGCCCGTGCAGCCAGCGCCGCCGCGGCCTGCGCCGCCGTGGCGCCCTCGGCCAGGAATCCGCCGAGCTCGAGCTGCAGCGAATCGTCGACCTCGTCCGGCCGCAGGCGCCGATAGTCGTCGTCGCGCAGCCAGAACAGCGCGTTGAGCGGCGTGGTGCCGGTGAATTCCGGCGGCGCGATGCCGATCACGGTGTGGGGCCGCGCCGCGATCTCGATCACGCGCCCCAATGCGTCCGGATCGGCATCGAGCAGGCGTCGCCAGCCGAGGTCGCTCAGCACCACCGTGCCGGGCCCGGAATCCCCTCGCGCCGATCCATGCAGGCGGCCGCGCGCCGGCGCAATGCCCAGGAGCTCGAAATAATTGTCCGACACCGCCTCGCCGCTGGCCGAGCGCGTGCCCTCGGCCGTCACCGGCAGGCGGATCTCGCGCAGCGAATAGACGCCGGCGAATCCGGGCGGCGGCTCGGCCACCAGCGCATCGGCTTCCGCCAACGACCACAGCGCCAGCGTGGACTGCTCCGCATCGGCCGCCTCCAGCGAGACCCAGCGCCCGGGCGCCGCGATCGGCGGCGTGCGCAGGCCATAGGCGTTGAACAGCGCGAACAGCAGCGCGTTGGCCGCGATGGCGATGCCCAGCACGCCCAGCGCGGTCGCCGCATAGCCGGGATTGCGCAGCAGTCCGCGCACCGCGTAGCGCAGGTCGCGCGCGAGGTTGTCGATGAAGGTCAGCCCGCGCGCGCGGCGGCACTCGTCGCGCTGCAGCTCGTTCAGGCCGAGCTCGATCCGCGCCTGGCGCCGCGCCGCCGCCGGCTCGAAGCCCTGCGCCACCAGGTCGTCGCTGCGCGCCTCGAGGTGGAACGCGAACTCCGCGTCGAGCTCGCGTTCGAACTCGCGCCGCCGCGCCAGCGCGCGCCACCACAGGCGCAGCCGCGCCTTCACGCCTGCACCTCGGCCCGGGTGGCGCCCAGCACCGCGCCCATCGCTTCCACCAGGGCATTCCAGTCGCCGAGGTCGCGCGCCAGCCGCGCCCGCCCGCTGCGCGTGAGGGTGTAGAACTTGGCCTTGCGGTTGTTGTCCGAGACCCCCCACTCGGCCTCGACCAGCCCCTGGCTCTCGAGCCGGAACAGGGCCGGGTACAACGCACCCTGCTCGACCACGAGCGCGCCGCGCGAGGCGCGCTGGATGCGCAACAGCAGGCCATAGCCGTGCTCGGCCCCGAGCGAGGCGGCCTTGAGCACCAGGAGGTCGAGGGTGCCGGGCAGGAGCGTGGCGCTGGGCATGGTTCACCTAAGCGGATTAGGTGGGTAGCCTAGCGCACTCTCCTAAGCTGTCAAGGAAGGAAGTCACGGTCGGCGCGCGACCGGACCCGCCTCACCCCGGCGCGACCGGCCGCGGATTGCGCTCGACGAAGTCGAGCTGGTGCCAGTAGGGATAGCCCGGCGTCGGCCGGCTCGCGGCATCGAGCGTGGCGACCTGCGCTGGGCTGAGGTTCCAGCCCAGCGCGCCGAGGTTGTCCTTCAACTGCGCCTCGTTGCGCGCGCCGATCACGATATTGGCGACGCTGGGGCGCTGCAGCAGCCAGTTGAGCGCGACCTGGGGCACGTTCCTGCCGGTTTCCTTCGCGATCGCGTCCAGCGCGTCGACCACCGTGTAGAGATGCTCGTCGTCGACCTGCGGCCCG
>CAZTNB010000094.1:0-11593 GCA_964614825.1 uncultured Gammaproteobacteria bacterium
GCGGTCGTTGTTGATCTCGGCCAGGTACAACTCGCCGGCCTCGTCCTCGCCGAAGCTGGTGTGCATGAGGTCGGTGCCGTTCTGCCACAGCTGCGACGACCAGGTGCTGCCGTTGAACGTGCCGTACTGGATGCGGCCGCTGCAATAGTCGGAGTAGAAATAGAGCCCATCCATGCCGGCGATGGCGCCGCGATAGCGGAATCCGCCGGTGATCGAGGCGCAGGGGCCGGCATTGGCCACGTGGGTGTAGGTCAGGATCGGCGGCGTGGTGCCCGCGCAGTTGCCGATGGTGCCCTCGCACGGCGACCAGCCGTAGTTGCGCCCGCCCGGGGAACTCGCCGGCTCGTGATCCACCTCCTCGATCGTGGACTCGCCCACGTCGCCGATGTAGAGGTCGCCGGTGGCGCGGTCGAAGCTGAAACGGAAGGGGTTGCGCAACCCATAGGCCCAGATCTCGTCGCAGTTGCCCGCGGTGCCGGCGCTGCCGGCGTAGGGATTGCCGGGCGGGATCGCGTAGTTGGCCGAGCCGTTGGCGTTCGAGGCGCACAGTTCGTTGGCGCCGGCCGGCGTGGTCGCGTTGACGTCGATGCGCAGCATCTTGCCCTGCAGCGCGCGCGAGTTGGGGTTGCCGCCGGCGTTGGTGAACGCGGCATCGGCCGGGCATTCGGGCGCGGCGTTGTCGAAGGCGGGCAGCTGCGCCGGCCGCAGCGTCTGCGCGCGGTTGCACGGCGTGATGCTGCCGTCGCCGCGCGCGATGTACAGGTATCCGCCCGGGCCGAAGTGCAGGTCGCCGCCGACGTGGTAGGAGTTGTCCTGGTCCACGCGCAGCACGATCTGCGCGCTGGCCGTGTCGGCGAGGTTGGGGTTGCCGGCCTGGGCCAGGTAGCGCACCACCTGGGTGTCGCCGTTGGCGTCGGTGTAGCTGATGTAGAACTGGCGGTTCGACTCGTAGTTCGGGTGGAACGCGAGCCCGAGCAGGCCGCCCTCGTTGGCGACGCCGAAGCCCGAGGGCGGCGCGGTGCCGCCGGTGCCGATGTTGAGGAAGGGCGTCGACAGCATCGTGCCCGCCGCCGTGCGGATCCAGATCTGGCCGTAGCGGCCGACGACGAACAGGCGGTTGGAGCCGTCGGCGGCGTTGCGCACGGCGATCGGCTGGCCGATGACCGTGGTGATCACGGGCGTCAACGCGAGGTCGGCCGGCGGATCCGCCTGCGCGGAAAACGCGGCGGCCATGAATGCGGCGACTGCGCTGCGAAACCAGATGCGGGATGGGCGCATGGGCGGGATTATCCGCCCATGCGCGCGGCACGGCAACGCGCGCGTCGCTACTCGAAGCCGTCGCGGAACATGCGGTCGGGATCGTAGGTCGCGGTCAGGGTGGCGGGCCCCGGGTTGGGGAAGGTCACCAGGTGCGAGGCCGCGCCGCCGTCGGACCAGCTCAGGAAGTTGTAGGGGTCGCCGCCCACGGTCTGCGCCGCGGGCGCGCTGACCGAAAAGGTGCCGTTGGCGATGGCCTTGTGCACGAAGGGCGTGGTGCGCGCGGCCGCACTGCCCACCACCAGCTGCAGGCCCGCCGGCACCGTCGCCAGCGTGACTTCGGCGACCGCCGGGTACAGGTCGAGCTGCGCGGTGCCGGTGGCGTCGCCAGCGTCGCGGGCGGTGAGGCGGAAGCGCAGGTAGCTCGGGTACTCGTGGTCGGGTGCGTCGAAGCTGACGTGGTTGCCGCTCGCCCCGCTGACCAGGTGCGAGTGGCAGTCGGTGAAGGTCTCGTCGCTGCAGTGGCGCAGGATCATCTCCCACTCCAGGGCGGTGCCCGTGAGGTTGCCCTGCTCGGGGTCGCTGCCGGCGCCGGCGAGTTCGATCACGTCGCCGACCCGCCACAGCAGCGATCCGGCCGGCGCCAGCACCTGCGCCGTCGGCGCGGCGTTGCCGGCGAGCAGGCGGATCGACGCGGTATCCGCGCCGCCCGCGCCGTCGCTGACCTGCAGGCCGACGGTGCGGATCGCGTTGCCGGCCAGCATGACGCTGGCGGCGCTGGCGCCGGTGCCGCCGAGGTCGTCGTACTGGCCGTCGCCGTCGAGGTCCCAGTCGTAGCGCAGGGTGGTGCCGGCGTCGGGATCGACGCTGGCGGTGGCGTCGAGGCCGACCATGCGGTCGCCGCCGCCGACGGTGCTGCCCGCGGCCAGGCGCAGGGCCGCGGACGGCGGCCGGTTGGCGCCGAAGGTGATGCGCCGGATGGTCCCCGAGTCGAGGTTGGCGTAGAAGAGGTCGCCGCCCGGTCCCGCCACCAGGTCGACCACGTTGATGTCGGACGAACTGCCGGCGAAGAGGTACGGCGTGGGTTCCTGGGTGCCGCTGCAACCGGTGAGCGTGGGCGCGTCGGGCAGCCCGTCGAGGTTGGCGTCCTTGAACGCGAACACCTGGTCGCGGTTGTAGTCGGCGAAGAACAGCGCGTTGCGCCATTCCGCGGGGTACGAGGCGCCGGTGTAGAAGGCGAGCCCGCTGATCGCCGAGCCGACGCCGCCGCAGCCGGGCGCCGCCGCGTGCCGGTAGGCGTAGAACGGCTGGCGATGCGCCGGCGCGCCCAGGCCGTAGAGCGATTCGCACAGCGGGATGTTGGCGCCGTCGTAACCGCCCTGGCGCGCGTTGCCCTCGTAGCAGGGCCAGCCGAAATTCGGCGCCGCGGCCGGCGCCCCGGCGTCCACCGCCGGCAGCACCTCGATCTCCTCCCACTCGCTCCAGCCCACGTCGCCGATCCACAGCTCGCTGGTGCCGGGGCGGTTGGTGAAGCGGAACGGATTGCGCAGGCCGTGGCCGATCACGCGGCGCTCGTTGTCGCTGGCGCCGGGCGTGGCGAAGCGCGGATTGCCCGGCGCCGGCAGGCCGGTGCGGCGGTCGACGCGGATGATGGTGCCCGACAGGCTCAGCGGGTCGCCCGGCGTGCGCAGGTCCTGGGCGCGCAGCGCGCCGCCTTCGTTGCCGGGCGAGTCGGGGTCCGGGAAATTGGGGTTCGGCGCCTGGCCCCAATCGGTGAAGTTGAAGCTGGCGCCATCGCCCGCGCCGGCATAGAGGAAGCCGTCCGCGCCCACCAGCGTGGTGCCGATCGAGTGGCTCGGGTACTGCTGGAACCAGTCCTCCACCAGCACCTGTTCGGTGGTGGTGCCGCCGGCGAGGGTCAGCCGCGACAGCCGCCCGCTGACCACGCAGCCGCCGTTGCTGGCGGTGGGGCCGCCATTGGACAAGGTACCGCCGCAGCCGTCGTTGGTCGCGCCGGCGGTGCCCCAGCGCGGCGCGATGCCGCCGATGCCGGCATCGTGGGTGTAGAGCACGTAGAAGTAGGGCTCTTCCGGGAATTCCGGGTCGAGCGCGAAGCCGAGCAGGCCGCGGTCCCAGAAGTTGTGCACGTTGGTGCGCAGGTCGGCGACCTGGGTGCCCGAGGTGTCGGCGATGTTGTCGTACTCGAAGATCTGGCCGCTTTTCTGCGCGATGTACACCCGCCCGTCGCGGGCGAAGCGGATCGCGGTCGGGTTGGCGCGACCCGAGAACGCGGTGCTGACCTGGAAGCCCGGCGGCACGGTCTGCGCTGGCAGCAGCGCGGGCAGTGCGGCGAGGGTGGCACCGACGGCAAGGCGGCAGGCGCGTCGCATGGCTCGATCCCCGTGGCGTGCGAACCCAGTGCCGGAAGATACCGAACAGCCGGTTAACCGAGTGTGGCGCGCATCGCGGAATGCAGCCGGTGCGCGCGGGTGGCGGCCCCGGCCCGATTCGAACGGGCGACCTCGCCCTTAGGAGGGGCGCGCTCTATCCAGCTGAGCTACGGGGCCGTGCGGCGATTCTAGCCACGCCGGCGCGGCTTGTCCGATCCCACCCCTCCGGCGCCGCGCGGGTTGTGCAAGGCTAGTGCGGTCCCACTCGGAGCCCAACCATGACGATTTCCATGTACGACGCCTCGGTCGGCACCTTCCGGCTGATGCTCAATGCGCTCGAGAAGATCCTGGTCAAGGCGCAGGCCCACGCGACCCACAAGGGCTACGACCCGGCGCACCTGCTGCAGGCGCGCCTGTTCCCCGACATGTTCCCGCTGCTGCGCCAGGTGCAGATCGCCTGCGACATGGCGAAGTCGGGCGCGGCGCGCCTGGCCGGCCTGGCGCCGCCCAGGCACGAGGACAACGAGACGAGCTTCGACGAGTTGCGCGCGCGCATCGGCAAGGTGATGGCCTACATCGACGGCGTGGAACGGACGCTGATCGAGGGCAGCGAGGAGCGCGAGATCCAGTTGCCATTGCGGGAGCGGACGCTGGAGTTCCGCGGGCAGGATTACCTGATCGGGTATGTGCTGCCGAACTTCTATTTCCACGTGGCCACGGCCTACAACATCCTGCGGCACAACGGGGTGGAGTTGGGGAAGAGGGACTTCCTCGGGGTGGCGTAGGCGTTCGATCGGGGATCGCGGGGGGCCGGGCCGGGGCGCGGGGCAGGGGCGGCGGGGCGGCTGGTGATTACGGGCCCTGGATGCAAGAAGGGATGCCATCGAGGCATCCCTTCTTGCGGTGCTCTGGGTGCGCCGGATGCGGTTGCGGGGCGCGCTTCGGAGCGAACTTGAGGTACGTAGTTGGTGGACCGGAGGAGGATCGAACTCCCGACCTCTGCATTGCGAACGCAGCGCTCTCCCAGCTGAGCTACCGGCCCACGTTCGAAAGGGCGCATGGCCCCCGCGAAAGGCCGCGCATGATAACGGAAGGTCCGGCAGGCGGCTAGGGGGCGGCGCGCAGGGAGTGGCCGCCGCTCAGGCCGCCGATTCGAGCGGCACGCCCAGCACCTGCGAGCGCCAGCCGCCGGTCTCGTCGGGATCGGAGCGGCCGCGCACCACGGCTTCGAGCACGCGCCGCGAGGCGATCAGCGCGGGCGGCAGGTCGAGGGCGATGGCGCGTTCGGCCACCCGCGCCTTTAGCGCCTCGAAGCGGCGCTCCTGCGCATCGTCCAGCGGCGCGGGGATCGGGGCCAGCATGCGCTCCTCGTCGGTCACCGGCTGCTGCACCAGCCGCAGCAGGGCTTCGGCCTCGCGCCGGGGGAAGGAGCGCTGCTGGCGGGTGCGCTCGGCCAGCGCCTCGGCGCTGCGCGGCGGGTCCAGCGCCAGCGCCGCCAGGCCCGGGTTGTCGTAGACCCAGCTGCGCGGCTTGTCGATGCGGCGCGCGACCTGCTCGCGCCATTCGAGCAGGCGCTTGAGCCGCGCCTGCGCGTCCAGCGGCCAGCGCCAGCCGTTGCGGAATTCCCAGTGCGGATTCTCCGGCGGCGCGTCGTCGGCCGCGTCGCGCGCCATGCGCGCGCACTCCTCCTCGCACCAGGCGAGCATGCCGCGCGCCTGCAGGCGCTCGAGCAAGGCGTCGTGCAGCGGCGGCAGGTGCTCCACGTCGGCGGCGGCGTATTCGAGTTGCGCGGCGCTGAGCGGCCGCGCCAGCCAGTTCGAGCGCGTCTCCGACTTGGGCAGCGCCACCCCCAGCAGCTCGAACACCAGGCGCTGGTAGCCGATGCCGGCGCCGAGGCCGGCGAAGGCCGCCGCGATCTGGGTGTCGAACAGGCCGGCCAGCGCGCCGCCTGCGACCGGCGCCAGCGCCAGCAGGTCCTCGCTGGCCGAATGCATGAGCTTGAGCGGCGCGGCGCCGCGCAGCGCGGGCGCCAGCGCCCCGAGCCCGGGCAATGCCACCGGGTCGACCAGCACGGTGTCGCCATCGACCCGCAGCTGGATCAGCGCCAATTCGGGCAGGAAGGTGCGCACGCGCATGAACTCGGTGTCGAGGCCGATGCGGTCGCGGGCGACGAGGCGCTGGGCCAGTTCGTCGAGGGCGGCGGCCTGGGTCAGGATGGTGGGCATGCGCAACCGGAAGTGAACGAGGGTCGGGCCGCGCGGGCGCGCGTGTTGCGGCGCGGCGGCGTCATCGCCTATGGTCGCACGCGGGCGCGCGCCACGCGCGCAGTGCGGAATCCGGTGAACCTGAACCTGCGCGACAAGGCGGCCTGGGGCGGCGCCGCGGGGCTGTTGATCCTGGCGCTGGCCTTCGCCTATCGGTGGCGCGGCGAGGAGGCGGCCGCGCCGGCCCCGGGCGAGGCCGCCCAGGTCGCCGAGGCCTACGAGGCGGCCGCCGAGCGGGTGCGCGCCGAGGCGATCGCGCGCGCCGCCGGGGAGGCGAGCCCGGCCGCGCCGCAAGCCGAGGCGCCCGCCGCCGAGCCAACGGGCGCGACCACGGCGCCCACAGCGGCGGCACCGCCCGCCGTGGCCGCGACGCCGCTGGACCCGAAGGCACAGGCGGCGCTCGACGACGCGCTGCTGCGCGGCGCCGCCGCGGCCGAAGCCGGGCGCCTGGTGCTGCCGGCGGACGACAGCGCCGTGTACTGGTACGACGCGGCGCTGGAGCTCGACCCGGCCAACGTGCGGGCGAGGGAGGGCATCGATGGCGCGCTGCGCGCGGCCTTCGACGCGGCCGAGCTCGCGCTCGACGACGGCGACGCCCGCCCGGCCAACGAATTGCTTGCCGCCGTCGCCGAGCTGCCGCAGGCCGCCGACCGCGCCGCCGCGCTCGCGCGCCGCTTGCAGCAGCAGCCGCAGCTGGAGGCGTTGCTGCGCGAGGGCGCCCAGCGCATGGCGGCCGGGCAGCGCTTCGAACCCGAGGGCGCCAGCGCGCTCGACAGCTATCGCGCGGCGCTGGCGCTGGACCCGCGCAACCGCGCCGCCAGCCAGGGCCTGGTCGAGATCGAGGCGCTGGTGCTCGAGCGCGCGCTGGCCGCGGCCAGCGTCGACGAGTTCGCCGACGCCGACCGCCTGCTCGCGCTGGCCGGGGCGATCGTGCCCGGTTCGCAGCGCCAACTCGCCACCCGCTCGCGCATCGTCGAGCTGCAGCAACGGCGCGCCGAGGGCCTGATGGAACGCGCGGGCATGGCGCTGGATGCGCGCGACGTCGATCGCGCCGCCGAGCTGGTGGCGCGCGCCGAGGCCCTGGCCGCGCCGCCGGAGGCGGTCGCGGCGCTGAAGTTGCGGGTCGAGAACGCGCGCATCTACGACCACCTCGGGCCCGGCGAGTCGTTCGAGGATCCGTTCGCCGATCGCAGCGGGTCGGGGCCCACGATGGTGGTGATCCCGATCGGGGAGTTCACCATGGGCTCCGCCGACAGCGAGCGCGGCCGCAAGGCCAGCGAGGGCCCGCGGCACCGCGTGAGCATCGGCAATGCCTTCGCGCTGTCGCGCGGCGAGGTCTCGGTGGCCCAGTTCCGGCGCTTCGTGGAGGCCAGCGGTTACCTGACCGATGCGGAGAAGCTCGGCAACTCGACCTACTACGACGAATCCAGCGGGCGCATGACCACCGGCAAGGGCGTGGACTGGCGCAAGGACTACGTCGGCAATCCGGCCCGCGACGGCGATCCCGTGGTGCACCTGAGCTGGAACGACGCCAACGCCTACGCCGAGTGGCTGGCCGCGGTCACCGGCCGCGCCTACCGGCTGCCCAGCGAGGCCGAGTTCGAGTACGCGCTGCGCGCGGGTTCGAAGGACCGCTACTGGTGGGGCGACGGCGCGCCGACGCGCGTGCTGGGCAACTTCACCGGCGACGGCGACCGCTCGACGTCCAAGCGCAGCTGGAGCCGCGGATTCCCGCGCTATTCCGATGGCTACTGGGGGCCGGCGCCGGTCGGCACCTATCCGGCGAATCCCTTCGGCATCCAGGACCTCGACGGCAACGTGTCCGAGTGGGTGGCGGACTGCTGGCACGACAGCTACCTGCGCGCGCCCGAGGACGGCAGCGCCTGGGTCAACAAGGGCTGCGAGCGGCGTGTCGTGCGCGGCGGCGCCTGGGGCAGCGCGCCGGACCAGATCCGCTCCGCCTATCGCGCCGCCTCGCGCGCCGACGTGCGTAGCGCGCGCATCGGCTTCCGCGTCGCGCGCGACCTCTAGGGAATCTCAGGAACAGTACCCGCACCCGCGCCGGCGCTCGTGCGGCCGGCCGGCGCGGCGTCCCGGTGCCTCGCGGGCGCGCCAACGCGGGGCGGGTTATGGCCCCGGCCGCCGCGGCGCATACAATGCCCGGCATCGCAGCGCAGGAGATCGCCATGGGTCCGTTCGGCAATCGCGCACCCGGTGGCATGGGACCGGCGCAGGCGGGCCAGCGCCGCGGCGGCATCCGCTGGTGGGTGCTGCTGCTGTTCGCCGGCTACATGGGCTACTACTGGCTCAGTCACAAGCAGGACGCCTCCTTCACCGGCCGCTCGCAGCTGATCGACACTTCCGTCGAGGAGGAAGCGGCGCTGGGGCTGCAGTCGTTCCAGGAAGTGCTGTCGCAGTCGAACGTGGTCACCGAGGGCGAGCTGCCGCGGCAGGTGGGCGCGATCGCGCACCGGCTGGTCGAGGCGGCGCCGAAGGTCGAGGAGTGGCTGGCGCAGAACCGCAACATCCCGAAGTCGGTGCGCTGGGACGCCTTCGACTGGCAGGTGGCGGTGATCGAGTCCGAACAGGCCAACGCCTTCTGCCTGCCCGGCGGCAAGATCGCGGTCTACACCGGCATCATCCCGATCGCGCGCAACGGCGACGCGCTGGCCGCGGTGATGGGCCACGAGATCGCGCATGCGCTGCTGCGCCACGGCGCCGAGCGCATGGCGCAGCAGAAGCTGGTGCAACTGGGGTCGATGGCCACCGGCATGGCGGTGGGCGACATGGACCCGCAACAGCAGCAGATGGTGATGGCCGCGCTGGGCGCCGGCGCGCAGTACGGCATCCTGCTGCCGTTCTCGCGCGACCACGCGAGCGAGGCCGACAAGGTGGGCCTGCTGCTCTCCGCCGCCGCCTGTTTCGATCCGCGCGAGTCGATCGGCCTGTGGGAGCGCATGGCCGAGAACTCCGGCGGGCAGGCGCCGCCCGAGTTCGCCTCGACCCATCCCAGTTCGGCCACGCGCATCGGCAACCTGCAGGACTGGATGCCCGAGGCCATGGCGGTCCGCGACGCGATGGGTTGTCCGCCGCTGGCGAACTGAGCGGGTCCGGGCGCGCGACCGTCGGGATTCGCCCGATCGCCGGGACCCGGTTCCGGCCCCGGCGAGGGTATGCTGCCGACGCGGCGCCGGCCGCGGCGGCTTGTTGGGGGGGCTGCATGAACTTGATTCGCGCTGCAATGGCGTGGGTGCTGGTGGCGTCGCTGTCGTGCGTCGCCCAGCCGGCCGGCGCGCAGCCGACCATCGAGTCCGACCGCGCGCTCGCCGACCTCATCGCCCGCCTGGCCGACCGCCGCAGCATCGACCTGCCGGTCGCCAGCGAGCCCGATGGCTCGCTGTCCGTCGACCTCAAGGGTCGTTTCCAGCACGTGCTGCTCGGCCAGTTGGGCGGCAGCGGCGAAGTGATGCTGGGCTGCGTGTCGAGCCTGGTCGAGGCCAACCGCTTCCTGGGGCGCAACCTCGAGACCGGCGAGCGCTACGTGGGCTCGAAGGCTGCGGCGCTGGACGCGGAACTGGCCGAGACCGCCCGCCTGCACGGCATGAGCGTGGGCGAGTTCCGCTTCTACTCCGACCTGATCGACAAGAGCACGCCGATCCTGGTGCCCAACACCTCGACCTTCACCATCGTCAACAACGACGGCGCCGGCGAGGGATTCAATTCCACGGCGCCGGCGTTCCTGCCCGCGCCGGGCAATACCGGGGCCAACCTGGGCCAGCAGCGCCTGCAGCTGTTCAATGCCGCCGCCGCGGTGTGGAGCGCCTTCCTCGACAGCAGCATCACGGTGCAGGTCGGCTCGCAGTTCAATTCGCTCACGCCGTGCACGACCTCCGGCGGCGTGTTGGGCTCGGCTGGAACCACCACGATCCACGGCAACTTCCCCAACGCGATATTCACCGACACCTGGTACCACCAGGCCCTGGCGAACAAACTGCGCGGCGCGGACAGCAGCGCCAGTCCCGATGTCAACGCGACCTTCAACAGCGACGTCGACGCGGGATGCCTCGGCGCCGGCACGCGCTTCTACTACGGCCTGGACAACGCCACGCCGGCCGGCACGATCAACCTGTTCGTGGTGCTGCTGCACGAGATCGGCCACGGCATCGGCTTCTCCAGCTTCACGGACGAGGCCACGGGGGCCTTCGTCAGCGGCTTCCCGGACGTGTGGGCCCGTTTCCAGTTCGATCGCGACCAGGGCCTGACCTGGTTCCAGATGAGCGACGCGCAACGCGCGGCCTCGGCGATCAACAACAACGACCTGCTGTGGGACGGCCCGAACGTGCGCATCGCCTCGGGCTTCCTGACCCTGGGCCGGGATGCAGCGACCGGGCGCGTCGAGCTCTACACGCCGGCCACGCTGGAGCCCGGCTCCTCGGTCTCGCACTACAACACGCGCGCGACGCCGAACCTGCTGATGGAGCCGGCGATCAACGCGGGCTTGCCGTTGACCCTCGACCTGACCCGCCAACTCACGCGCGACATCGGCTGGTACCGCGACACCACCGCCGACCTGGTGCCCGACACCATCACCAGCGTCGCGCCCAGCGGTGGCTCGCTGGCCGTCGGCGCCAACACCAACATCACCTGGACCAACACCGGCGGCTTCGCCCGCAACGTCACCATCGAGCTGTCCACCGATGGCGGCACCACCTTCCCGACCGCCATCGCGACCGACGTGGCCAATACCGGCACGCGCGCCTGGACGGTGCCGAACTCGCCGACCACGCAGGCGCGCATCCGCGTGCGCGAACACGACTTCGCGGCGCCGGCGGGGATCTCGGCGGCCAATTTCACCATCGGCGGCAACAGCTCGCCGACCTTCACCCCGGCGGGCGCGATCGGGCGCCAGCAGGGCAGCGCGGCGGGAGCCGCGGTCACGGTGGGCACGGTGGCCGATGCCGAGACGGCAGCCGGCAGCCTGACGGTGACCCAGGTCGCCGGCGGCACCGCCACCGGCATCACCGTCGCCGGAATCACCAACACCGGCGGGACGGTGGCGGCGACCCTGGCTGCGTCCTGCAGCGCGACGAGCGGCACGGTGCGCTTCCAGGTGTCCGACGGCAGCGCCACCGGCACCGGCGACCTGCAGCTCAACGTCAGTGCCAACACGGCACCGACGCTGACCTATGCGAACGCTTCGGTCGTGGGCGGGACCGGCACCACGGTCAATCCGGCTACCGGTCCGACCGACAACGGCTCGGTATCAACGGTTGCCGTACAGAGCGCGGGCACCTACACCGGCACGATCTCGGTCAATGCCGCCGGCGTGGTCACGCTGTCGAACGCAGCGCCGGTCGGCACCCACACGATCACGATCCGCGCCACCGACAACTGCGGCACCGTCACCGACGCCACGTTCCAGCTGCAGGTGACCAACACCGCGCCGACCTTCACCCCGGCGGCGGCGATCGCGCGCCAGCAGGGCAGTCCGGCGGGAGCCGCGGTCACGGTGGGCACGGTGGCCGATGCGCAGACCGCGGCAGGTAGCCTTACCGTGACCCAGGTCGCCGGCGGCACCGCCACTGGCATCACGGTGGCCGGGATCACCAACACGACCGGCACCATCGCCGCGACGCTGGCGGCATCGTGCAGCGCGACCACGGGAACCGTGCGCTTCCAGGT
>CAZTNB010000095.1:0-11546 GCA_964614825.1 uncultured Gammaproteobacteria bacterium
GCCAGCGCCAGCGCGCCGCACTCGGCCTCCAGGAAGCGGAAGCGCTCGACCTGCCGCGCCAGGGCCGCGACCTGCTCGCGGCTCCAGCCATGGCGCTGGTCGGCCGGGTCGTCGAAGCGCGCATCGGCGCCGTACCGGCCGCCGAGGAAGCCCTCGCGCAGCGCCGAGCGCACCACCACCGCGGCCCGGCGCTCGCGGATGCGCTCGCGCCGCTGCAGGAAGGGATCGGGATCGAGCAGGCTCAGGCGCAGCATGAAGCCGTCGATGACCGGCTGCGCGAGCACGCGGTCGATGTCGGCCGCGGTCTTGAGCGAGACCCCGACCGCGCGCGCCTTGCCCGCGCGCTTGGCCGCCGCCAGCGCCTCGTACAGCGCGTCCTCGCCGCGGCCGGGCGCCCAGTGCACCATGTAGAAGTCGACCGCGTCGGTGCGCAGCGCGCGCAGCTGCGACTCCAGCGTGCGCGCCAGCCCCTCGGGCTGGCCCGAGTACTTGGTCGAGACCACCCAGCGCGCGCGCCGTCCGGCGAGGAACTCGCCCAGCACCGCTTCGGAGTCGCCGTAGACGGCCGCAGTGTCGACGAAGTTGCAACCCAGTTCCTCGGCCCGCGCCAGCGCGCGCAGCGACTCGGCGCGATCGACCGCGCCGTAGGCCTGGCCGCCGATGGCCCAGGCGCCGAAGCCCAGCGCCGAGACCCGGATGCCGGTGGCGCCGAACGGGCGTAGCTGCATGGCGGTCTCCGCGGGAGGGGGCCGCGGAGGATAGCGAAGCGGATGGACCTGCGGGGTGGGAAGCGCGGCGCCGGCGGGCGCCGCGCGGGACTCGACTCAGTGGCGGGTGCGGATCACGACCGCGGGCAGGAGCGAACGCCAGCCCTGGCGGCCGCTGCTGGCGCGGATCTCGCCCACCTGGTCGGCCTCGGCCGGCAGTACCGCCTCGCAGGCGGCGGCCACTTCCCGGGCCATGACCCCCTCGACCTCGCGGCTTTCGGCCTGCGACACGATCACGCCCAGCGTCCCGGCCACCAGGGCAAGGGAGAACAGGCTGCGGCGGATTTGGGTTTCCAGGTTCATGACTTCGTCCTTCCTCGGGGGCGGGGCGGGGCCCGTCCTGCCTACATAGATGCACCCGGGATGCCAACGGTTACATCGTGTATCGACCAGTCCCGCAGTTGCAGCCTAAGTGATTGACGCCGAAAGGGAAGTGAGGATTCGACGAGTGGAGCGGCTGGCGCGCCGAGGCGTGCGCGGACTGTCCGCCGTCCCGGGATCGGACACCGTGTCCGCCTGCGGACACGGTGTCCGGCGGGCGCCGCTTACTGCACCGGCCCGTCCACGGTGTGTTCCTTCACCAGCTTGCGCATGACGATCACGCGCTTGCCTTCGCCCGCGGCTTCCAGCGCCAGTTCGGGGTCCATCGGGTCGACCAGCAACAGCTCGGCCGCGGCGGCATCGCCGTCGCCGTCGCCGTCGTGGTGCACGCGCCTGACCGTCACGACTTCGTGCTCCTCGCTGCCGTTGGCGTCGGCGACCACGTCCTTGTCGACGTGCTTGATGACGATCTTGCGGCCGTGACCCGCGCCGCCCTCCGGCGCCGCCCCGTCGGCCAGTTCGGCGCTCGGTACCGGGATGTCGAAGGACTCGCCCGCGACCTCCAGCACCATGCCGGCGTCGGTGCGGCTGAGCAGGGCCGGATTGCCCTTGGCGGTGGTCAACGCGCGCTGTTCGCCGGGGGCGAGTTCGCCTTCGTACGTGACCTTCTCCAGCGCGCCGCCGGCGGTGCGCGCCACGATGGTGGTCTCGTCGCGCACGGTTTCGGCGGCGATGGCGGCGAACGCGCACAGTCCGCCCAGCAGCAGGGCGAGCGCCTGCCGGCGCAGGGTTTGCGTTGTGGACATGGAACTACCTCCGAGCAGGGGCCGGGGCGCGGCCAATCCGACGCCCCTCGTTACCGGATGCGCGAGGGCATCCGGGCGTCGCAGCCGGGCGCCGGGTCGCCGCGATTCAGCCCGTGCAGGCGCCGGCCAGCGGCGTGGCGAGCGCCGCCTGCAGCGCGCCGGCATCGAGCGGCCGGCGGTCGCCCGGCGCGAACTCGATGCGCGCCTCGTAGTTGCGGCCGGCGGGGTCGCGCACGCTGGTGATGCCGGTGTAGCGCACCAGCTCGCGCCGCGCCAGCGCATAGCGCACGTCGACGTGCGGCAGCAGGAAGGCCCACCACGCGCCCAGCGACAGGCGGATCACCAGGGTGTCGTCGTCGGCATCGTCCACCCCGGTCGCGCGCCGCACCTTGAAGTCGAACCAGTCGATCCTGCTCGGCAGCAGGAACGGGAAGCGCACGGTCTCGCCGGCGACCAGCGCGTCCCAGTGCTGGCGCACGAACTCGTCGAAGCCGGCGTCGGCCACCAGGCCCTGCACCGGCGGCAGCGGTCCCGTGCGCTCCTCGCGCAGCGGGCCGCGCTTGACGAACACGGTGCGCGCCGCGCCCTCGCGGCGCACGCCCTCGCGGTAGCCCAGGCGCGCATCGACCATCTCGAAGTCGGGCACCAGGCTGGCGCCGGCGTAATCGATGCGCTTGCGCGCGAAGGCCGCCCCGTCGGGACAGCGGTACAGCACCACGCGGTTGCCGCTGCCGTCGGCGGCGCGGTCCACGTAGTGCGACTCGCGGTACAGCAGGCGGCCGTCGTCGACATCGTAGGCGCTGCCCTCGTACTGCACGCGCTCGCCGGCCCCGGCGGGCCGGGTGGCGGCCGCGGCGAGCGCGCAGAGCAGGGTCAGCAGGGCGGCGCGTGCATCCATGCGCGCAAGATACGCAGGCGGCGTGAAGGCCGCATGCGCGTCACCACGGGACTTCGTCGCCCTTGCCGTCGAGGAAGCGGCCGCTGTCGGAACTGCGCAGGCGGTCCACCACGCCCAGGATCGCCGCCACCGCCTCGGCCGGTTCCAGCTCCGCCTTGGGCCCGCCCATGGCGGTGCGCACCCAGCCCGGGTTGATCGCCACCGCGATGATGCCGCGCGCGGCCAGCTCGAACGCGAGCTGGCGCGTGGCCATGTTGAGCGCCGCCTTGGAGATGGCGTAGCTCGGCGTGCCGAACGCGGCGCGGGTGCTGATCGAACCCAGGTTGGAGCTGATGTTGACCACGCGCGGCGTGACCCCGCGCTCGAGCATGGGCGTGGCGGCCTGCGTGAGCAGGGTGGCGCCGACCACGTTGGCGGTGAAGGTCTCGACCAGGGTCTTCGCCTCGAGCGAGCCGAAGCGCTCGCCCGCGGGCAGCACGCCGGCGTTGTTGACCAGCGTGTCGAGGGCGTCGTCGACCAGTCCGATCTCGCGCACCAGCTCGGCGGCGGTGGCCGCCTTGGTGGCATCGAAGGGCAGCACCGACAGGCGTCCCGGGTGGGCCAGGGCCAGCCTGGTCAGCTCGTGCGCCTGGCCCGGCTTGCGCACGGCGGCGTAGACGCGGTCGCCGCGCGCCAGCAGTTGCCGCGTGAACTCGAGGCCGAGTCCGCGATTCGCCCCGGTGACCACGACCCGTCGCATGACCATCGACCCTTACGCCGCGCCGCCCCGAGGGCCGATGCTAGGCTCCCGGCCCGCCGGGCGCCAGAGCGCCCCGGTGCGGCCCGATCCCCGCCACGACCCGCGTTCCGGAGTGTCCGCATGGCCCTGCGTCCCCTGTTCCTGTCGCTCGCCTTCGCCGCGCTGTCGGCGAGCGGCCTCGCGCGCGCCGCCGCGCCCGTCGCCATCCCCTACGAGACCTTCCGCCTCGACAACGGCCTGACCGTGGTCGTGCACACCGACCGCAAGGCGCCGATCGTGGCGGTCAACCTCTGGTACCACGTCGGCGCCAAGGACGAGGTCGCGGGCAAGACCGGCTTCGCGCACCTGTTCGAGCACCTGATGTTCCAGGGCTCGGAGCACTACAACGACGAGTTCTTCAAGCCCTTCGAGCTGGCCGGCGCCACCGACCAGAACGGCACCACCAACTACGACCGCACCAACTACTTCCAGAACGTGCCGACCACCGCGCTCGACCTCGCGCTGTGGTTCGAGTCCGACCGCATGGGACATCTCCTGGGCGTGATCGACCAGGCGCGCCTCGACGAGCAGCGCGGCGTGGTCCAGAACGAGAAGCGCCAGGGCGAGAACCAGCCCTATGGCCGGGTGTGGGAACGCCTCGCCCGCTCGAGCTATCCCGAGGGCCACCCGTACCGCCGCACCGTGATCGGCAGCATGGACGACCTCGAGGCGGCCTCGCTCGAGGACGTCAAGACCTGGTTCCAGACCTACTACGGTCCTTCCAACGCGGTGCTGGTGCTGGCCGGCGACATCGACCTGGCCACCGCGAAGGACAAGGTCACGCGCTACTTCGGCGATATTCCCGCCGGGCCGCCGCTGACGCGCGATCGCGCCTGGGTGGCGCCGCGCATCGCGTCGAGCCGCGACACGATGCAGGATCGCGTGGCGCAGCCGCTGGTGATGAAGGCCTGGAACGTGCCGGGCGCGGGCACGGCCGACGCCGACCTGCTCGACCTCGCCGCGCAGGTGCTGGGCGGCAGCGCCGCTTCGCGCCTGGACGAGCGCCTGGTGCACGTCGAGCGCATCGCCGACAGCGTCTCGACCTACAACAACAGCCAGGAGCTGGGCGGCCAGTTCGTGCTGCAGGCGATGGTCAAGGCCGAGGTGGATCCGGCCTTGGTCGAGCGCGCGCTCGATGAAGAACTCGCGCGCCTCATCGCCGAGGGCCCCACCGACGCGGAGCTCGCGCGTGCCAAGACCGTGTTCCGCGCCGGCTTCGTGCGCGGCATCGAGCGCATCGGCGGCTTCGGCGGCAAGGCCGACATCCTCGCCCAGTGCTACACCTTCACCGGCAAGCCCGACTGCTATCGCGAGTCGCTGGCCCGCATCGAGGCCGCGACGCCGGCCGAGGTCCAGGCCGTGCTCAAGCGCTGGCTCGCGCAGGGCGACCACACGCTGACGGTGCTGCCGTTCGGCGAGCACGCCACCGTGGCCAGCCCCGTCGACCGCAGCAAGGGCCCGCCGGCGGTGGAATCCTTCCCGGCGGTGCGCTTCCCGACGCTCGAGCGCGCGACCCTGTCCAACGGCGCGCGCGTGGTGCTGGCGCGGCGGCCCGAAGTGCCGGTGGTCAACGTGCAACTGCTGTTCGATGCCGGCTACGCCGCCGACCACGGCGGCAAGCTCGGCACCGCCGGCTTCACCCTCGCGATGCTCGACGAGGGCGCCGGCAAGTACACGGCGCTGGAGCTCAAGGCGCGCGCGGAAGACCTCGGCGCGCAGGTCTATGCCGGCTCGCTGCTCGACGCCGCCTATGTCGGTGTATCCACGCTGGCCGACCAGCTGCCGGCCTCGCTGGATCTCCTCGCCGACGTCCTGCTGCGGCCGCGCTTCGAGCCCGGCGAGATCGAGCGCGTGCGCAAGTCCTGGCTGGCGCGCATCGCGCAGGAGAAGACCCAGCCCGGCGCGATCGCGCTGCGCCTGTTGCCGCCGCTGCTCTACGGCGCCGACCATGCCTATGGCATTCCCTTCTCGGGCAGCGGCACCGAGGCCTCGATCGCCGCACTCACGCGCGAGGACCTGGTCGCGTTCCACCAGCGCTGGCTGCGGCCGGACAACGCCACCGTGCTGGTGGTGGGCGACACCACGCTCGAAGCGATCCTGCCGCTGCTCGAAGAGCGCTTGCGCGGCTGGAAGGCGCCGGCCACGCCGCTGCCGGCCAAGAACCTGGCCCAGGTCGCGCTGCCCGCGAAGCCGGTGGTGTACCTGGTCGACAAGCCCGGCGCCGAACAGTCGATCGTGATCGCCGGCCACCTCGCGCCGCCGACCACGGCGCCGAACCACCTCGAGATCGGCACCATGAACGCGATCCTGGGCGGCGTGTTCAGCTCGCGCCTCAACATGAACCTGCGCGAGGACAAGCACTGGTCCTACGGCGCCAGCAGCTCGCTGCCGGGCGCGAAGGGCCAGCGCCCGTTCCTGATCCATGCGCCGGTGCAGACCGACAAGACCGCGGAGTCGATCGCCGAAATCATGAAGGAGCTCGCGGCCTACCTCGGCGAGCGGCCCGCAAGCGCGGAGGAGATCGCCAAGGTCAAGGCCAACGACGTGCGCAGCATGCCCGGCGAGTACGAGACCGCTGGCGCGGTTGCCTCGGCGATGAACAGCATCGTGGTCTACGGGCGCCCGGACGACTACGTGGCCACGCTCAAGGACCGCATCGAGGCCCAGACCGAGGAAGGCGTGCACGCGGCGGCGCGCGAGGTGATCCGGCCGCAGGCCCTGACCTGGGTGGTGGTGGGCGACCTGTCGAAGATCGAGGCGCCGGTGCGGGCCTTGAACCTGGGCGAGGTCAAGGTCATGGACGCCGACGGCAAGGTGCTGCGCTGAGCGGAGTTCCCGCGCGCGCCGCGCGCGGCGGCAACCCCGGCCCCGGCGCCGAATGCAGGCTCGTTCAGCGCGCGGCAGGGCGCGCGCTGTTCCACTGCGCGCCACCCACGACGAGGTAGATGCCCATGAACCGGTTCCGTTCCGCAGGTTCCGCCGCCGCACTGGGCGCGTGCCTGTTCCTCGGCGCCTGCACCTGGGTCGAGCCGGACGCGCGCGGTCGCGAGGTGCGGGTGGCCTACGACGCCGACCTGTCGGCCTGCCGCAAGCGCGGCGAGGTCACGGTGTCGGTGAAGCACGCCGTCGCCGGCATCGAGCGCAACCGCAACAAGGTGCGCGACGAACTCGAGTCCTACGCCCGCAACGAAGCCGCGGCCCTGGGCGCCGACACCGTGCAGGCGCTCGACGAGCCGCGCGAAGGCGAGCAGCGCTTCGGGGCGTGGACCTGCGGCTGAGCTGCGAGTCGGCCGCTTCCGCAAGCGCGGGGGTCCGGGCCCGCCGCCATCCGCGTGTCGGCCCAGGCATCCAGTGCAACTCGCCGCCACGCGGATGCCGACGGTCCCGGACTCGCTTCGACGCCACGGGCAAGACATGGCACACTTGTGTAGGAGCGCATCTCATGCGCGACCGCGGACTCGCACGCAACCGGCGCCTGTGCCTCCGCGGTCGCGCATGAGATGCGCTCCTACATTGGGGCGGGGCGGCGGTATGCTGCGCGCGAATCGACTGCGGGAGGGTTCGCCATGACGACGTTGCCGTCCCTGGGCCGCATCGGCCAGATCGCGCTCAGCGTGCACGACATGGGCCGCGCGGTGCGCTTCTGGCGCGACGTGGTCGGGCTGAAGTTCCTGTTCGAGGCGCCCAACGTCGCCTTCTTCGATTGCGCGGGGCAGCGGCTGATGCTGAGCCAGGCCGACCAGCCGGACCTCAAGCCCGCGGGCACGGTGCTGTACTTCGACAGCGCCGACCTCGAGCGCGACTTCGCCCTGGTCAAGTCCCGCGGCGCCACGGTGGCGCCCAACGGCGAGCCGCACCTGGTCGCGCCGCTGGGCGACAAGCAGCTCTGGATGGGCTTCTTCAGCGATCCCGACGGCAACCTGTTCGCGTTGATGCAACTGCGCTGAACTACGGCGTCTAGCAGTTCGATGCAGTCGGCTTGGTCAGGCGCCGATACTGCAGCTGCCCGCGGGCGCCATCCGAACGGCGGGACCATTCGATGTCCACCGTGCGGCATGCCGCCGCGCTGTAGCGCAGGAGCAGGCCGCCCCAGGGCCTGCGCTGCACGGCCGTGGGATCGAAATCGGCGCCGAAACGGGCACCCACGGGCTGCAGCACGTCGAAGGCATAGGTACCGAAGGGCAGCGGCGGACTGAACTCATGGTTCGTGTTGACCGCGACCAGCCACGCCGGTTGCCCGTTCTCGTCGAAGGTGTACCAGTACACCAGGGGCCGCGGCGTGCCGCCCTCGGCATCCGTGGTCACGTGCATGAAAAGGCCCTCGCCCGAGCGCGCCGGATCGTAGAAGGCGCCGGCGAAATCGACGTCACGCGGCGGCGGGGTCGCGAAGTCGAACAGCGGCCGGCGCTGCCGGCTCAGGCGCGTGAGGCTGCGGGTGGCGCTGCCATGGTTCGCGGGGCCGGCATAGCGCACGACGGCATGGGTGTCGTCCTCGAACACGAAGGTCGCGCGGCCCCAGGGCTCGCGCACCACGTTGGCGGGGTCGAACTGTCCGGCGAAGCGGCCGCCCGACACCCGGAACAGTTCGACCTCGAGTCCGTTGCCGTGCAGCTTGCCATCGCCGATCAGCCAGAGCTGCTCGCCGGCGGCGCCGATGGGCGGGAAGGTGTACCAGGTCACGACCATCCCGCCGTCGCGGCGCGGTTCGAGATAGAAGCCTTCGCCGTCGCGCGCCGGGTCGTACCAGCTGCCTTCCATGCGCGCGCTGGCCTGCGACTTCGCCAGCGCCGGGCGCGGGGCGATCACCGGATCGAGCGCGCTCGCGTTGCGGTAGTCATACGCGACCAGGCGGCAGGGACCGTCCTCGTCGCCACTCGCGACCAGGGCCCCGCAGCTCGCTTGCAGGCTGGCCGCGGTGGGCTGCGCCGCGCCGCCGATCCAGGCCCGCAGCGCCTCCCATCCCGCGCGTCCCTCGGCGTCGCTGAAGCCGCAATGGCTGCGCTCGGATTCGGTGGCGATGGCCTGGACCAGCCGGTCCTGCCGATACAGCGAGGTCAGCACCTGCTGGTGCTGCGGCGGCAGCAGTTCGTCGCCGCTGGTGTGCAGCGACAGGATCCTGTGGCTGCCGTAACCGTCGAGGCTGGAACTGCGCACCAGATCCCACTGCGCGAACGGATCCGGCGCGAAGCGCGGCACCTTGGCGTTGACCTCGGCATCGCCGTAGTCGACGCCGCGGGTGTCGAAGGGGTTGCGGTTGCCCAGCTTGTCGGGCGAGCGCACGAGGTCGCCGAGCGCGAAGGCCGCGTAGGCGAGGTTGACGCTGAGGAATTCCTCCGAGCTGATGCCGCTCAGGGTCATCAGGCGCTCGAGGCGGTTGCGCTGCGGCGGCGTGCGCAAGGCCGGCGCCAGCGACAAGCCGGTGCACTGGGTGACCCGCGCGAGCGCGCGCTGCACCGAGTCGTTGTCGAAGGGATCGTCGAGGTCGAGCGGGATCTGGTCGAGGTTGTAGGCCCAGGGCATCGGCGCCGCACCCTCGGGCAGTTCGCCGCCGCCCACGCCGTCGCAGACCACGTCATAGACCAGCCGCAGGTCCAGCGCCGCATCCCAGGTGCGCGCGCCGGCGGCCGCCGGGCACGCTGCATAGACGCCGGCGACGTTGGGGAAGCGCGGATCCTCGGCCTGCTTGAGCGAGATGATGCCGCCCATCGAGCCGCCCACCGGGATGATCTGGCCCGGTTCTCCGACCTCGCGCCGGAACACCTCCAGCAGCTCGGCATTGTCGTCCAGCGCGAAGGACAGGGCCCAGCCGCGGCCCCGGAAGCCACTGGCGGCCAGCGCGTAGCCTTGCGCGAGCTGCACGTCGCGCAGCGGTCCGACGTCGGGATCGACGTCCCGCGTGAAGTTGAAACCATGGTTCACGAACACCAGCGGCCCGCCGGCCCGCCAACCCTCCGGCACCACGATGAGGTAATGCGCGCCGCCCGGTGTTTGTCCGCGCAGCTCGACGGGGGCTGCGGCCACCGCGCCGCAGCTCAATGCGAGCAGTGCGGCCAGCGCGCGCGCACGCCAGGTCCATGGGCTCATCAGGGGTTCGTCCAGAAAGAGGGTACGTTCATTTTATTCCAGTGCAGATGAACGCAGGCGCGCGGCGCCGGTCCAGGCCGCTCCCGGACCGGCGGCTGGTCACTCCCGGTCCCGCCGGCGCCGGGCGATCCAGCAGCGGGCGCGGCGTCGAATTGCACCGATCGGCGATTGGCTCTACCTTGCTCGATCCCCTGCAAACCGGCGCCACGCCCATGCTCTACAAACACGTCGCCATCGCCAGCGTGAACCACGTCGAGGCCCCGATCCGGCTCGCTTCGGCCGAGATCATGCAGCGCCTCGCCCCCACGCTCGAGCGCCTGGGCATCCGCGACAACCTGTTCGAGGACGTGGCCGGGATCACCGCGCGGCGCATCTGGGACGGGCCGGTGACGCCCTCCGATGCCGCCACCATGGCGGCGCAGAAGGCGATCGCCGCCAGCGGCGTCTCGCACGAGGCCATCGGCATCCTGGTCAACACCTCGGTTTGCCGCGACTACCTCGAGCCCAGCACCGCCAGCATCGTGCACGGCAACCTCGGCCTCGCCGACACCTGCCAGAACTTCGACGTCGGCAACGCCTGCCTGGGTTTCCTCAACGGCATGGACATCGCCGCGCGCATGATCGAGCGCGGCGACATCGAGTACGCGCTGATCGTCAACGGCGAGGCCTCGAACCTGATCGCCGAGCGCACCATCGAGCGCCTGCTGCGCCCCGAGAGCACGGCCGACGACTTCCGCTCCGAGTTCGCCTCGCTCACGCTGGGCTCCGGCGCCGCGGCGATGGTGCTGGGCCGCAGCGAGCTGCTGCCGAACGGCCATCCCTTCCTCGGCAGCGTGACCCGCGCCGCGACCCAGTTCTCGCACCTGTGCCGCGGCAACATGGACCGCATGGTCACCGACACCAAGACCCTGCTGGTCGAGGGCCTCAAGCTCGCGGCCAAGACCTTCCAGGCCGCGCGCGCCTCGCTGGGCTGGGTGGTGGGCGAGATCGACGAGTTCGTGATCCACCAGGTGAGCAAGGTGCATACCGGCGCGTTGATCGAGCTGCTGGGCATCGATCCGCGCCGCGTGCTGACCGTGTTTCCCGAGTACGGCAACGTCGGCCCGGCCTCGGTGCCGCTGGCGCTGTCGAAGCTGGCCGAAACCGGGCGGCTCGCGCGCGGCAAGCGCGTGGCGCTGCTGGGCATCGGCTCGGGCCTCAATTGCTCGATGGCCGAGGTGGTCTGGTAGCGCCCGATCGGCCCTGTAGGAGCGCATCTCATGCGCGACCGAGGCACCGCGAACCACGGTGGCGCCCGATGCGGCGACACCGCGTACACGGTCGCGCATGAGATGCGCTCCTACGGCATCGCCCTCCACTGATGGACTTTCCAGACTACCCCTTCGCTTCGCACTGGCGCGAACACGCGCCCGGCCTGCGCCAGCACTACCTCGACGAGGGCCGTGGTGCGCCGGTGCTGATGCTGCACGGCAACCCGAGCTGGAGCTACTACTGGCGCCGCCTGGTCCTGGGCCTGCGCGACACCCATCGCTGCATCGCCCCCGACTGGATCGGCATGGGCCTGTCCGACAAGCCCGGCGACGCGCGCTATCGCTACACGCTGGCCTCGCGCATCGATGAACTCGAGGCGCTGTACCAGCATCTCGTCGCCCACCACGGCCTGCCGACCCGCGGGCTCACGCTGGCGGTGCACGACTGGGGCGGCATGATCGGCCTCGCCTGGGCGGTCCGGCATCCCGAGCGCATCGCGCGGCTGATCGTCACCAACACCGCGGGCTTCCCCAATCCGAAGGGCCAGCGCCTGCCTGCCGCCTTGCGCCTGGGCCGCGACAGCGCGCTGGGCGCGCTCCTGATCCGCGGCTTCAATGCCTTCGCCGCCGGCGCCACCCGCT
>CAZTNB010000096.1:0-11448 GCA_964614825.1 uncultured Gammaproteobacteria bacterium
AGTGGTCGGTCATCATGATCATCCGGGCGACCCAGAAGAAGATGATGTCGAAGCCCGTCACCAGCACCGAGCTCGGCAGGTAGCGCTCGAAGCCGTACTTCTCCATGTCGGCGGCGAGCGGCCAGCCGAGCGTCGAATGCGACCACAGCGAGGAACTGAACCAGGTCTCGAGCACGTCCTCGTCCTGGCGCAGCGGCCCGGTGAGCCCGTGCTTCGCGCGCACCTCCGCTTCGCTGCGGCCCACGTGCGGCGTGCCGGCCTCGTCGTACCAGGCCGGGATGCGATGGCCCCACCAGAGCTGGCGGCTGATGCACCAGTCCTGGATGTTCTTCATCCAGTGCTCGTAGGTCGAGACCCAGTTCTCGGGCACGAAGCGCACGCTGCCGTTGCGCACCAGCTCGAGGCCGCGCGCGGCCAGCGTGTCCATGCGCACGAACCACTGGTCGGTGAGCATCGGCTCGATCACCTGGCCGCTGCGATCGCCGCGCGGGACCATCAGCTTGTGCGGCTTCGTCTCCGCCAGCAGGCCGGCGGCCTCGAGGTCGGCCAGCACCGCCTTGCGCGCGACGTAGCGGTCCATGCCGCGGTACTTCGCCGGCGCGTTGTCGTTGACCCTGGCGTCCGGCGTGAAGATGTTGAGCGGCGCCAGCTCGTGGCGCTTGCCGATCGCGTAGTCGTTGAAGTCGTGCGCCGGCGTGATCTTGACCACGCCGGTGCCGAACTCGCGCTCGACGTACGCATCGGCGATGACCGGGATCTCGCGTTCGCACAGCGGCAGCCGCACCGTCCTGCCGACCAGGTGCCGGTAGCGCTCGTCCTCCGGATGCACCGCCACGGCGACGTCGCCGAGCATGGTTTCCGGGCGCGTGGTCGCCACCGTGAGCCGGCCCGAGCCGTCGGCCAGCGGGTAGTGGATCGACCACAGCTTGCCCTGCTCCTCCTCGCTCACGACCTCGAGGTCGGAGATCGCGGTCAGCAGCACCGGGTCCCAGTTGACCAGGCGCTGGCCGCGGTAGATCAGGCCTTCATCGTGCAGGCGCACGAAGGTCTCGACCACCGCGGCCGAGAGCCCCTCGTCCATGGTGAAGCGCTCGCGGGTCCAGTCGCCCGAGGTGCCCAGGCGGCGCATCTGGCGCGTGATGGTGGAGCCGGACTCCTGCTTCCATTGCCACACGCGCTCGATGAACTGCGCGCGGCCGAGGCCATTGCGCGTCTGGCCCTCGCGTTCGAGCAGGCGGCCCACCACCATCTCGGTGGCGATGCCCGCATGGTCGGTGCCGATCTGCCACAGGGTGTCGAAGCCGCGCATGCGGTGCCAGCGGACCAGCGCGTCCTGCAGCGTGTGCTGGAACGCGTGGCCCATGTGCAGGGTGCCGGTGACGTTGGGCGGCGGCAGCATGATCGAGTACGGGGTGCCGGTGCCGCTGGGCTTGAAGCAGCCCATGGCCTCCCAGCGCGGGTACCACTGCGATTCGATCGCCCTGGGGTCGAAGCTCTTTTCCATGTGGGATTTCGGAGCGGCGTCGCCGCGCGCCCCGGACAGGCAGGTAGGGAATGGCGCGATTGTAAGGCCAGTGCCGCCGCGACGCCGCGTGCCCGGCGTTCGAATCGCGGCGGCGGGCGGCGCCGGCCGGGCCGCGACCGCCCGGGGCGGTGCCTACATGTCGTGCTTGGCCAGCGCGCAGCCCCGCGCCGCATAGGCCTTCCAGCGCTCGCGCGAGCCCGCGCGCGCCTCCGGCTCGGCCGGCACCACCTCGAGCACGCGCTCGAAGCCGCCGGGCGCGACCTCGTCGCGCAGGTTGATCACCAGCGGGCGCGGCGCCGTCTCGACCCCGGGCGGCACGATCAGCACGGCGGTGGCGGCGTCGTCCTCGTCGCCGGCGATCTGGTGCGGGATGAAGGCGTTCTGGTCGAACTCCCACATCTTCTCGTCCAGCGCCTCGGCCTCGGCCTCGGAGCGGGCCAGCACCAGCGCGGGCTGGCGCGCCTCGAACGCGCGCAGCGCCAGCTCGCAGACCAGCAGCAGCGGGTCGTCGCGGAAGCGCGGCTTGTCGATCAGGTAGAAGTCGGCGCGCGCCATCAGCCGACCTCGAGGATCCAGCCCAGCACGCGACGGATGGCGCGGCGCAGCCGCACCACCTCGTAGCGCTCGGGCGGCACCAGCAGGGCCTCGTATTCCAGGCGCATCGCGGTCCCCAGCAGCAGGTCGGCGTCCAGCGCCGGCGCATCCGAGCCGAGCAGCCGGCACAGGCGCACGATCGGCGCCGCCAGCCGCGCCCGGTGCAATTCGGCCAGTTCGGTCAGGCGCGGGTCGACCAGGCCCTCGAACAGGAAATGGTGCTCGGCGGCGAGGTCGACCCGGTTGTGCAGGATCTTGTGGTGCAGGAAATCGACGAACTGCCGCGCCAGCGCGTCGCGCAACTGGCCGCGGCCCTTGCGCGTGCGCAGGGCCCCGGCGGCATCGCGCCGGATCCGCGGCAGCACCTGCGACCAGCGCAGGCCCAGCTCGGCCTGGCTGCGCTGCATCAGGTCGCGGAACGCGGCCGCGACCAGGTCGTAGAGGTCGACGAAGTAGTAGGTCGTCAGCGACAGGTTGACGCGCGCCTCGCGCGCCACCGCGCGATGGGTCACGCCGCCCACGCCCTGCGCCGCGATCACCCGCAGGGTGGCGCGCACGATCGATTCGCGGGTGCGTTCGCCGCGCTGGCGGCTGCCGCGCTGCACGCGCTCGGGCGCCGCCGCCGCCGGCGCGCGCTCGCCGCCGGCGGCCTCGCGCCGCCTGGCGCCGCGCGCGTTCACGCGCCCGCGCGGTCGATCAGCCATTGCACCAGCAGGCCGACCGGCCGGCCGGTCGCCATGCCCTTGCGGCCCTCGTCCCAGGAGGTGCCCGCGATGTCGAGGTGGGCCCAGCGCTGGCCCTCGGTGAAGCGGGCGAGGAAGCAGCCGGCGGTGATCGCGCCCGCGGTCTTGCCGCCGACATTGGCCATGTCGGCGAAGGCCGATTCCAGCTGCTGCTGGTAGTCGTCCCACAGCGGCAGGCGCCAGGCACGGTCGAGGCTGGCCTCGCCCGCGGCCAGCAGCTCGCCGGCGAGGTCGTCGTGGCGCGACATCAGGCCGTGCGCGTGCTTGCCCAGCGCGATCACGCAGGCGCCGGTGAGGGTGGCCACGTCGACGATCGCGCGCGGCTCGAAGCGCTGCACGTAGGTCAGCGCGTCGCACAGGATCAGGCGCCCCTCGGCGTCGGTGTTGACCACCTCGATGGTCTGGCCCGACATCGAGGTGACCACGTCGCCGGGGCGGTAGGAATCGCCGTCGGGCATGTTCTCCACCGCGGGCACCACGCACACCAGGTCCAGCGGCAGGCGCATGCGCACCGCGGCCAGGAAGGCGCCCATCACCGTGGCCGCGCCCAGCATGTCGTACTTCATTTCCTCCATCGCCGCGGCCGGCTTGATCGAGATGCCGCCGGTGTCGAAGGTGATGCCCTTGCCGACCAGCGCGTAGGGCCGGGTGCCGCCGGCGCCGGCGCCGGCATAGCGCAGCACGATGAGCTTGGGCGGGTTGGCGCTGCCACGGGCAACGCCCAGCAGCGAGCCCATGCCCAGCTGCTCCATGTCGGCGCGCTCGAGCACCTGCAGCGACACGCCGGCCTCGCTGCCGGCGATGCTGGCCGCCTCGGCGGCGAGGTAGGCCGGGTTGCAGATGTTGGGCGGCAGGTTGCCCAGTTCCTTGGCCAGGCGCACGCCGGCGGCGATCGCGGTCGCCTGCAGCAGGGCGCGTCCGGCGCCGTCGGCGCGCAACACCACTTCGGACAGGGCTTCGCCGTTCGGCCGTGGCTTGAGCGTCGCGGTGTAGCGGTAGGCCTGGGCGTCGAAGGCCACCGCCGCCGTGCGCGCGCGCCAGCCGAGGTCGCGGCCGGGAACCTCGATCTCGGCCAGGTACACCGCGGCGCGGCGCGCCGGGCCGGCCTTGACCGCCTTGGCGGCCTCGGTGCAGGCCTTGAGGTAGCGCGCGGCATCGAGCTTGGCCGGCTCGCCGAGGCCCGCCAGCAGCAGGCGCCCGGCGGCGACGCCGGGCAGCGCGAGCAGGCGGGTGACGGCGCCGGGCTTGCCGGAAACGTCGCCGGATCCCAGCAGCCGGGTGATGGTGCCGCCGGTCGCGGCATCGAGTTCCGCGGCCGCGGCGCTGAGGCTGCGGTCCTCGTACACGCCGGCGACCACGGCATCGGCCGCCACCCGGGTCGGCGCTTCGGTCGTCAGGTTGAACGCAAGCGTCATGCACGATCTCCAGCAACGCGGCGGCGGGCCCCGTGGCCCGGCATCGACCCGGCTTTGGCTACACTGCACGCCGGCGGGCTCGAATGCGGCTGCCGCGGCGACCAGCCCCGCAGTTTAGCGGAAAGCCGCGCCGCGACCCGATTCGCGGCCGCCGGTCCCGCCCGCCGACCGATACCGCCCATGACCCGCATCATCGACCGCTATCTGTTGCGCGAGCTGCTCTCCGCCCTCGGCGCGGTGAGCGCCGTGCTGCTGCTGATCCTGCTCGGCGGCACCCTGACCATCACCCTGGACCGCATCGCCCGCGGCAAGGTCCCGGCCACGCTGCTGCTGTCGCAACTCGGCCTGCGCTCGGTGGACGCGCTGCCCCTCCTGCTGCCGCTGGCCGGGTTCCTGGCCGTGCTGCTCGCCTACGGCCGCCTGTACCGCGACAGCGAGATGGCGGTGCTGTCCTCGTCCGGGCTGACCACGCGCGGCCTGCTGCGCGCCCTGACCTGGGTGGTGCTGCCGATGTCCGGGCTGCTGGCGCTGATCGGCTTCTGGGCCGGGCCCGCCGCCCTGCGCGCGTCCGACGCCATGATCGAGGCGGCCAACCGCTCGTTGCTGGTGGTGGGCATGGAGGCCGGCCGCTTCGTCGAGCTGCCGGGCCGCGCCGGCGTGGTGTTCGTGTCGCGCATGGATCCCGACGGCACCCGCTTCGAGCGCCTGTTCGTGGCCAACGAGCGCGACGGCCGCATCGACATCACCACCGCCGAGCGCGGCGAGCTGTACCAGGACCGCGAGGGCCAGGAGCGCTACCTGGCGCTGCACAACGGCTTCCGCGTCGAGGGCCAGGTGGCGCAGCCGGACTTCCGCACCATGCGCTTCACCCGCAACGACGTGCGCCTGCCGGAAGCCGAGCAGGACGACAGCCGCGCCGTGGAGCGGCGCCTGCGCACCGTCGAGCTCGTCGGGAGCGACAGGCCGGTCGATGTCGCCGAGTTCCACTGGCGCCTCGGCCTGCCGATCTCGATGACCGTGCTCGGCCTGCTCGCGCTGCCGCTGGCGCGCGTGCAGCCGCGCGAGCCGCGCTACGGCAAGGCGCTGCTGGCGGTGCTGTCCTACCTCGTCTATTCCAACATGCTGGCGATCGGGCGCGCCTGGATCGCCGATGGCACGCTGCCGCCGGCGCTGGGGCTGTGGTGGGTCCATGCCGGGGCGCTGCTGGTGGCGCTGGTCCTGATCCGGCGCGGCGAGACCTTCGCCGCGCGGCGCGGGCGCTGAGCATGCGGCCGCTCGTCCTCACCGCCGATCGCCTGGTCGGAGCCAGCGTCCTCGGCGCGATCGCGTTGGTGTGGTCGTTCCTCGTCGCCTTCGACGCCTTCGTCGCCTTCGGGCGCGAGATCGACGAGATCGGCAGCGGCGGCTACTCGCTGGCGACCGCGGCCGCCTACATCGGCTGGACGGTGCCGCGCCGCGCGTACGAGCTGTTCGGCACCGCCGCCGTGATCGGCGGCCTGCTGGGCCTGGGCGCGCTGGCGCCGACCAGCGAGCTCACGGCGCTGCGCGCCGGCGGGCTGTCGACCCTGCGCATCTCGCTCGGCGCCATCGCCGCGGTGGCGGTGCTGGCGCTGCTCACGGCGCTGATGGGCGAAACCGTCGCCAGCGCCGGCGAGCGCCGCGCGCAGTCGCTGGCCGCCGGCGCCAAGTCCAAGGACCTGATCGCGACCGGCCGCTCCGGCCTGTGGGCGCGCGAGGGCGAAACCCTGATCAACGCCCGTCGCGGCCAGGTGATGGGCGCCGACGTGGAACTGTACGAGCTGCGCCTGTACCAGTTCACGCCGGAGGGCGTGCTCAGCGCCATCACCCTCGCCGACAGCGCCCGCCACCACGAGGGTCGCTGGCGGCTCAAGGGCGTGGTCCACCGCCGCTTCAGCCCCGACCGCGTGCTGAGCGAGGCGCAGGCGACGATGGACTGGCCTTCGACCCTCGACCCGCGCCTGCTCACGCTGTCGATCGTGCGGCCGCGCCACCTGTCGATCGCCGACCTGGACGCGACCATCGCCTACCTGCGCGCCAACGACCTCGACGCCGGCGCCTTCGAATCGGCGTACTGGGGCCGGGTGTTCTACCCCTTGTCGATCCTGGTGCTGGTGTTCGCCGCGCTGCCCTTCGCCTTCGGCCCGCTGCGTTCGGGCGGCTTCGGCAAGCGCCTGTTCTTCGGCATCGTGATGGCGGTCGGCTGGTACTTCTTCCAGCGCATGGTGGTGAACCTGGCCTCGGTCTACGCCCTCGACCACCGGCTGGTGAACCTGCTGCCGTCGATCCTGCTGGCGGCCGCGGCGCTGGCCTGGTTCCGCCGCGCGCGCTGAGCGGGCCGCGCCCTCAACGCGGCGGCAGGCGCCGCACCTCGGTGCCGGCGGCGAGGTCGTGCAGCATGCGCCGGCGCGGATCGGCCCACGCCCACCACAGGCCGATGCCCAGCGCCGCGGTGCCGGCGGCCGCCACCGCGAAGCGCAGCAGCGCGGCGCGCCAGCGCGGCGGCGCGCCGTCCGCCGCGACCACCCGCAGCTGCCAGGCGCGCATGCCGATGGTCTGCCCGGCGGTCGCCCACGAGCCCGCGTAGTAGCCCAGCGCGACCGCCAGCAGCCAGGCGCGGAAGGGCCAGTTGCCGACGGCCCAGCGCCCGTAGGACTCCATCGCATCGCGTTGCGCCGGCTGCAGCCATTGCGCGACGGCGATCCACGCCGCCGCCGCCGCCATCCACAGCGCGGCCAGCGGCAGCAGGTCGTAGGCGCCGGCGGCGAGGCGGCGCCAGACCGGCGCCGGGGTGGTGGTGTCGGGCATGTTCGGGCAGGCGGGCAGGGTGGCGGATGATAGATTGGCGCGGGTGAAGTCCGCCGCTCCCCGCCTGCGGCGCAGCCCGGCCCCGGCCGTGGTCGCGCCGGCCATCCAGGCCTTCCTCGATCGCGCCTGGGGCGAGCTCGGCCTCGCGCGCAACACCCTGGCCGCGTACCGCGCCGACCTGTCGCGCTTCGAGCATTGGCTGCGCGCGCGTGGCCGCGAGCTCGACCGCGCGACGCGCGAGGACGTGCACCGCTACCTTGCCGGGCGACTGCAGTCCGGCTACCGCGCGCGCAGCAACGCACGCCTGCTGTCGTGCCTGCGCCATTACTACCGCGACGCGCTGCGCGAGGGCCGCATCGAGGCCGACCCGGCGGCGCTGGTCGAGGCGCCGCGCCTGCCGCGCAGCCTGCCCAAGGCCCTGACCGAATCGGAGGTCGAGGCGCTGCTGGCGGCGCCGGACGTGGCCACGGCCGAGGGCGTGCGCGACCGCACCCAGCTGGAGCTGATGTACGCCAGCGGGCTGCGCGTGTCGGAACTGGTCGCGCTGCTGCCGGACTCGGTGAACCTGCGCCAGGGCGCGGTGCGCGTGCGCGGCAAGGGCGGCAAGGACCGGCTGGTGCCGATCGGCGACGAGGCGCAGCACTGGATCGAGCGCTACCTGCGCGAGGCGCGGCCGGCACTGCTCGGCGGGCGCCCCTCCACGCAGTTGTTCGTGAGCCGGCGCGGCGCCGGTTTCACGCGCCAGTCGCTGTGGAACCGCGTGCGGCGGCTGGCCTTGCAGGCTGGCATCGCGCGTGCCGTGTCGCCGCACGTGCTGCGCCATTCCTTCGCCACCCACCTGCTCAACCACGGGGCCGACCTGCGCGCGCTGCAGCTGCTGCTGGGGCACGCCAGCCTGTCGACCACGCAGATCTACACGCTGGTGGCGCGCGAGGGACTCAAGCGGCTGCATGAGCGACACCATCCGCGGGGTTGAAGGGGGGCGGTCCTCGATCGTGCGAGCGGCTTTGGCCGCGACCGCCACCACGTCGCGGCAGTGGCGGCTGCAGGCGCGCCCACGGCCGGCGCGGAAGGGCCGGGCCGGGTCGGCCGGCACGGTTTGCCGCCTGGCCTCCCGCCAGGACCGCCGGTTGCGGCTAGACTGCGCGGCCGCGGAACTTTCGCCGCCGGTGGCAGTCTGCGCTGGTGCCGCGCCCGTGGCCGTTCACTCCCCGACAGGAAAGCCCCGATGTCCCGACTCATGCTTGGACTACTGCTCGCGTTGGTCGCGGGCGGCACCCTGGCGGCCGATCCGGCCGAGCAGAAGGTGCAGGACGCGATCAAGACGCTGGTGCCGGACGCGCGCATCGACAGCATCACGCGCTCGGAACTGCCGGGCTTCTACGAGGTGGTGCTGGGCGGCCAGCCGCTCTACGTCAGCGCCGACGGGCGTTACCTCATCTCCGGCGCGCTGTGGGACATCGGCGCCAAGCGCAACCTCACCGAGGCCCGCCTCGCCGGCCTGCGCAAGAGCACGCTCGATGCGGTGGGCGCCGACCAGCGGATCGTCTTTCCCGCGTCGCAGCCCAAGCACGTGATCACGGTGTTCACCGACATCGATTGCGGCTATTGCCGCCGGCTGCACCAGCAGATGGCCGAGTACAACAACGCCGGCATCACGGTCGAGTACCTGTTCTTCCCCCGCGCCGGGATCGGCTCGGAGTCCTACGACAAGGCGGTTTCGGTCTGGTGCGCGTCCGACCGCAATGCGGCGCTGACCAAGGCCAAGAACGGCGAGCCGCTGGAGAACAAGACCTGCGCCAATCCGATCGCCTCGCAGTTCGACCTCGGCCACAAGGTCGGCGTGTCGGGCACCCCGGCGGTGATCGCCGAGGACGGCACCCAGATCGGCGGGTACCTGACGCCGGAGCAGATGATCGCGCGCCTCGACCAGCTCAAGGCCAGCGCCAAGTCCAACTGAGGGCTCGCGGCCGGGCCGGGAATCCGTTCCCGGCCGTGGCCGCGCGCGGGTCGCCGCGCCGGCGCCGGGAATCCGGGGCTGCGGGCACATCCGCTACAATCGCGGCTCCTTCCCGCGTCGACTCCCGATGATCCTCCTCGACGGGCAGCCGGCCCTCTCCGCGTTCCGACTCGACCGGCTCAACGCGCGCCTGGGCGCCGTCGCGCCGCGGGCGCGCGTGGTCTCGGCGCGGTGGCTGTACTTCGTCGAGGCGCAACCGCCCGCTGCCCCCGACCGGGCGCGGCTGGCGCAGATCCTGGAGGCTTCCGCCATCCCTGCGGCGGGCTTCGGCGCCGACGAGCTCTGGGTCGTGCCGCGCCTGGGCACGATCTCGCCGTGGTCGACCAAGGCCACCGAGATCCTGCGCGGCTGCGCGCTGGCGGTGGCGCGCGTGGAGCGCGGCCTGCGCCTGGCGCTGGACGGGCTCGACGCGGTCGAGGCGCGCGCGCTGCGCGAGTTGCACGACCCGATGACGCAGTCGGTGCTGCGCGACGCCGCCGCGGCCGCAGGCCTGTTCCTGCACGGCGCGCCCCTGCCGCTGGGCCGCGTCGCGCTCGGCGACGCGGCCGTCGCCGCGCTGCAGGAGGCCAACCGCGCCCTGGGCCTGGCCCTGTCGGCGGACGAGATCGAGTACCTGGCGCAGCGCTACGCCGCGCTCGGCCGCGACCCGACCGACGTCGAGCTGATGATGTTCGCGCAGGCGAATTCGGAGCACTGCCGGCACAAGGTGTTCAACGCCAGCTGGCGCATCGACGGCGTGGCGCAGGAGCGCTCGCTGTTCGCCATGATCAAGCACACGCACGCGGTCACGCCTGCGCACACGCTGACGGCGTATTCCGACAACGCCGCGGTGGTGGAGGGCGGCACCGGGGCGCGCTTCGCGCCGGACCCGCTCACCCATGGCTGGCGCACCGTGCACGAGTCGATCGACTACGCGATCAAGGTCGAGACCCACAACCATCCCACCGCGATCGCGCCCTTCCCCGGCGCCAGCACCGGCGCCGGCGGCGAGATCCGCGACGAGGGCGCCACCGGACGCGGCGGCAAGCCCAAGGCCGGCCTCACCGGCTTCACCGTCTCGCACCTGCGCATTCCCGGCCTGCCGCGGCCGTGGGAAGCGCCGCGCGCGCTGCCGCCGCGGATGGCCAGCGCCTTCGAGATCATGCGCGACGGCCCGATCGGCGCGGCCGCGTTCAACAACGAATTCGGCCGGCCGGCGCTGGCCGGCTATTTCCGCAGCTTCGAACTGCCCGGCGCGGAAGCGGGGCTGGTGCGCGGCTACGACAAGCCGATCATGCTGGCCGGCGGGCTGGCCAACCTGCGGCGCGAGCACGTGCGCAAGCTCGCGCTCGCCCCGGGCGACGCCGTGGTGGTGCTGGGCGGCCCGGCGATGCTGATCGGCCTCGGCGGCGGCGCGGCGTCCTCGGTCGCGGGCGGCGAGTCGAGCGAGGCGCTGGACTTCGCCTCAGTGCAGCGCGACAACCCGGAGATGCAGCGCCGCTGCCAGGAAGTGATCGAGGCCTGCCGCGCGCTGGGCGAGCGCAACCCGATCGTGTCGATCCACGACGTCGGCGCCGGCGGCCTGTCGAACGCGATTCCCGAGCTGCTCAACGATTCCGGCGTCGGCGGCGAGCTGGAGCTGCGCCGCATTCCCTGCGACGACCCGCGCATGTCGCCGATGCAGATCTGGTGCAACGAGTCGCAGGAGCGCTACGTGCTCGGCATCGCGCGCGAGCGCGTGGCCGAGTTCGAGGCGCTGGCGGCGCGCGAGCGCTGCCCCTGCGCCGTGGTGGGCCACGCCACCGCGGAGCGCCGCCTGCGCGTGGGCGACGCGCGCCTGGGCGGCCACGCGGTCGACCTGCCGCTCGACCTCATCTTCGGCAAGGCGCCGAGGATGCAGCGCGATGCCGCGCGCCGGGCCAGCGGCCTGGCGGCCCCGCTGCGCCTGCCCGCGGCCGGCATCGGCGACGACCTCCTGCGGGTGCTGCGCCACCCCAGCGTGGGCAGCAAGGCGTGGCTGGTGACGATCGGCGATCGCACCGTCGGCGGCCTGTGCGCGCGCGACCCGATGGTCGGGCCCTGGCAGGTGCCGGTGGCCGATTGCGCGGTGACCCTGCTCGACTTCGAGGGCCACGCCGGCGAGGCGATGGCGCTGGGCGAGCGCACGCCGCTGGCCCTGATCGACCCCGCCGCCGCGGCGCGCATGGCGGTGGGCGAGGCGCTGACCAACCTCGCCGCGGCGCCGGTGGATTCGCTGGCCGAGGTCAAGCTCTCGGCCAACTGGATGGCCGCGGTGGCGCATCCGGGCGAGGACGCGGCCCTGTACGACGCCGTGCGCGCGATCGG
>CAZTNB010000097.1:0-11253 GCA_964614825.1 uncultured Gammaproteobacteria bacterium
CTGCCCTGCCCGGTGGTGATGATGTCGGGCCACGGCACCATCGAGACCGCGGTCGAGGCCACGCGCCTGGGCGCCTACGACTTCATCGAGAAGCCGATCTCGCTGGCCAAGCTGCTGCTCACCCTCAACCGCGCGCTGGAGGCCGGACGCCTGCAGCGCGAGAACGAGGGCCTCAAGCGCCAGCTGCCGCCGCTGCCCGAGCCGATCGGCGCCAGCCGCGCGATGGCCGCGCTCAAGGCCCAGCTCGACCGCGCCGCCGGCGCCGAGGCGCCGGTGCTGATCGAAGGCGAGCCCGGCACCGGCAAGGAAACCCTGGCGCGCTACCTCCATGCGCGCGGCAGCCGCCGCGAGGGACCCTTCGTGCGCATCGCCGCCAGCGCGCTGCCGCGCCAGCGCGCGATCGTGGCCTTCACCGGCAGCGAGGACGGCGAGCGCGTCACCGAGGGCGTGCTGGGCGAGGCCCGCGGCGGCACCCTGTACCTCGACGGCGTGGCCGAACTGGAACCGGAGGCGCAGCGCGAGCTGGCCGCGATCCTGGAGGCGCGCGCCTACGTGCGCGCCGGCGGCAGCGCGCCGCAGGCGCTGGACCTGCGCCTGGTCGCGGCCAGCCACAAGCGCCTCGACGCCGAGGTGCGGGCCGGCCGCGTGCGCGAGGACCTCGCCTACCAGCTCAACGTGCTGCCGCTGTCGGTGCCGCCGCTGCGCGAGCGCGCCGACGACGTGCCGGAACTGCTGGCCTACTTCGCCGAGTACTTCGCCGCGCGCGACAACCTGCCCTACCGGCGCTTCACCACCGCGGCGCAGAACCGCCTGCGCCAGCACGCCTGGCCTGGCAACCTGCGCGAGCTGCGCAACCTGGTGCAACGGCTGCTGATCCTGGGCGTGTCGGGCGACATCGAGCCGGGCGAGATCGAGCCGCTGCTGGCGGGATCGCTGGCGCCGCAGCGCGCCGCGCGCGCCGGCAACGACTTCTCCATCGACCTCAGCCTGCCGTTGCGCGAGGCGCGCGACGCCTTCGAGCGCGCCTACCTCGGCCAGCTGCTCAAGCAGGCCGAGGGCAGCGTGGGCAAGCTGGCTATAATGGCCGGCATGGAGCGCACGCACCTGTACCGCAAGCTGCGCGACCTCGGCATCGACATCAAGAACGAGCGCCAGGGCGGCACGTGACTCCGGTACGCCAGCCGCCACCCGACCTCATGCCCGCGCAAGCGGGCATCCATTTTTGGGCGACCGACGTGGCCCGCATGCCGGCACGTGAACCCCTCTCCCGCCGGGAGAGGGGCAGGGGTGAGGGTCCGGTGCGGCGATGAAGCGGCGCGCGAGCCTCGTACCCTCATCCGGCGCTGCGCGCCACCTTCTCCCGGGGGGAGAAGGACTCCGCGCTGGCGCTGCGCGCCACGGGACCAGCCGATGAAGATCCTGGTGCTGGGCGCCGGCACGGTCGGCACCTCGGTCGCGGCCGCGCTCGCGGCCGAGAGCAACGACATCACCGTGGTCGACACCGACCCGCTGCGCCTGCGCGAGCTGTCGGAGAAGCTCGACCTGCGCACCGTGCATGGCCACGCCGCGCACCCCTCGGTGCTGGCGCAGGCCGGCGCCGAGGACGCCGAGCTGCTGATCGCGGTCACCAACTCCGACGAGACCAACATCATCGCCTGCCAGGTGGCGGACGCGATCTACAACACGCCGACCAAGATCGCGCGCGTGCGCGAGGCCGAATACCTCGCCCATCCCGAGCTCATCACCCGCGGCAAGCTCGCCATCAACGTGGTGATCAGCCCCGAGCACCTGGTGTGCCGCCACGTGCAGCGCCTGATCGAGTATCCCGGCGCGCTGCAGGTGCTCGACTTCGCCGACGGCCACGCGGTGCTGGTGGCGACGCGCGCGCTGGTCGGCGGCGCGCTGGTCGGGCACCAGATCAAGGAGCTGCGCGGCCACCTGCCGGCCACGGTCGATGCGCGGGTGGCGGCGATCTTCCGCCGCGGCAAGCCGGTGCGGCCCGAGGGCAACACCGTGATCGAGGCCGACGACGAGGTGTTCTTCCTCGCCGACCGGCGCGACATCCGCACCGTGATGAGCGAGCTGCGCAAGCTCGACAAGCCGGCGCGGCGCGTGTTCCTGGCCGGCGGCGGCAACATCGGCAAGGCGCTGGCCAAGGCGCTGGAGAACGGCTACAGCGTCAAGGTGCTGGAGCGCTCGCGCGAACGCTCCAAGCGGCTGGCGGAGGACCTGCAGAACTCGATCGTGCTGGTCGGCGACGCCGCCGACGAGGACCTGCTGCGCGAGGAGAACATCGACCAGACCGACGTCTACTGCGCGCTGACCAACGACGACGAGGCCAACATCCTGTCGGCGATGCTGGCCAAGAAGCTCGGCTGTCCGCGCGTCATCAGCCTGATCAACCGGCCGGCGTATGCCGAACTGGTCGAGGGCGGGCCAATCGACATCGCGGTCTCGCCGCAGCAGGTCACCCTGTCGGCGCTGCTGACCCACATCCGCCAGGGCACCATGGTGCGGGTGCACTCGCTGCGGCGCGGCGCCGCGGAGGCGATCGAGGCGGTGGCGCTGGGCGACCGCCGCACCTCGCGCGTGATCGGGCGCGCGGTCGACGAACTGGAGCTGCCGCCGGGCACCACCATCGGCGGCGTGGTCCGTGGCGAGAAGCTCATGATCGCGCACCACGACGTGATCATCGAACCCAACGACCACCTGATCCTGTTCCTGGTCGACAAGCGCCAGTTGCGCCACGTCGAGCACATGTTCCGCGCCGACGCCACCGCGATCTGAGCCCGGCGGGACCCGGACCGTGCGCCTCTTCGTCATCCAGCGCATCATCGGCGCCGTGATCGCGCTCACCGGCGTGATCATGCTGCCGCCGCTGGCGCTTTCGCTCGCCTATGACGACGGCATCGCCGCCACCTTCGTCGAGAGCGCCGGACTGGCCTTGCTGGTCGGCGCGCTGCTGTGGCTGCCGGTGCGGCGCGCGCGCGGCGAACTGCGCCTGCGCGACGGCTTCATCGTGGTCACCGCGATCTGGGTGCTGGTGAGCGCGAGCTGCGCCGTGCCCTTCATGCTGGGCCCGACCGAGCTCGGCTTCGCCGACGCCTACTTCGAGGCCGCCAGCGGGCTCACCACCACCGGCGCCACCACCATCACCAACCTCGACCAGCAGCCGCAGAGCCTGCTGTTCTACCGCCAGTCGCTGTGCTTCCTCGGCGGCATGGGCATCGTGATCCTCGCCATCGCGGTCCTGCCGATGCTGCGCATCGGCGGCTCGCAGCTGTTCCGCGCCGAGACCACCGGGCCGGTCAAGGACACCAAGCTCACGCCGCGCATCGCCGAGACCGCGCGCGCGCTGTGGCTGGTGTACGTGGGACTCAACGCGGCCTGCGCGCTGTCGTTCTGGCTCGGCGGGATGACCTTGTTCGACGCCATCGGCCACGCCTTCTCGACCGTGGCCACCGGCGGCTTCTCGACCCATGACGCCAGCATCGGCTACTACGACAGCCCGCTGCTGGAAGCGCTGTGCGTGCTGTTCATGTTCCTCGGCGGGATCAACTTCGCGCTGCACTTCGTCGCCTGGAAGCGCGCCACCGGCGGGCGCTACTTCCGCGACTCCGAGCTCAAGGCCTACTTCGGCATCGCCCTGACGGTCAGCGCGGTGGTGGCCTTCGATGTCTACGCCAACTCGGTGTTCCCGAGCTTCATCGAATCGCTGCGCCATGCGACCTTCCACACCGTGTCGAACATGACCACCACCGGCTTCACCACCACCGGTTTCGCCGGCTGGCCCAGCTTCGCGCCGATGCTGCTGGTGCTGATCGGCTTCGTCGGCGGCTGCTCGGGCTCGACCTCGGGCGGCATGAAGGTGGTGCGGGTGATGATCCTGTTTCGCCAGGGCGCGCGCGAGGTCCTGCAGCTGGTGCATCCGCGCGGGCGCTTCCTGGTCAAGATCGGCGACCACAGCGTGCCCGGCGCGGTGCTGGCCGCGGTCACCGCGTTCTGCACCCTGTACGTGTTCAGCTACGTGGTGATGGCGCTGGCACTGGCCGCCACCGGCGTCGACCTGGTCACGGCGTGGTCGGCGGTCGCAGCCTGCATCAACAACATGGGTCCGGGCCTGGGCGTGGTCAGCACGCACTTCCGCGACCTCAACGATGCCTCGGTGTGGATCTGCAGTTTCGCGATGATCCTCGGGCGCCTGGAGGTGTTCACCGTGCTGGTGCTGTTCACGCCGGCGTTCTGGAAGGAATAGGGCGGCGCCCGCCGCCGCGCCGTGGCCGCCCCGACCGACCGCATCGCCGCGCTGCGCGCGCAGCTCGGCGGCCCGCGCGACGGCGCCCTGCTGCGCTTCGCGCTGGGCCGCGCGCTGCGCGAGGCCGGCGACGACGCCGCGGCCGTGCCCGAGTTCCGGCGCGCGGTGGACTTCGATCCGGCCTATTCGGCCGCATGGCAGGGCCTGGGCGAGGCGCTGGCCGCGCTCGGCCAATCCGCGGCGGCGATCGAGGCCTACCAGCGCGGCATCGCCGCCGCCGAGGCGCGCGGCGACGTGCAGGCGGCGAAGGTGATGCGCGTGCTGCGAAAGCGCCTCGCCAAGGCGTAGCGCCACGACGAGGTATGGGTCGTCGCAGCGGCTCCAGCCGCGACTGGCGCCGCGCCAGCCGCGGCTGAAGCCGCTCCCACATGGCCGCAACCGGTGGCCCGGCGCCGACGTGGCGCTCAGGCGCCGGGCTTGCGCCGCCGCGCACGCTTCCACTTGCCGTACACCGGATCCGGCCCGCTGTCGGGCGCGCGGAAGCTCAGGCGCTTGTAGGTCCACTGGTACTGCGCCGGGGCCATGCGCACGCAGGCCTCGATGCCGCGATTGAGCGCGGCGACGCCCGCGGCAAGGTCTTCGCCGGCGACCGCCGCCTTGGCCGGCACGAAGTGCAGCACGAAGCCCGCGCCGCGCGGCAGGCGCTCGGCGTAGCCCAGCACCACGTCGACCCGGGCGCGCTGCGCCAGCCGCGAGACCAGGGTCATGGTCCGGGCCGGATGGCCGAAGAAGGGCGCGTCGATGCCCTCGCCCCCCTTGGGCCGCTGGTCGGGCAGGATGCCGACGATGCGGCCTTCCTTGAGCCGCCGCAGCAGCAGGCGCACGCCGGCCGGTTCCGCGCGCACCGCCTCGGCACCGAGCGCGCTGCGGGCGCGCAGCAGCAGGGGCTCGTACTCGGCGCGCTGCGGCACCCGGTACAGGATCGTCAGCGGCCCCTGCGCCGACAGCCACAGGTTGAGCAGCTCCCAGGCCCCCAGGTGCGGCGCCGCGACCAGCACGCCGCGCCCGCCGGCGCGCGCGGCATCGAAGTGCTCGCGGCCGTGCACGGCGCGGACCAGGCCCAGCGCGCGGCGCGGGTCGCCGGCCCACAGCCGCGGCAGCTCGCACAGGCCCTTGCCGGCTTCGGCGAGGGTCGCGCGCAGGAGCCCGCGGCGCGCGTCGGCGTCGAGTTCGGGGAAGCACAGCTCGAGGTTGCGCCGCGCGACCCGGTACTCGCGCGTGCCCAGCCAGCGCACCGGATGCGAGAGCAGCGCGCCGACGGCGTGGAGCAGGCGCAGCGGCAAGCGGCTCGCCAGCCCCAGGAGTCGCGCAACCAGTGCTACCTGCCAACGCATGGGTGGGATCGGGGATTCCGCGCCGGCAGCCCGCCGCGGCGCCGGCTCAAGTGGGCAGCGTGACCGGCTCCACCAACCCGCGCAGCAACTGCGTGAGTTCCGCCGGCGGCATCGGCGAGTGGAGCAGGAAACCCTGGATGTAGTGGCAGCCCCACTCGTTGAGCAATTCGGCCTGCGCCTGGCGCTCGACGCCCTCGGCCACCATGGTCCGCCCGGTCGCCTCGCCCAGCGCGATGATCGCCTTGACCATGGCGCCGGCGCTCGCGGCGCGGTCGATGTCGTCGATGAAGCTGCGGTCGATCTTGAGTGTATCGACCGGCAGCGTGCGCAGGTAGCTCAGCGACGAATAGCCGGTGCCGAAGTCGTCGAGCGCGATGGTCACGCCGAGGCTGCGCGCCGCCTCGAGCCGGCGGGTCGCGGTCTCGAGGTCGTCGACCAGCATGCTCTCGGTGATCTCGATCTCGAGTTCCCCCGGCCCCAGGCCGTGGCGCGCGAGCATCGATTCGACGATCGCGACGAAGCCCTCCGAACGCAGCTGCCGGCTCGAGACGTTGACCGAGATCGCGCGCAGGTCGCGGGCCTCGGCCTTCCAGCGCGCGAAGGCGCCGCAGGCCTGGTCGAGGATCGTGGTGCCCAGGGTCTCGATCAGGCCGCACTCCTCGGCCAGGGCCACGAACTCGAGCGGCGGCACCGCGCCCCGGGTCGGGTGGTTCCAGCGCGCCAGCGCCTCGGCGCCGACGATGCGCCCGCTGCGGAAATCGACCTTGGGCTGGAAGTGGACCTGCACCTCGCCGTCCTTGAGCGCACGCCGCAGGTCGCTCTCGAGCTGGACCCGCTCCAGGGCCTCGCGATCCATGCGCTCCTCGAAGAAGGCGAAGGCGGCGCCGCCCTCGGCCTTGGCCCGGTACATCGCGAGGTCGGCGCTGCGCATCAGGGCCTCGGCATCGTGGCCGTCGCGCGGGTAGAGCGCGATGCCGATGCTGGCGCTGATCACGAACTCGATGCCGTCGACCAGGGTCGGCACCGCGAGCGCGTCGGCGATGCGGCTCGCGGCCTGCGCCGCGTGGCTGGGTCCGGCGATGCCGCGCATCACGGCGAAGAACTCGTCGCCGCCGAAGCGCGCCACGAAGGCGTTGCGCAGCGCGCCGGAGCGCAGGGTGCGCGCCACGCTCACCAGCACGCGGTCGCCCGAGAGGTGCCCGAGCCCGTCGTTGATGGCCTTGAAGCGGTCGATGTCGAGGAACATCGCGGCGAACTGCTCGCCCGAGGCGCTCGCTTCCGCGATCGCGGTGGCCAGTGCTTCCTCGGCGGCCAGCCGGTTGGGCAGCCCGGTCAGGAGGTCGTGGCGGGCCTGGTAGACCAGGCGCTCGTCGCGCTCCTTGGTCGCCAGCGCCACCGCGACGCGGCCGGCCAGCTCGCCGACTTCGGTGATCACCTCGGCCGGCGGCGGGGTCGCGTCGCGGTAGCCCAGCGCGATCCAGGTCCGGCTGCGGCCGGCACTCTGGTGCAGGCAGACCAGCTGGTGGGTCGCGCCGAGCGCGCTCAGGCTGGCATCGGGCTCCTCGGCGGTCTCGGGCCACACCGGCTCCCAGACCTGCGCCTCGGGCTGGGACGCGATGTCGCGGGCGCGCGCGGTCGAGCGCTCGGTCCGGCTCGCGCCGCGGTCGCGGACGTGGACGTGGACCTGGCCGTCGCTGGCGAGGTCGGCATGCATCACGCAGGCCGCCGCCTCCGGCGCGAGCTGCGCCAGGCGCACGAGCACCGCGTCGACGATCTCGGCGAGGTCGAGGCGGGTCAGGATGCGCCGGTCGAGGTCGGACATCGCGTTGAGCGCGGCCAGCTGGCGCGAAACCCGCGCGCCCATCTCGTCGAAGGCCGTGGCCAGCAGGCCGAATTCGTCGCGGCGCTCGACCGCCTGCGACAGGTACTGGCCCTGGCCGATGGTACGGGTCTGCTGGACCAGCGCCTCGAGCGGCAGCATCGAGCGCCGCAGCTGCACCAGGCTCAGCAGCACCGCCAGCAGCAGCACGCTGGCCCAGACCCAGCCCAGGCTCGTGTACAACTCCGGCAGGTCCGCGCCCACGCTGCGCTCGCGCGCGGTGGTGACGAAGGTCCAGGCGTCGGCGCCGAAGCGTCCGCGCAGGAACAGGTCCCAGTGCCCGCTCGCCTGCAGCGGCTGGCCATCGAGGTCGGTGTGCGCCTCGGAGCTGCAGAACAGGCGCTCCTTGCCCGGTCCCAGCACGCAGGTCGATACGCCTACCGGATAGGCGTCGCGATCGCCCCACAGGTACACGGGGTCGAGCTCGGCGACCAGCTGCGCGGCCGGATCGCCGGGACCGGCGGGCAGGGGCTGCAACAAGGCGACCACCGGCGCATGCCCCGGCGTCGGCGACGGGTCGATGCGCAGGCTCGGGCGGGTGGCGCCGGGCCGCTCCGCCGTCGCGGAGGCGGCTGGCGCATCCGTGTCGGATTCACCCAGCGGCTCGAGGCGCACGCGGCGGAAGAAGGGCACCGGACCCGCGCCCGCGGCCACAGCGGCGACATGTTCGCCGCGCTGGCCCAGCTGTTCCAGGACCTGCGCCGCCACGTCGAGGCGCTCGAACACCGCGAGCGCCACGCCCTTGCTGGCCGCCACCACCTCGCGCTGCGAGGCCTCGCGCATGCCGTCGCCGACCGCGCGGTACAGCAGCGCCGACAACAGCAGGGTGGGCGCGATCGCGGCCGCGCAGTACATCAGGAAAATGCGCCGGGCGATTGCGCTCTTGAGAAACGTGCCCTCGATGCGCATGCGCGGCGTCAGTACTTCTGCGCGAGGTCGATGAAGCGGCCGTCGCTGGCGCGGATCACGTCGTCGAGGCTGTCCTGGTGCGAGATCTGGGGCTTGAACACGCCGTCCTTGCCCATGCTGAAGAGGTCGAAGTCGGAATTGAGCGGGTTGAGCCGGCGATCCTTGCGCGCCGCGCCGTTGCCGGGCCCGGTGAGGTCCGTGTAGACGTAGGGGCGACCCCAGGGATCGAGCGCATCGCCATGTCCGGCGATTTCCAGGCTCCCCGGCAGGCTGCCGTTGTTGTTGGCGAACTCGCTGATGTTGAGCTGCATGACGGCGATGTCGTGGATTGCCTGGGCCACCAGCACGCGCTCCTGGTAGTTGTTGTACTGCCCGATGGCGAGCACGGCCAGGATGCCGACGATCGCGATGCCGAGCATGAGCTCGAGCACGGTGAAGCCATGGCGCGGCCTGCCACGCCTGGCCGGGAATGCCGGCCGGTCCGGGCCAACCGTGTCCGTGACGCCCGCGAAGACCGCCGCCGGCGCGGCTGGCACCGGTCGCTCCCGGGTGGTTCCCCCCTTGCGGCGAACGTGCATGCGATAAGCCGCCATCGCAGTCCCCCTGTCGAGCTGCGCCAAGGCATTCTGGGCCGTTCACGCCCGGGTCACAACCGGGCCGGCCGGCAGGGGCGACGGACGGCCGATGTGGCCGGCCAGGTGCACTAGTATCGGCCCGCCGCGCAGGCCGGCCCGTGCTGCCGACCGGCGCTCCCCGCCAGGACCCGCCACCGCATGATCGCCCTGATCCAGCGCGTCACCGAAGCCGAGGTCACGGTCGACGGCCTTTGCGTCGGCGCCATCGGCCCCGGCCTGCTGGCGCTGGTCGCGGTCCAGCCGGGCGACGGCGAGGCGCAGCTCGAGCGCATGCTCGAGCGGCTGCTGGGCTATCGCGTGTTCGGCGACGAGCAGGGCCGCATGAACCGCTCGCTGGCCGACACCGGCGGCGGCCTGCTGCTGGTCCCGCAGTTCACCCTCGCCGCGGACACGGACAAGGGCATGCGCCCCAGCTTCACCCGCGCCGCGCCGCCCGAACTCGCGCAGGCGCTGTTCGAGCGCCTGCTGGCGCGCGCGCGCGAACGCCACGCCACGGTTGAAAGCGGCCGCTTCGGCGCCCACATGAAGGTGGCGCTGGTGAACGACGGGCCGGTGACGTTCTGGCTCGAGGTGCCTTGAGGGCGGGTTTGCGCAGGGCATCGTGCGCTGGGCCGGGATGGCGGGGACGGGGAATGGTTGGCTCGTCGAAACGACACTCCTCTCAAACCATTCCCCGTCCCCGCCATCCCTGTGGCTTCGCTCCTCCCGGATTGCACGAACGGCACGGAGCGCTGCTGGCGGGTCGGGGGTGGGTGGGAGAGGAGTGTCGTTTCGACGAACCCACCCACCCCCGACCCGCCAGCAGCGCGGCCAGGCGTGGAAAGCCCTTCGCACAAGCCCTGGAGACCCGCTCCAAGGCAAACGATGGTGCCGTTGCGCGGGCTTTGGCCGGTTCCCCGGCCGGATAACGTTTTCCTAGCATGAACAGGGGTTTAGGCCCGCCTTGACAGCGCGTCTATACTGCCAACCTATTGAATCGGGAAGGTGTGGAATGGCCGCCGCAGGACTGGAGAACCAGGAACAACAGTCGCAAGTCAAACAGCTGATCACCAAGGGCAAGGAACAGGGTTACCTGACCTACGCCGAGGTCAACGATCACCTCCCCGACGACATCGTCGATCCGGAGCAGATCGAAGACATCATCACCATGATCAACGACATGGGCATCGAGGTGCACGAGACCGCACCCGACGCCGAGTCGTTGCTGCTGTCCGAAGCGGCGGTGACCACCAGCGACGACGAGACCGCCACCGAAGAGGCGGTCGCGGTGCTGACCGCGGTCGAGGAGACCGGGCGCACCACCGATCCCGTGCGCATGTACATGCGCGAGATGGGCACCGTGGAGCTCCTCACCCGCGAGGGCGAGATCGCCATCGCCAAGCGCATCGAGGAGGGCCTGAACCAGGTCCAGAACTCGCTGGCGCAGTTCCCGTGGTCGATCCAGATCCTGCTCGACGAGTACGAGCAGCACCTCGACGGCAAGAAGCGCATGAGCGAGTTCCTGGTCGGCTTCAACGACCTGGAAGTGCCCGAGGCCGAGATCAGCGAGGCCGTGCTCGAGACCGAGGACGAGGTCGAGGTCAAGGACGAGAAGGACGAGAAGGCCGAGGCCACCGAGGAAGCCGGCCCCGGCGAGTCCGGCCCGGATCCGGCCGAGGTCGCGCGGCGCATGGACCTGCTGCGCACCCAGTACGCGAAGTTCCAGGCCAACTACAAGAAGTTCGGCCCGGCCGAGAAGAAGACGGTCAAGATCCGCACGCAGATGGGCGAGGAGTTCCTCAAGCTCAAGCTGCCCGCGATCATGATCGACGGCATGGTGCGCAAGCTGCGCGACGTGGTGAACACGGTGCGCTCGCACGAACGCATCATCATGGACATCGCGACCCGCAAGGGCCGCATGCCGCGCAAGGACTTCATCAAGGTCTTCCCGGGCAACGAGGCCAACCTGCGCTGGTGCGACAACGAGGGCCGCAAGAAGACCAAGTACGCGGCGCACATCAAGGGCTGCAAGCCCGAGGTGCAGGCGGAGCAGGAGAAGCTCATCGCCCACGAGCGCACGCTGTTCCTCTCCCTGCCCGAGATCAAGGAGATCAACCGCGGCATGTCGATCGGCGAGGCCAAGGCCCGCCGCGCCAAGAAGGAGATGGTCGAGGCCAACCTGCGCCTGGTGATCTCGATCGC
>CAZTNB010000098.1:0-8950 GCA_964614825.1 uncultured Gammaproteobacteria bacterium
GTGCGCCCAGTCCACGCCTCTACCTCCAACTGCCGCCCAACTACTATTCGGCGGAGTGGGAATTCACGGCGTCGTTGTAGCACAATCCATCGCCACCGGTCTGTAGGAAATTTCCTACACGAATCATCGCCTTGTACCTGATGATTCCGGATATCCATCCGCGTAGTGTTCCTGTGGCGATTAGGCCACGGAATGGTGTGCGATGGGCGAGGCTCCGGCAGGTGGGGGCGATGGGGGTCCTGGGCAGGGTAGCGGCCCGCGGCGCACGCTGTTCGAGGCGGTGCGCGACCGGGTCCGGCGCTTGGGCCTGTCGCGGCGCACCGAGGAGGCCTATGTCGGGTGGATCCGGCGGTATGTCGTTGCGAACGGGCACCGGCATCCGGCCGGGCTGGGCAAGCTCGAGGTCGAGCGCTTCCTGACCGACCTCGCATCGCGGCTGGACGTGGCCGCGTCCACGCAGAACCAGGCCTTGTCGGCGCTCTTGTTCCTCTATCGCGAGGTCCTGGGGCAGGCGCTGCCGTGGATGGACGACATCAAGCGCGCACGGCGCCCGGAGCGCTTGCCGGTGGTGCTCACCGTGGACGAGGCCCATGCCGTGCTGCGGGAGCTCGACGGCACCGTCTGGCTCATCGCTGCGTTGCTCTACGGCACGGGCATGCGGTTGCTGGAATGCCTGCGCCTGCGCGTCCATGACGTCGACCTTGCGCGGCGCGAGGTGCGCGTCCGCAGCGGCAAGGGCGGCAAGGATCGCGTGACGGTGCTGCCGGACCGGGTCGTCGCGCCCATTCGCGCCCAGGTCGCGCGCGTGCGCGCCCTGCACCGCCTCGACCTCGCGGACGGCGCCGGCGCCGTGTTCCTTCCCCACGCGCTGTCGCGCAAGTATCCCGGCGCAGCGCGCGAGTTCGGCTGGCAGTACCTGTTCCCGGCGCCGCGGCGCTCGCTCGATCCGCGCGCGCGGGTCATGCGCCGTCACCACCTCGACGAAAGCACGATGCAGAAGGCGATGCGCGCCGCCGTGCGCAGGGCCGGCATCGCCAAGCACGCCACCTGCCACACCCTGCGCCACTCCTTCGCCACCCACCTGATCGAGCATGGCTACGACATCCGCACCGTGCAGGAACTGCTGGGCCACGCCGACGTCGCCACGACGCAGGTCTACACCCACGTGCTCAACCGCGGCGGGCGCGGGGTCGTCAGTCCGCTGGATCGGGCGCAGCGGTGACGGTGATGGCGAGCTTCACGCTGCGCATCGGCGGCGACGGGGTCTGGAAGGCGCGCTGGTAGTCCAGCACCACCTCCGCGGTGCCGGGCGCAAGGGCGCGGAACCGCATCACGTACTCGCCGCCGATGGCGCGGTACGTGCGCGGCGCGCTGCCGGGGTTGCGCTCGGCCTTGCCTTCGATCCACTCCACCGCGCGGCCGGGCGGGCGGCGCAGGCTCCAGCCGTACTCGTCGGACGGCAGCGATTTCAGGATGAGGGTCAGCACCTGGCCCACGAGCAGCGTGGCCTGCGCCTCGCGGACCGGTGCCTCGATGGTCAGGCTCGGGCCTGCGGCCGGCGCGTCGGCCGGCGCCGCATGCGCCTGCCAGGCAAGCAGCGCGATGGCCGTGGCGACCAGCCGCGTCCCCTGCTTGGAATGCCGGATCACCTGCAGGCCCCGTGCCTCAGTTGCGCGCCTTCAGCCACTGGTGGATCGCCGGCGGCACTTCGCGCTGCGAGCGGCCGGACACATAGATGCCGATGTGCCCGCCCTTGAACGCCAGCTCGGTGTAGTCCTTGGTGCCCACCAGCTTGCCCATCGGCCGCGAGGCGGAGGGCGGCACCAGGTGGTCCTGCTCGGCGTAGATGTTGAGCACCGGGCAGGTGATGCGCTTGAGGTCCACCTTGCGCCCGCCGATCTCCAGCCCGCCCTTGACCAGCTTGTTGTCCTGGTAGAAGTCGCGGATGAACTGGCGGAAGGCTTCGCCGGCCTGGTCGGGCGAATCGAAGATCCACTTCTCCATGCGCAGGAAGTTCTCCACCTCGACCTTGTCGTCGATGATGTCGAGCAGGCCCATGTACTTCTGCAGGTTGAGGCGGAACGGCTTGAGGGTGAGGTAGCACCAGTTCATCAGGTCGCCGGGAATGTTGCCCAGCGTGTCCACCAGCAGGTCCACGTCCATCGCCCGGGTCCACAGCGCGAGCATGTTGTCCGGCGTGTGGAAATCCACCGGGGTCACCATGGTGACCAGGTTCTGCACGGTCTGGGGATGGATCGCGGTGTAGCACAGCGAGAACGCGCCGCCCTGGCAGATGCCCAGCAGGTTGACCTTCGGCACGCGATGGCGCCTGGCCACCACCTGCACGCAGCGGCGGATCCAGTCGTTGATGTAGTCGTCGAGCGTGACGTAGCGGTCGGAGCGGTCGGGGTAGCCCCAGTCGATCAGGTACACGTCCTCGCCCTGCGCGAGCAGGTTGCGCACGATCGAGCGGTCTTCCTGCAGGTCGACCATGTAGGGGCGGTTGACCAGCGCGTAGACGATCAGCAGCGGCACCTTGGCCGTGGGCTTGTGCGCGCCGCGGAAGCGGTACAACGCGACCTTGCCATCGCGCCAGACTTCCTCGCGCTCGGTGACGCCGTAGGTGACGTCCTCGACCTTGCGCAGGGTGCCCAGCGCCGCGCCCAGCTTGGCGCCGAGCTTGTGGACCTCCGAGGCCGCGGCATCGGGACGGAATTCGAACGGACCCATGGACTATCGCCCTCCCCGCTTGCCGGCCGGCTTGGCGCCGCGCGCGCGCGCGGCCGCCAATTGCGCCTTGAACACGTTGGGTTTCGCGCCCTTGCGCGCGGCCGGGCGCGACGCGGCCCGCTTGGCGGCGGCCGCGGCCACGCGCGGCGCGGCCACGCGCGCCCGGCTGGCCGCGCGCTGCGGTCGCGGCGGTTCCGCTTCGTTGGCCGCCGGCCCGCCGTGCGCGCTAGCGGGCGCCGCCTCGCCGAGGCCGGCCTGCTCCTCGAGGCGGGCGATGCGCCGGCGCAGCGCATCGATCTTGCGGTGCGCGGCATCGACCTCGATGCGGCCGGGCATGCCCAGCGCCGCGGTCGCGCGCTCCACTTCGTCCTGGATCAGCCGGCGCAGGCTCATCTGCGCGTTGACCAGCGCGCCGTAGGTGTCCTGGAAGCGCTCCGACAGCGCGATCTCGGAATAGCCCTCCTCGGCCGCGTCGATCCACAGGTCGTAGAACTCGCGGAACGACTTCAGGGCGCGGCCGGGCTCGCTGCGCTCGGCCAGTTTCGATTCCAGGTTCGCGAGGCCGATGCGGCTGGCCTCCAGCATCAGGGCGTTGTAGGCGCCCAGTTCGCGCTGGTATTCGCCCATCGCGCGCGCCAGCGCCTGCTGCCGTTCGGTCGACTCGCGCGAGAATCCGAAGGCCGGCATCGACAGCGCCGCCTGCATCTCCTGCCGCAGCGGGCTGGCGTGCTGCATGAACTCGGCGTGCAGGCTGTCGAAGCTGCGCGAGCCCTCGCCCACGGCGCGCCGCAGCGCCTCCAGCACCGGGTTGCTGCCGGCGTCGAAGCCGCCCAGCGCCGAGTTCATCGCCTGGCGCCAGGCATCGGGGCCCGGCGCGACCTGGCCCAGCTGGCCCAGCATGCCCTGCAGCATCGCCACGAACTGCTGCGCGCCGGCCACCACCCGCTCCGCGGTCTGGTTGATGCCGCTGGCGCCGCCGCCCGCGCCCTTGAGCGAATCCGCCCACTGGCTGAACTGCGCGCCCATGCCGCCCGGCAGCGCGGACATGGCCTGTTGCGCGGCGGCGGACCAGGCATCGGACACGCGTCCCGCCATCTGCTGCCAGTCGATGGGACCGGCCTCCGGTGTCTTGCGCTTGTCTGCCATGGGGTTTCCTCCGTGCCCGGATGCTAGCACCGCCATCGGTCCGGCTCACGGCGATTCCGCCCATGCACGCGGCCTTGGCGCCGCCATTGCATACTCCGCGCAATTCCCGCCCGAGGCCACGGCATGACCCCAGCCGCCGAACCCAAGCCGGTGCCCTCCGATCCGACGGCAATGCCGCCGCGCACCACGCCCACGTGGGAGATGGAGCTGCTGCTGTCGGGCGCCACGGTGTTCGCGCTGGTGCAGCTCATCGGCGTGCTCGACCAGCGCTATTACCAGGCCTTCCCGGCCCTGGACGCGGCCCTGGGCACGCTGTGGATGCTGCTGTACCTGTATGCGCGCAGCGCCGTGCTGATCCTCGCCGCGGCCTTCGCGGTGCACCTGTGCCTGCGCGCGCACTGGGTCGCGCTGGTCGGCCTGCGCTCCGTGTTCCCGGCGGGCGTGCGGCTGGACCGCCTGCGCGGCGGCCCGCTGTCGCGGGCGCTGGCCGCGGAGAAGGCGCGCGACATCGGCGAGTCCATCGAGCGGGCCGACAACCGCGCCACGCTGGTGTTCGGCATCGGCGTGGCGCTGGCCATGTCGATCGTGGCGCCGTCGGTGCTCGTGGTGCTGCTGTTCGGGCTGGCCTGGCTGGCGCACCTGCTGCCCGGGCAGCACGACCGGCTGGTGGACTTCTTCCTGTCGCTGACCCTGCTGGCGCTGCTGCCGATGATGCTGGCGGCATCGATCGACGCCCTGGCCGGCGAGCGCCTGCGCGCGGAGGGCGCGACGGCGCGCGCCGTGCGCGCCGTGCTCGCCGCCTACCACCGCGTCGGCATGAGCCAGAACGCGAACACGCTGTACGCGATGTACAGCACCAACTTCGGCACCTACCGCACCACGGCCATGGTGCTGGCGCTGATGTTCACCGCCTTCGGCGCCACCCTGTGGAGCTTCTACCGGCACCTCGAGCCCGGCGCCATGGGCGCGCCGGACTACTGGCCGGAGCGGATCAACGCCGGCACGCGCGCGATCCACGGCGACCACTACGCCGACCAGCGCCGCGCCGACAGCCCGATCGGCGTGCTGCCGCACATCCCCTCGCTGCAGGTGGGCGGCGCCTGGCTGCCGCTGACGATACCGCTGCGGCCGCGCGTGCACGCGGCGGCTCTCGACGAATGTCCCGCGCCGGCGCGGGCCGAGGTGGACGCGGAGACCGATCCCGCGGCGAGCGCCGCGCAGCGCGCTGCCCTGCTCGACTGCGTGGCCGCCATCCACGCGCTGTCGATCGACGGGCAGCCGGTGGCCGGTGTCACCTGGGACCTGCTCGACCGCCCGGCCGAGCGCATCCGCGGCGTGCTGGCGATGGTGCCGATCGCCGCGCTGGCGCCGGGGCGCCACGAGCTGGTGGTTGCGCGGCCGCAGGACGCCGAGCGCCGGAAGGCCGGGCTGCCGCGGCGCGACTTCCACATCCCGTTCTGGAAAGTGGTGCCCGAAACGCGCGACTGAACCGGCCCCGCTCGCGGCCGCGGCAGCCTGAAACGCGAAACGGGCCTTGCGGCCCGTTTCTCGTTGCGTTGCGGCGGGAGGCGCCGGTATCAGCCGGCGGCTTCCTCTTCCTGCAGCGCCTTCATCGACAGGCGGATGCGGCCCTGCTTGTCGACTTCGAGCACCTTCACGCGCACGGTGTCGCCTTCCTTGAGCTTGTCGCTGACCCGCTCGACGCGCTCGGTGGAGATCTGCGACACGTGCACCAGGCCGTCGCGGCCCGGCAGGATGGTGACGAAGGCGCCGAAGTCCATCAGCTTGGCGACCTTGCCCTCGTAGATCGCGCCCGGCTCGACGTCGGCGGTGATCATCTCGATGCGGCGCTTGGCGGCTTCGGCCGCCTCGCGGTTGACCGAGGCGATGATCACGGTGCCGTCGTCGTTGATGTCGATCGTGCAGCCGGTCTCCTCGGTGATCGAGCGGATGGTGGTGCCGCCCTTGCCGATGACCTCGCGGATCTTGTCCGGGTGGATCTTGATCGTGAGCAGGCGCGGGGCGAACTCGCTCATCTCCGGGCGCGGCGCCGAGATCACCTTGGCCATCTCGCCGAGGATGTGCAGGCGGCCATCGCGGGCCTGCGCCAGCGCCACCTTCATGATCTCCTCGGTGATGCCGTCGATCTTGATGTCCATCTGCAGCGCCGAGATGCCCTCGGCGGTGCCGGCCACCTTGAAGTCCATGTCGCCGAGGTGGTCCTCGTCGCCGAGGATGTCGGTGAGCACGGCGAACTTGTCGCCTTCCTTGATCAGGCCCATCGCGATGCCCGCGACCGGCGCCTTGAGCGGGATGCCCGCGTCCATCATCGCCAGCGAGGAACCGCACACCGAGGCCATCGACGAGGAGCCGTTCGACTCGGTGATCTCCGACACGCAGCGGATCACGTACGGGAACTTCTCCATGCCCGGCATCACGGCCAGCACGCCGCGCTTGGCCAGCCGGCCGTGGCCGATCTCGCGGCGCTTGGGGCCGGCCATGCGGCCGACCTCGCCCACCGAGAACGGCGGGAAGTTGTAGTGGAACAGGAACGCGTCCTTGGTCTCGCCCTCGACCGCGTCGATGATCTGCGCGTCGCGGCCGGTGCCCAGCGTGGTGGTGACCAGCGCCTGGGTCTCGCCGCGGGTGAACAGGGCCGAGCCGTGGGTGCGCGGCAGCACGCCCACGCGCACCGTGATCGGGCGCACCGTGGACAGGTCGCGGCCGTCGATGCGCACCTTGGTGTCGAGCACCGCCTGGCGCATGGTCTGGTACTCGAGCTCGCCGAATTCCTTCGACACGTCGCCCGCGACCCAGCCCTTGGCCTCGATCTGCGGCTTGAGCGCCTCGAGCACTTCCTTCTTCAGCGCCGAGATGGTCTCGCGGCGCTGCGCCTTGTCCACCACCTTGTAGGCGGCGGCGAGGCGGGTGCCGACCGCGGCCTTGATGGCCGCGGCGATCGAATCGTCCTTGGCCGGCGCGACCCACTCGTACTTCTTGATGCCGGCTTCGGCGGCGAAGGCGTTGATCGCGTCGATCGCGGTCTGCATCTGCTTGTGGCCGAACATCACCGCGCCGAGCATGACGTCCTCGGACAGCACCTTGGCCTCCGACTCCACCATCAGCACCGCGTTGGCGGTGCCGGCGACGACCAGCTCCAGCTGCGAGGTCTTGATCTCGCTGGCGGTCGGGTTGAGCAGGTACTTGCCGTTGGCGTAGCCGACCTTGGCGGCGCCGATCGGGCCCTTGAACGGGATGCCCGACAGCTTGAGCGCGGCCGAGGCGCCGAGCAGCGCCGGGATGTCGCCGTCGACTTCCGGGTTCATCGAGAGCACGGTCGCGATGACCTGCACCTCGTGGCGGAAATCCTCCGGGAACAGCGGGCGGATCGGGCGGTCGATCAGGCGGGAGACCAGCGTCTCCTTCTCGGTCGGGCGGCCCTCGCGCTTGAAGAAGCCGCCGGGGATGCGGCCGCCGGCGTAGAACTTCTCCTGGTAGTCGCAGGTGAGCGGGAAGAAGTCGATGCCTTCGCGCATGCTCTTCGCGCCGACCACCGAGACCAGCACCACCGTGCCGGCCATGTGCACCATGACGGCGCCACCGGCCTGGCGGGCGATCTCACCCGTTTCCAGCACCACGTCGTGCTGGCCGTACTTGAATGTCTTGCTGACTTTCGCCACTGATTCGTCCTCGCCGTCTGCCGGGCCGCTTAGCGGCGGATGCCAAGTCGTGCGATCAGCGCCTTGTAGCGCTCCGCATCCTTGGTCTTGAGATAGTTCAGCAGGCGACGGCGCTGGTTCACCAGCTTGAGCAGGCCGCGGCGCGAGTGATGGTCCTTCGCGTGGGCGCTGAAGTGCTGGGTCAGGTGGTCGATGCGCGCGGAGAGCAGCGCGACCTGGACTTCCGGCGAGCCGGTGTCGTTTTCCTTGCGCTTGTGCTCGTTGATGACTTTCGCGGTCTGTTCGGCGTTGAGCGACATGATTTCCTGTCCTGCAAAATGATGACGAGGCCCGGCGGTGCCTGCTTCGCACCGGCCCCGGTAGCCCCGTCGCTGGGAGTTTGGGCAACTGTTGGTAGCCGCCCATTGTAGCCGGGCAAACCTTTGTGGGACAAGCGCTTGTAGCGGCCCCGCCGGCGCGGCCGCGCCCCCGGCCGCGACCCGCGCAACTCAGGCGTTGAGGACCCGTGACAGGCGCACCGTGCCCGTCGCGTCGCGCTCTGCCAGCGCCAGCAGGCCGCCCGCGGGGCCGTGGATGCGGCACGGGCCGGTCCAGTCCAGCCCGGGCCGCGCCAAGCCGTGCCCGTGGCGGATGCGTTCGGCCTCGGCCGGATCGGCGTCCAGCCGCGGCAGGTCGGGCAGGCCGGCCTCGGGCGGCAGCAGCAGCTCCTGTGAACGTCCGTCACGCACGGCGGCCTCGAGCGCCTCGAGGCCCCGCATCGGGGCGTGCTCGAACGGCTCCACCCACAGCCGGCGCAGGGCCGAGAGGTGCGCCCCGCAGCCGAGGACGGCGCCCAGGTCGCGGGCCAGGCTGCGGATGTAGGTGCCGGAGCCGCAGGTGACTTCCAGGCGCAGGTGGGTCGGCGTGCGCCCCTGCACGGTGATCGCATCGATGCGCACGTCGCGTTCGGGGATCTCCACGGCGAGGCCCTTGCGCGCCAGCTTGTAGAGGGGCTGGCCGGCGCGCTTGAGCGCCGAGTACGCCGGCGGCCGTTGCCGGATGGTGCCGACGAAGGACGCCAGCGCTGCCGCCAGCGCCGCGTCGTCCAGTTCCGGCACCGGGGCGGTGGCCAGCACCTCGCCCTCGGCGTCGTCGGTGCTGGTGGTGGCGCCCAGCGCCACCTCGGCGGCATAGGCCTTGCGCGAACCGAGCAGGTGCCCGGCCACCTTGGTCGCCTCGCCGAACACCAGCGGCAGCATGCCGGTGGCGAGCGGATCGAGGCTGCCGGTGTGGCCGGCCTTGTCGGCGCCCAGCAGGCGCTTGGCCCGCTGCAGGGCCTGGTTGGACGACAGGCCCGGCGGCTTGTCGAGCAGGTAGATGCCGTGGACGGCGGGCATGGGTCACCTCGGATCGGG
>CAZTNB010000098.1:9050-11217 GCA_964614825.1 uncultured Gammaproteobacteria bacterium
GGTCGATGCGCTCGCCCTTGTCGACCGAATCGTCGTAGCGGAAGTGCAGCGCCGGCACCGTGCGCATCTTCACCCGGTGCGCCAGTTCGTGGCGGAATTCCTTGGCCGAGCCGTTGAGCAGCTTGACCGCGGCCGGGCCCTGCTCGCCGATCAGCGCGGTGACGTAGACGGTGGCGTGGGCGAGGTCGCGGGTGACCTCCACGTCGGACACCGACACCGAGGGCAGCGCGTGCTCGCGCACGGCCTCGTGCACCAGGGTCGCCACCTCGCGGCGCAGCAGCGCGGAGATGCGGTCGGACCGGGTGTATTCGCGATGGGCCATGGCCGGCTCCTGGATTCGGCGGGACGGGCGCGGCGTGGCGCCGCGCCCGTCCGGTGCAGCGATCGCGACGGCGCGGGCGCCGCCGCGCGCGGTTACAGCGTGCGCGCCACTTCGATGCGCTCGAAGCACTCGATCTGGTCGCCGGCGCGGACGTCGTTGTACTGCTTGACGCCGATGCCGCACTCCATGCCGTTGCGCACCTCTTCCACCGGCTCCTTGAAGCGGCGCAGCGATTCCAGCTCGCCCTGGAAGATGACCACGTTCTCGCGCAGCACGCGGATCGGCTTGTTGCGCTTGACCGTGCCCTCGATGACCATGCAGCCGGCGATCTGGCCGAACTTCGACGAGCGGAACACGTCGCGAACCTGGGCCACGCCGATGATCTCCTCGCGCACCTCGTTGCCGAGCATGCCGGTGGCGACCTGCTTCACCTGGTCGATGACGTCGTAGATGATCGAGAAGTAGCGCAGGTCCAGGCCGGCGGCGTCGACGATCTTGCGCGCGGTGGCGTCGGCGCGCACGTTGAAGCCGATCACCAGGGCCTTGGAGGCGCTGGCCAGGGTCGCGTCGGACTCGGTGATGCCGCCCACGCCGTAGGCGATCACGTTGACCTTGATCGCGTCGGTGGAGATCTTGGTCAGCGCATCGCGCAGCGCCTCGGCCGAGCCCTGCACGTCGGTCTTCACCACCAGGTTGAGCACGCGCTGGCCGTCGCCCTCCTTGCCCATCTGCGCCATGATGTCTTCCATCTTCGAGGTCGGCTGCTTGACCAGGCGCGTCTCGCGGCGCTTCTGCGCGCGCTGCTGCGCCACGTCCTTGGCCAGGCGGTCGTCCGCCACCACCACGAAGTCGTCGCCGGCGTCGGGCACGCCCGACAGGCCCAGCACCTGCACCGGCATCGACGGGCCGGCGTCGTTCACCTGCTCGCCGTTCTCGTTGAACATGGCGCGCACGCGGCCGTACTCCACGCCGCAGACCAGGAAGTCGCCCTTGGCCAGGCGGCCCTGCTGCACCAGCACGGTGGCGACCGGGCCGCGGCCCTTGTCCAGGCTGGACTCGATCACGGTGCCGCTGGCGCGGCCCTCGGCCACGGCCTTGAGTTCCATCACCTCGGCCTGCACCAGCACCGCGTCGAGCAGCGCGTCGACGCCCTCGCCGGTCCTGGCCGACACCGGCACGAAGATGGTGTCGCCGCCGAAGTCCTCGGCCACCACCTCGTGCTGGATCAGCTCCTGCTTGACCCGCTCGGGCTGCGCCTCGGGCTTGTCGATCTTGTTCACCGCCACGATCAGCGGCACGTGGGCCGCCTTGGCGTGCTGCACCGCCTCGACGGTCTGCGGCATGACGCCGTCGTCGGCCGCCACCACCAGCACCACGATGTCGGTGAGGCGGGCGCCGCGCGCGCGCATCGCCGTGAACGCGGCGTGGCCCGGCGTGTCGAGGAAGGTGATCACGCCGCGCGGCGTCTCGACGTGGTAGGCGCCGATGTGCTGGGTGATGCCGCCGGCCTCGCCCGCGGCGACCTTCGCGCGCCGGATGTAGTCGAGCAGCGACGTCTTGCCGTGGTCGACGTGGCCCATCACGGTGACCACCGGCGGGCGCGGCTGCTGGGCGGCCTCGCCGTGCTCGACGTCCTCGACCAGGAATGCCTCGGGGTCGTCGAGCTTGGCGGCCAGCGCCTTGTGGCCCATCTCCTCGACGAGGATCATCGCGGTGTCCTGGTCGAGCACCTGGTTGATCGTGACCATCTGGCCGAGCTTCATCAGCGCCTTGATGACCTCGGCCGCCTTCACCGACATCTTGTGGGCGAGGTCGGCGACCGTGATCGTCTCGGGCACGTGCACC
>CAZTNB010000099.1:0-4740 GCA_964614825.1 uncultured Gammaproteobacteria bacterium
GCTGGCGCTGGGCATCGGCGCCAACACCGCGATCTTCAGCGTGGTCAACGGCCTGTTGCTCAAGCCCTTGCCCTACGACGACGGCGAGCGGCTGGTGCAGGTCTACAACGCCTATCCCAAGAGCGGCCTCGAGTACGCCGGGTCCTCGATTCCCGACTACCTGGACCGCAAGGAGCAGGCCGCGGCGCTCGAGGATCTCGCGCTCTACACCGGCCAGAGCTACAACCTGGCGCTCGATGGGCGCCCGGAGCGGCTGGTCGGCCTGCGCGCCACGCCTTCGCTGTTCACGACGCTGCGTGCGCAACCGGCGCTGGGCCGGGCCTTCACCGATGCCGAGGCCGTTCCCGGCGCGGACCAGGTCGCGGTGCTCAGCCACGCCACCTGGCAGGCGCAGTTCGCCGGCGATCCGGACATCCTCGGTCGCGAGATCCGCTTGAACGGCACCGCCTTCCGGGTCATCGGGGTGATGCCCGACAGCTTCGCCTTCCCCAACCGCAGCACCCAGCTCTGGGTGCCCTTCGCCTTCCGGCCGGAACAGAAGCAGGACGAGGAGCGCGGCAACGAGTACTCGGAATCGATCGGGCGCCTCAAGCCCGGCGCCACCGTCGAGCAGCTCAATGCGCAGATGGACGCGATCGTGATGCGCAACGCCGACCGCATCGCCGGTGTCAGCGCGCGCGGCCTCGAGTTCGCCGAGTTCATCCGCCAGGGCGGCTTCGTCGGCCGTGCGCAATCCCTGCGCGAGCAGTGGGTCGGCGAACTGCGCCCGGTGCTGTGGATGCTGCAGGCCGTGGTCGGCTTCGTGCTGCTGATCGCGTGCGCCAACGTCGCCAACCTGATGCTCACCCGCGTCAGCGGGCGGCAGAAGGAACTGTCGGTGCGCACCGCGCTGGGTGCCGGGCGTGGCCGCATCGCGCGGCAGTTGCTGGTCGAGTCGCTGCTGCTGGCGCTGCTGGGCGGGATCTGCGGCGTGGTCCTGGCCTACCTGAGCCTGGACCTGCTGCAACTGCTGGGCCTCAATCGCAGCCGCCTGGCCGACCAGGTCGGGATCGACGGCCAGGTGCTCGCGTTCACGCTGGCGGTCGCGCTGCTGACCGGCATCGCCTTCGGCCTGTTCCCGGCGCTGGCCCAGCTCGGCGGCAAGCCCTACGAGGTGCTCAAGGACGGCGGCCGCGGCAACACCGGTGGCCGCGGCGCGCGGGCCACGCGCAACGTGCTGGTCGTGGTGCAGATGGCCCTCGCCGTGACCCTGCTGGTCGGCGCCGGCCTGCTGATCCGCAGCTTCCAGCAGGTGGCCGACGAGGATCCCGGATTCCAGCGCGACGGGCTGCTGACGGTGCGGCTGGACCTGCCGCGCACCAAGTATCCGGAAGGGCCGGACCAGGCGCGCCTGTTCGAGCGCGCGCTGGCCGAGCTTCGCGCCGTGCCCGGCGTCAGCCAGGCGGCCTACGTGAGCAACCTGCCGTTCGGGCAGTCGAACTGGACCTCGTCCTATGACATCGAAGGCCTCGAGCAGGCCCCGGGCGAACCCTCGCCGCACGGCTACGCCCGGGTCGTGGACGAGGATTTCTTCAAGGCGATGGGCATCCCGCTGCTGCAGGGCCGGGTGTTCAGCGCCACCGACACGCGCGACAGCCCCAAGGTGCTGGTGATCGACGAAGTGCTGGCCCGCAAGTACTTCCCCAAGGGCGACGCGATCGGCAAGCGCATCGAGCGCGACCAGGGTGACGACACCTCGGAGTTCTGGACCATCATCGGCGTGGTCGGCACGATCAAGAACATCAACCTGGCCGACGAGGTGACGAAGGAGAGCTACTACTTCAGCTTCCGCCAGTACAACGTGCCCAACGGCTTCTTCGTGGTGCGCAGCGCCCTGCCCACCGGCGGCCTGGTGCAGCCGGTGCGCGACGCGGTGCTGCGCGCCGATCCCGAGCAACCGGTCTACGACATCCGCACGCTGGACGAGCGCATCGCGATCTCGCTCGAGGGCCGGCGCGCGCCGATGGTGCTGCTGGCGCTGTTCTCCGCCGTGGCCCTGGTCCTGGCGGCGATCGGCATCTACGGCGTGCTCGCCTTCGCGGTCGCCCAGCGCACCGGCGAGCTGGGCGTGCGCATGGCGATCGGCGCGCAGCGCGGCGACATCGTCTCGATGGTGCTGCGGCAGGGCGGGCGCCTGGTGGCGCTCGGCCTGGGCATAGGCGTGGTCGCGGCACTGGCCGGCGGGCGCGCGCTGTCGGCCCAGCTCTATGGCGTCGGCGCCAGCGATCCCGTCACCCTGGCGCTGGTGGTGGCGCTGCTGGCCATCGTCGCCTTCTTCGCCTGCTGGCTGCCCGCGCGGCGCGCGGCCGGCACCGATCCCATCGTCGCGCTGCGCCACGACTGAGCGCGCGCAATGGCGCCGCGAGGAGGAAGGGCCATGTCCAGCGCGCTGCCCTGGGAGTTCGCGCAGTCGCTGCGCCGGCTCTGTCGCCGGCCCGGCCACACGCTGCTGACCGTCCTGGTGCTGGGTGGCGGCATGGCGGCGTTCCTGTTCACCCTGCTGATGCTCGATGGAATCGTGCGCGCGCGTCCGCCCTACGCGCAGCCCGAGCGCATCGTCAACCTCAACTACACGCGCAGCGATGATTCGCGCGCGCGGGTCTGGATCCCGCGCGACGAAGCGCGCGCCCTGCAGGCGCAATTGCCCGCGCTGGACCGGGTGGCCGCCTACACCGAGGCGACGCTGGTGTTGCGCGACCGCGCCGAGCCCTCGCGGGTCGACGGCGCGCTGGTCGGCCACCAGCTGTTCGACCTGCTCGGCGTGGCACCGGTGCTGGGGCGATCGTTCGTCGCGGGCGACGACAGCGTGGCCGCGCCGCTGGTCGCGCTGGTCAGCGACTCGCTGTGGCGCGACCGTTTCGGCGCCGATCCGGCGATCGTCGGCCGCGCCGTGCACGTCGATGGACGCCCGGCCACCATCATCGGCGTGATGCCGGCGGCGATGTCGTTCCCCTACGTCGCGCAGTTGTGGATTCCCGCGCGCCTGGACGATCCGGGCCTCGCCACCGAGACCTTCATGCTGGCGGGCCGCCTGCGCGCCGACGCCGGCCTGGCCGACCTGCGCGGCGAGATGCAGCGCTGGTTCGCCCACCTCGCCGCCCGCAAGGGCGGCAACGCGATGGCGACCCTGGCGCCGGCAGCCACGCCGCTGCTGGAATGGTTGGTCAATCCCAATACGCGCTACTTCGTCTGGCTGATGGTGAGTTGCGCGGCGATGGTGCTGTTGCTGGCGGTGAGCAACGCGGCCTACCTGCTGCTCGCGCAGGTCGCCCAGCGCCACGGTGAACTCAGCACCCGGGCGGCCCTCGGCGGTTCATTCGCGCGACTGGCCCTGGCGCTGCTGCTCGACGCCGCGCTGGTCTGCACGGCGGCGACGGTGCTCGCCCTGGCGGGCGCGCGCTTCGCCGCCATCTGGCTCGAACGTCGCCTGGCCAGCGACGGCGACCCGTTGCCGCCCTGGATGGGCCTCGGCCTGTCCGGCAACGTGTTCGGCTGGGCCGCCGTGGTGGCAGCCGCGGTGACGCTGCTGGTGGCGATCGGGGCGCTGTGGCGGGTCGCGTGGCTGGTACGGTCGCCACGCCCGCGCGCGGGCGGCGTCGTGGGGCAGGGCAGCGTGCGTGCGCGCTGGTCCAGCCTGTTCACCGGCGCGCAGGTGGCGCTGGCCTGCGCCTTGATGCTGTGCGCGGCGGTCTGCCTGCGGGCGCTGCTCGCGAGCCTGGCGCTGCCGACCGGCATGGCGACCGACCCGGAGCGCCTGCTGGGAGCCCAGGTGGCCTTGCCGGCGGGCCTGGCACCCGAAGAGGCCCGGCGGCGTGCCTCGGCCATCGCCGACCGCATTCGCGCCGAGCCCGGCGTCGAGTCGGTGTCGCTGGGCACCCGGGCGCCCGGCACCGACGGGGGCGGCGTGGCGGTGCGCATCGAGGGCATCGACTGGGGCGAAGGCGCCACGCGGCGCGCCTATCGCAGCGGGATCGACGAGCACTACCTCGAAACGGCCGGCATCCACCTGGTTTCCGGCCGCGGCTTCGGCGCCGACGACCTGCGCGAGCAGCGCCCGGTGGCGCTCATCGACGGCGATTTCGCCGCGCAGCTGTTCGGCGGCGCCGAGCCCTTGGGCCGGCGCCTGCGGATCGATCCGGCGCGCGGCGACTCGCCCTGGCTGACGGTGGTGGGCGTCACCGCTGCGGCGCATCCGCTTTCCCCCGACGTGACGCCGGCGCCCGACGTGTTCGTGCCCTTCACGCCGGCACAGCAGCGCCATTTCGCCCTTTCGATCCGTACCGGCGCCGATCCCGCGCCGCTTGCCGCGCGCTTGCCCCGGCTGGTCGCGGCGGTCGAGCCCGAGGTGCCGGTGTATTCGGTCAACACGCACGCACGCGCGTTGCTGGTCGGGGCGGGCGACGTGATCATGATCACGCAGATCCTGGCTGCGCTGGCCCTGCTGGGGCTGGCGCTGGCAGGCTGCGGCCTCTATGCCACGCTGGCGTTGGCGGTGACCCGGCGCACGCGGGAGATCGGCCTGCGCCGCGCGGTCGGCGCCAGCGCAAGCGCGGTGGTGTTGGCGGTGGCGCGCCACGGCATGGTCGCCCTTGCGGTCGGACTGGCGGTCGGCGCCCTGGCCGGCGCCCCGCTGGCACGCGGATTGGCGGCGCGTTCCGACGCGGCGGCCGCCTACGACGGCCTGCTGTTCGTGCTGGTGCT
>CAZTNB010000099.1:4840-11184 GCA_964614825.1 uncultured Gammaproteobacteria bacterium
CCGGAGCGGCTCTACTACGCCGGGCTGGTGGACAACGGCGATCGACTCGATGCCGACGACCTCGACCCGCCCAACGTGGACGAGTTGCTGGACTGGCGCGAGCGCCTGGCTGGACGGGCCGAGATCGCCGGCTACGCGGTGGCCACGGTCAACTTCAGCGACGGCGAACGGCCGGAGCGCTACTCGGGTGCCAACGCGACCGCCAACCTGTTCGCGGTGCTGGGCGTAGCCCCGGCGCTGGGCCGCGGCTTGAGCGCAGCCGACGAACAGCCGGGCGCTGCCGCGGTGGTGGTGATCTCCGACGCCTTGTGGCGCTCGCGCTACCTTGGCGACCCGGCGATCATCGGGCGCGTGGTGCGGGTCAACGCGCGCGCCGCGACCGTGGTCGGGGTGATGCCGCCCGAGTTCAGCTTCCCGCGCCAGGAAATGGCGTGGCTGCCGGCCCGGCTCGAACGCGGCACGCCGGACCCGCAGAGCCTGGCCGTGGTGATCCGGGCCGGCGAGGGCGTGGCCGCCGAAACCGTGCAGGGCCTGCTCGACGGCTGGCTCGCCGACGCCGCGCGCGACGATCCGACCCGCATGGCAAGCCGCGCGCTGGGCATCGGCCTGCGGCCGCTGGCCTGGCGCTTCGCCGACGGCGAGACCCGGTCCTTGTTCGCCGTGATGGCCGCGGCGGTGCTGCTGGTGCTGCTGGTGGCCTGCGCCAACGTGGCCAACCTGTTGCTGACCCAGATGATCTCGCGCCAGCAGGAACTGGCGGTCCGCGCGGCGCTCGGCGCGAGCCGGCGCCGCCTGGCCCTGCAACTGCTGGCGCAGACCGGCCTGCTCGCGGCGCTGGCGCTGCTGCTGGCGCTGCCGCTCGCGCATGCGATGGTCGGCGCCACCGAAGCGCTGTTTCGCCAGTCGCTGGAGGACGGCCCGCCGCACTGGATGCACTTCAGCCTCGACGGCCGGGTGCTGGCCCTGGCGATGGGCGCCGCGGCCCTGACCGCGTTGCTGACCGGGATCCTGCCGGCCCTGCGCGCCGGCGACGCGGGCGGCGGCCTGGTGCGCGAAACCGAACGCGGCGGCGGCGGCGTGCTGTTCGCGCGCGCCAGCCGCGCACTGGTGGTGGGCGAGATCGCGCTTTCGTGCGCGCTGCTGATCGCGGCCGCGGTGCTGGTGGAAGCGGTCCAGCGCCTCGACCGCTTCGACCTCGGCTTGCGCACCGACCAGGTGCTGACCGCGCGCGTCGGCCTGTTCCCGGAGCGCTTCGCCGACGACGCCGCCGTGCGCCGCTACGTCGACGCGCTGCTGCTGTCGCTGCGCTCGGATCCGGCCGTGGCCGACGCGACCGCCAGCAGTTCGTTGCCCGGCCTCGTGGGCGAGAACATCGACGTGCTGGCCGAGGGCGTTGCGCCCCCGGCCGGCGGCATGCCGAACCCCGGCTACAGCGCGGTCGACGACGGCTTCCTGCGCGCCATGGGCGCGACCCTGGTCGAGGGCCGCTTCTTCGGTCCCGAGGACGACGCCGACAGTGCACCCGTGGCGGTGGTCGATGCCGAGTTCGCGGCGCGGCTGGCGCCCGATGGCCAGGCGCTGGGGCGGCGCTTCGTGCTCGACCCGCTCGGCGCCGGCGCGCGCACGGTGACCGTGGTCGGCGTGGTGCGGCCGATCCAGATGGACGACATCGACGACACGCGCGAGCCCACGGTGCTGGTGCCGTTCGCGCAGCGGCCGGCGCGCTTCTTCAGCGTGCTGGTGCGCACGCGCGCCGAGCCGGCCGGCTTCGCCGCGCGGCTGTCGGCACTGGCCGCGGCGGTCGACGCCGATACGCCGGTGTACTGGGTCCGCACCTACGACACCGTGCTGCGCGAGGCGACCTTCGGCGAGCGCGTGCTGGTGCGCGTGTTCGGCGCCTTCGGCGCGGTGGCGCTGCTGCTGGCCGCCGCCGGGCTCTACGGCGTGATCGCCTTCTCGGTCGGCCAGCGCACGCGCGAGATCGGCGTGCGGCGGGCGCTGGGCGCGCCCGACCGCCGCGTGCTGTCGACGGTAGCCGGACGCAGCGCGTGGCAGATCGGCGTCGGGCTCGCGCTGGGCGTGCTGCTCGGCGTGCCCTTCGCGCAGATGCTGGCCGCGCCGATCTCGCACGTGGTCCAGGTCACGCCGGCCAGCACCCTCGTCGTGGTGCTGGCGCTGGCGGCGGTGGCCGCGCTGGCGACCTGGATTCCGGCGCGCCGGGCCCTGCGGATCGAGCCCCTGGCGGCGTTGCGGCATGAGTGAACCCGACCCGTCCCTGCGTTGCCCACCGGAGTGACCCTGCGATGAGCACCTTCTGGCATGAATTGCGCGCCGCCTGGCGCGGCCTGGCCCGCAGTCCCGGCTTCACCCTGACCACGGTGCTGATGCTGGGCGCCGGCCTCGGCCTGGTGATGTTCATGTTCGGCGCGATCGAGTCCTTCGTGCTGCGGCCGCTGCCGTTCGCCAATGCCGAGCGCCTCGCCTACGTCTACATGACCAACCCGCGCAGCGCGGACGACCGCATCGAGTTCCCGAACCGGGAGTTCCTCGCGCTGCGCGAGGCGCAGACCAGCTTCGAGCAGGTGGCGGGCTGGTACGAGGGCACCGTCAACCTCAGCGACGGCGAGCGACCGGAGCGGTACTCGGGCACCTTCGCCACCGCCAACCTGTTCGAGGCGCTGGGCGCGCGCCCGCTGCTGGGCCGCGCGCTGCGCGCCGGCGACGACCAGCCGGGTGCGGCGCCGGTCGTGGTGCTGGGCCACACGATCTGGCGCAACCGCTACAACAGCGATCGCGGCATCGTCGGCCAGCGCATCCGGGTCAATGGCCGCGTCGCGGAAGTGGTCGGCGTGATGCCGCCCGACTTCGTGTTCCCGCGCATCGAGGACGTGTTCGTCCCGGTCAACCTGGATCCGGCCGCGGGCCCGGACGCGATCGCCATGGAGACCCTGGCCTTGCTGCGCGAAGGCACCACGCTGGCGCAGGCGCAGGCCGAGGTCGGCGCGATCACCGCGCGGCTGGCGCAGGCGGCGCCGGAGCGCCCGCTGGGCGTCGACGCGCACGTCGAGGCCCTCGGCGACCGGCTGACCTCGCCGCAGACGCGCCGCGTGCTGTACACCATGTTCGCCTCGGTGCTGCTGGTGCTGTGCATCGCCTGCGCGAATGTCGCCAACCTGCTGCTGGCGCGCGCCGCGGCGCGCGCGCGCGAGACCGCCATCCGCGGCGCGCTGGGCGCGTCGCGCGCGCGGCTGGTCGGGCAGGTACTGCTCGAGATCGCGCTGATCTCGCTGGCCGCCGGCGCGATCGGCCTGGTGCTCGCCCACTGGGGCGCCGAGATCGTGATGGCGGCGATCCGCGCCTCCGAGGATCCGCCGCCGCGCTGGACCACGGAGGTACGGATCAGCGGGCTCTCGCTCGCCTTCGCCCTGGCGGCGGCGCTGGTCTCGGCGCTGCTGGCCGGCCTGCTGCCGGGTTGGCGCATCACGCGGTCCTCGGCCGCGGCGGTCATGCGCGAGGGCGGGCATGGCACCGCCGGCGGACTCGGGCGCCTGGGCCACACCCTGGCCGCGGGCGAGATCGCGCTCTGCGTGGTGCTGCTGATCTGCGCCGGCCTGACCCTGCGCAGCGCGATGGCGATCGAGAACCTGACGCTGGGCGCGGACATCCGCAACGTGCTCTCCGGCCGCATCGCCCTGTTCCAGGAGCAGTACCCGGACGATGCCGCGGTGGTCCGTTTCAGCGACGAGCTGCAGCAGCGGCTGGCGCGCATCCCCGGCGTCGAGTCGGCCACGATCTCGACCAGCCTTCCGCTGACCTTCATCGGTGCCGACTACCTCGGGATCGAGGGCGAGATGCTGTCCGACGACCGCGAGCTCGCGATCGCCCAGGTCGCGTCCACCGCGCCCAACTACTTCGAGGCGCTGCGCATCCCGTTGCTGCGCGGCCGCTTCTACGGCGCCGAAGACGACGCCGATGCGCCGCCGGTGGTGGTGATCAGCGAGCGCCTGGCCGCGCGCCACTGGCCCGGCGCCGACCCGTTGGGCAAGCGCCTGCGCCTGGGCCGCGGCGACGACGGCGAGCCCTGGCGCACGGTCATCGGCGTGGTGCCGCACGTGGTGCAGGACGGCGACGACATCAACGAGGGCCTGACCCCGCTGTACCTGCCGTTCGCGCAGCAACCGCAGCGCTTCCTCAGCTTCGCGGTTCGCACCGCCGGCAGCCCGCACGCGCTCGACGCCGCGGTGCGCGAGGCGGTGCAGGCGATCGACGCCGACCAGCCGGTCTACTTCCTGCGCAGCCTGGACGAGTGGTACGAGATCGCCGCCTTCGACCACCGCCTGATGGTGTCCCTGTTCGGCATCTTCGGCGTGTTCGCCCTGTTGCTCGCCGCCGCCGGCCTGTACGCGGTGCTGGCCTACGCGGTGAGCCAGCGCACGCGCGAGATCGGCGTGCGCCGCGCGCTGGGCGCCGACAACCGCGGCATCGTGCGCATGGTGATGCGCCAGGGCGCCAAGCAGCTGGCGCTCGGACTGCTGGTCGGCCTGGGCCTCGCGGTGGCGTTCGCGCAGGTGCTGGCGACGGTGCTCTACGACGTCAGCGCCTTCGACCCGCTGACCTTCGCCAGCGTGCCGGTGCTGCTCGCGCTGGTGGCGATGCTGGCGGCGCTGCTGCCCACGCGGCGCGCGCTCGCGGTGGCGCCGATGACCGCGCTGCGCGACCAGTGACCCCGGACCGCGCGCCGACCCGCCCATGCGCAACCTGATCGTCGACCTGCGGCTCGCGCTGCGCCATGCCTTGCGCCGGCCGGGCTTCGCGCTCGCCGCGATCCTGTCGCTCGCCCTGGGGGTCGGCGCGGTCACCGTGGTGTTCAGCCTGGTCGACGCGGTGGTGCTGCGGCCGCTGGACGTGCCGCGGGCCGAGGGGCTCGTCGCCCTGCACCGGGTCGGCGGCGAGGACGCCGACATCAGCCTGCCCGACGCGGTCGCCTTGCGGCGCGAGCTGCGCCAGCTCGACGCCGTGTCGCTGATCGCCACCGACTGGGCACTGGACCTGGCGCGCGCCGATGCACCGCTGCACGTCAACGCCGGGCTCACCGAGTCGCACTGGTTCGCGGCGCTGGGCGTGCAACCGCTCGCGGGACGCCTGCTCGGCGCCGCCGACGACGTGCCGGGCGCCGAGCCGGTGATCGTGCTGGGCGAGCGCCTGTGGCGCTCGGCCTTCGCCGCCGACCCGGCCGTGCTCGGGCGCATGCTGCGGCTGAGCGGGGTCAGCGCGCGCGTGGTCGGCGTCGCCCCGGATGCCGCCGACGTGCTGGACGCGCGGATCGAGGCCTGGGTGCCGGTGCCGCCGTTCGCGCCATGGGCCCCGACTTCGCCGGGCTCGAACAACTTCGAGGCGATCGGCCACCTTGCGGCGGGCGCCTCGCTGGCGTCGGCGCGCGAAGAGCTGCGCGCCGTGACCGCGGCGCGCGCCGCCGCCAATCCCAGGGGCAGCGACAAGATCCTCGATCTCACGCCGCTGGCGCAGCGCCTGAGCGCCGGCGTGCGCGGCGGGCTGTGGCTGGTGCTGGGCGCGGCGGCGCTGGTGCTGCTGCTGGCCGGCGTCAACGTCGCCGCGCTGCTGCTGGTGCGCGGCAGCGGCCGCGTGCGCGAAATCGCGGTGCGCCACGCGCTCGGGGCCGGCCGGCCGCGCATCACCGCGCAGTTGCTGGGCGAGGGCCTGCTGCTGGGCGTGGCCGGCGGGGCAGTGGGCGTGCTGCTGGCGGTGCTGGGGCTCGACGCCTTCAAGGCGCTGGTGCCCGGGGACGTGCCGCGGCTTGCGCAGGCGAGCATCGACTCGCGCGCGCTGGCGACCGCGCTCGGCGCGACCCTGGCCTGCGCGCTGGGCTTCAGCCTGGCGCCGGCGCTGCACCTGGGCGCCGAGGCGCTGGCGGGCGGGTTGCGCGGCGGGCGCAGCCTGGGCTCGGCCTCGCGCCAGCGCAGCCTCGACGCGTTCGTGGTGTTCGAAGTCGCCAGCGCCGCGCTGCTGATCGCGCTGTCGGCCCTGTTGCTGCGCAGCTTCGCCGCGCTGGTCGACGCGCCGCTGGGCTTCGAGCCGCGGCAGGTGGCGACCGCGGAGCTGGTCCTGCCGGAGGCAGGCTACGGCCAACGCGAGCCGCAGACGCGCGCGATCACGGCGATCGTGGACCGGCTGCGCGCGACGCCGGGCGTGCGCGAGGCGGGCTTCGTCACCGGCATGCCGCTGGCCGGCACCGGCCGCATCAGCCACAGCCTGGTGGTCGATGGCGTGGCCTTCGACGCGGGCCAGGCGCCGGGCGCCGCGTTCCGCCCCTTCGACGGGGCCTA
>CAZTNB010000100.1:0-4171 GCA_964614825.1 uncultured Gammaproteobacteria bacterium
GCGCAGCAACGATCCGGAATGGACCGAGTGATCTATTCTGTGCCTGCTCCTGCGGCCGGTCAATTTCGGCAACCTGCGCCGACGAACCCGGCTCGCGTCGGCGATCGAACCCGCCGGGCGCGGGCGCATCGACCTGGATCGCCCGGGTCCGGCCGCGATCGCCGCCGGCCCGGCGGCCGCGCCTGGAGCCGCTCCGGCCGGGCCCGACGCGGAAGCCGCACTATCCCAGGCGCGCCTTGAGGCGCTCCAGCGCCTCGCCCCAGGCCTTGCGATAGCCATCGGCCTCGGCCCGGTTCTGCAGGCGGTCGATGGTGACCATCACGGTGGTCTTGGCTCCGGCTGGCTGGAACTTGATCTCCACCGGCGTGGGCATGGTCAGGCCTTCGTCCTCCCACGTCAGGCGGATCACCTTGTCCGGCGTCACCTTCTTCACCGTGGCGCGATTGCCGTCGGCGTTGGCGAGCCGCCCGCCTTCCTCGAGTTCCAGCACGTGGCTGGCGCCGAACCACGCATCGAGCGCCTTGGCGCTGGCGAAGGCCGCATAGGCGGCCTTCGGGGCTACCGTGAGGCTCTTGGTCGCGCAGATGGTGTAGCCCTTGGGCTTGCCGTCCTTCTCGAGCACGCCGCGCGCGATCTCGTACTCGTGGTTGATGGTGGTCGCCCACCACGGATCGACCTTGAGTTCGGCGACCATCCAGTTGCCGGTCGCGCGACGCCCCAGCCTGGTACCGCCCCTGGCGTCGATGGCCTTGAACCACTCCTCGAGCGACTTGCCCGTGGCGGCCCGCGCGCTGTCGTCGCCGACCGCGTGGTCGGCCTTGCGTTGGACCTTCATGCCGGCACCGGCACCGGCCACAGGGCCAGGATCAGGCCGATCAGGGTGAATTGCAGCGTGTGGTAGCCGGCATTGATCAGGAACAGCTTGAGGCTGCGGCGCTCGAACAGGTAGTTGATGCCGAAGCTGGCGCCGACCCAGCACAGGCCGGCCGAGAAGCCGGCGCCGAGTCCCAGCGGCAGCGGCGGCCGCGGGCCCAGGAACATGGCGAACACGAAGGCGGCGACCAGGCTCAGCACCAGCGAGGTGCCGAAGATCAGGGCCATGTTGCCCTGCGCGAGTTGCTCGTCGGAAAGGCCCGCCTCGCGCTGCCAGGCCTTGCCGAACAGCGCCTTCGAGTACCACAGGCCGCCGAGCACGAAACTGGCGAGCGCGGCGGTGATGACGGCCCAGATGTTGAACTCCGGCATTTGCGTTTCCTCCCGGTTGAAGGTGGACGTGCCGCGCGGCGCCCCGATCCGGCCCGGGCCGGCGCCGGGATGATGCCGGGGCCACGTGGCGCGCATTGTTCCCGGCCCGGCCCCGGCAACGATTGGAAGAATGTCACCTGACCACGATGCTGCCGGCGTCCGGCCGCGCGTGGCGGGCGAAATCGCCGGGGGCGCAACCGGAGAAGGCGCGGAAGTCGCGCACCAGGTGCGACTGGTCGAAGTAGCCGCATTGCGCGGCCAGGTCGGCCCATGGCACCACGGCGGATTCGCCCAGCAGCGCCAGCGCGGCGCGGAAGCGCTGCACCCGCGCCACCAGCTTGGGCGACAGCCCGGTCTGGCGCGCGAACAGTTCAGCCAGGTGCTTGCGCGTGTAGCCGCTGTCCCTGGCGAGCGTCGCCACCGACACCTGGCCGCGGGTGGCCGCGATGCGTGCCAGCGCCCACTGCACGGCGGGATGCACGCCCCGCCGCGGCGCGAGCCGCGCCAGCAGCCAGTCCTCGACCAGCCCGATTCGAGCCTCGGTGGCGGAAGTCTCTAGCAGGCGCTGGCGCAACGCGAGCACGCCGTCGCCCAGCAGGTCGGCCAGCGGCAGCACGCGATCCGCGAGCTCGCCCTGCTCGACGCCGAGCACGCCCCAGCCGCCGGCGCCTTCGAACGCGACGCCGACCAGCGCATTGCCGTGCGGCGCCTCGGTGTCGAGCGGCCGCTGCTGCGCGCCCGAGTACCAGACGTCGCGGAACGGCACCCGCGCCTCCGGCGGACCGGGCTCGACCAGGTACTGCGGCGGTCCCAGGTTGACCAGGAGGAAGGTGTTGCCGCCCGGCAGGATGCGGTCGCGCTGGTAGCTGACGCGGCCCTCGCCGTGCCAGATCGACGCGACCAGGCCGCGCAGCCGCGGGTGCGGCCGGCACGTCGCCACCGTCCACGAGCCCAGGGCGGTGTCGTGGCGGTGGTGCGAGATGCGTGCCCGCGGATCGGCGTCCATCGTGCTGGACCGGCGGCCTGGCCTTGCGGCGGCGCGGCGATTACACCACAGCGCTTGCGCCTATACTGCGGTCCCCAAGGAAGGGCGCCATGAAAGAAAAGCACGAGATCGTCAGCAACTGGCTGCCGCGCTACACCGGCACGTCGCTCGACGGCTTCGGCCAGCACATCCTGCTGACCAACTTCGGCCACTACCTCGGCGAGTTCTGCCGCCTCACCGGCGCCGAGCCGCGCGGCACCGACCGGCCGATGCCCAATGCCACCGCCGACGGCATCACCCTGATCAACTTCGGCATGGGCAGCGCCAACGCGGCCACGGTGATGGACCTGCTGGGCGCGATCGCGCCCAAGGCCGCGCTGTTCCTCGGCAAGTGCGGCGGCCTGAAGAAGAAGAACCAGATCGGCGACCTGGTGCTGCCGATCGCGGCGATCCGCGGCGAAGGCACTTCCAACGATTACCTGCTGCCGGAGGTGCCGGCGCTGCCGGCCTTCGCCCTGCAGCGCGCGGTTTCGACCATGACCCGCGACCTCGGCCACGACTACTGGACCGGCACCGTCTACACCACCAACCGCCGGGTCTGGGAGCACGACGAGAACTTCAAGGAATACCTGCGCAAGACCCGCTGCATGGCCATCGACATGGAGACCGCGACGATCTTCGCCGCCGGCTTCCACAACTCGATCCCCTCCGGCGCGCTGCTGCTGGTGAGCGACCAGCCGATGATCCCGGAGGGCGTCAAGACCGAGGCCTCCGACCGCCAGGTCACGCAGAACTTCGTCGAGCACCACATCCAGATCGGCATCGAGGCCCTGCGCCTGATCCGCCGCAACGGCAAGAGCGTCAAGCACCTGCGCTTCGACGAGTAGCGGCTGCTCGTCCCTGCGGGAGCGGCCTCAGGCCCGCAGGCGCTTGGCGATGCCGGGCCGCGACAGCAGCGCGTAGACGATGCCGATCAGGAATCCGGCGATGTGCACGGTCCAAGCCACCTTGCCGAAGGCCGGGCCGACGAAGCTGAAGAGCACCTGCAGGCCGGCCCAGAAGCCGATCAGCAGCGAGGCCGGCACGCGCACGAATTCGAGGAACAGGCCCAGCGGCAGCACGAAGCCCAGCCGTGCGCGCGGGAACAGCGCGAGATAGGCGCCCACGATCGCCGACACCGCGCCGCTCGCGCCCACGATCGGCGCGCTGCTGGTGTCGAGGGTGAAGGCGCCGGCGAGGTTGGCCAATGCGCCGCAGACCATGAACAGGGCGAGGAAGCGGCGCGAGCCGAGCATGCGCTCCGCCGACAGGCCGAAGATCAGCAGGAAGGCCAGGTTGCCGGTCAGGTGCAGCCAGTCCGCGTGCATGAACAGCGCGGTGAGCAGGGTCTCCGGGCGTGCCGCGCGGAACGCGTCCCACGACCAGCCGGTGAAGCGCAGCAGCTCCGTCGGCACCGCGCCCCAGCGCGTGAGCACGCCCAGGCGCTGGTCCGCGGGCAGCATCATCAGCGCGAGGAAGGTGCCGAGGCAGCCCAGCGTGATCAGCAGCGTCGCCCAGGGCCAGTGCGTGCGGCGCCGGGTGTCGACGCGCACGAACACGGGTCAGCGCCCGCCGCGCGGCAGCAGGAAGCGCTGGCCGCCGAGTTCCAGCACCACGCCATCGGGCGTGATCGCGGCGACGCGCAGCTCGCCGGATACGGTCGCGCCTTCCTGGTAGCGCTCGCCGTCGAGGATCACCACGCGCCGCGCCGTGTCGGCCGAGTACACGTGCATGCTCATCCTGAGCGCCGGCAGCGTCTGGCGGGTGCCGAGCGGAAGTTCGTAGATCAGCGGCACGCCGGCATCGGCCCCCGGCGGCGCCGGGGCGCCGGCGGGTTCCTGCGCGGCCGCGGGCGGCGCGGCCACCGGCGGCATCGGTATCGGCGCCGGCATCGCGGCCGGC
>CAZTNB010000100.1:4271-8746 GCA_964614825.1 uncultured Gammaproteobacteria bacterium
ACGGGGGCGGCGGCGGGCGCGGCCTCTTCCGCGAGCGGCTGCGGCAACGCGGCCTCGGCCGGCGGCGGCGGCGCGGGCGGCGTCGGCGTGACCGGGCGCAGCAACCCGGGCGCGTTGGCGAATACCTCGCCGCGCTCGAACTGGGCCAGCTTCTGCGCCGGGACGCCATCGCGCGCCGCCAGATCATCGGGGCCGGCCGGGATCGCCGCGGCGGGCGCAGCGGCAGGCGCGACGGGCGTAGCGGCGCTGTTCGCGACCGCGGCCTGCGGCGGCGCCACCGCGACCGGAGCGGGCGCGGTCGGACCCGAAGTCGGCGCCGCCGCAGTCGACGCTGCGGCGGCGGCGGCAGCGGCCGGCGCAGGCGTGGCGGCGGTCGGTCCCGGGCTCGCGGCGCCACTGCCACGTCCCAGCCACCACGCGCCCGCCAGTCCGGCCAGCACGGCCGGCAGCAGCAGCCACAGCCAGTGGCGACGCGAGGGCGCCGCGTGCGGTGGCCGCCGCGTGGCCCAGGCCGATTCGCCGATCAGGGCCGGCGCCTCGCCCAGGCGCCGCCGCTCCTCGGCCTTGCGCAGCGCTTCGTAGATCGTCGACATGCTCAGTCCAGTTGCCGGCCGAGGCGCGGGCCGCCGCGGTCGCGGGTGCCCAGCACCAGCGCGGTTTCGGGTCCCACGATGCCGTCCGGCACCAGGCCGAACCCGGCCTGCACCCGGCGCACGCGGCCCTCCATCACCTCGTCGTACAGGTATGGCCCGGGGCCCGCGCCCGGCAGTGTATCGAAGCGCTCCAGCTGGTCGTGCAGCCAGTCCACCGCCGCGCCGGCATCGCCCCGGCGCAGGGTCTCGGGCAGGAACGCGGGTTCGCGCCACACCACCAGGTACTGGCCGAGCCAGGTCTGGTCGAGCGTGGCGCGCGAAACGTCCACCGTGCGCGTGCCGAGGTCGAGCCGCGCACGGTCGTCGGACAGCGCCAGCAGCAGCGCCAGCGTGCGGCGGCCGCCGGGCTGCAGCACCAGCAGCACCGGCCGGTCCAGCGCGCGCAGCTTGGCCAGGTTGCCGCTGCCGCGCAGGCAGGACAGTCCGGGCGCGATGCTGGCCGGGCAGCGCGCCGCGTCGCGCACCTGCACCTGCGTGGCGTCCACCTGCCACAGGCCCAGCAGGTGCGTCCACGCCGCCAGTTCGGCGCCGGCGGGCAATTCGCGCGCGACGCGCTCGAGCGCCGCGGCATCCAGCGCCGCCGCGAGCGCCACCGGCGCGGGCGCGGCGGGCGCGGATTCCCGCACGGCCGGCGTGGCCGCCACCGCGGCCGCGGGTGCCGCGGGCGCCGGCGCCGGCACGCGCGCGCGCCACAGCGCCCAGCCGCCGGCCGCGACGACCAGCGCGAGCGCGGCCGCGGCCAGCAGGCCGCGCCAGCGGGCCCGCCCGGCCATGCCCAGCACCTCGTCCGCCGCATGCTCGACCAGCCGCTCGCCGACCTGCGCCTCGTCGGCCACGTAGCCGGCCAGCAGCGCGCGCTCGGCGATGACATTGATGAGCCGCGGCACGCCGCCCGCGCGCCGGTGCAGGCTGCGCATCGCCAGGCGCGTGAATGGATGGCGGGTGGCGCCCGCGACCGCGAGGCGGTGGCGCAGGTAGGCCTCGGTCTCGTCCGCGTCCAAAGGCGTGAGGTGGTAGCGCGCGGTGACGCGCTGGGCGAGCTGGCGCAGCTCGGGCCGCTCGAGCTGCGTGCGCAGTTCCGGCTGCCCCAGCAGGATGATCTGCAGCAGCTTCTGGGTCGGCGTCTCGAGATTGGTCAGCAGGCGGATCTGCTCCAGCGCCTCCACCGACAGCTGTTGCGCCTCGTCCACCATCAGCACCACGCGCAGGCCCTGGGCGTAGGCGTCGAGGAGGTAGTGGTTGAGCCGGTCGACCAGCGCCTTGGCGCTGCCGCGCGCGCCCTCGATGTCCAGCCGCAGCTCTTCCGCGATCGACTCCAGCAGCTCCACCGGCGACTGCTTCGGGTTGAGCACCAGCGCGACCCGCGTGCGCTCGGGCAGCTGGCCCATCAGCAGGCGCGACAGCGTGGTCTTGCCGGTGCCGACCTCGCCGGTGAGCTGCACGAAGCCGCCGCTGCCGCCCTGGCCGATGCCATAGACCAGGTGCGCCAGCGCGTCGCGATGGCGATCGGAGAGGAACACGAAGCGCGGGTCCGGCGTGATCGCGAACGGCGCCTCGCGCAGGCCGTAGAACTCGAGGTACATGGCGCCTACTGTAACGGGTGCGCCCTTGAGACCCCCGGGGGCGGTGCCGGTTCCGCGCCGCTTCAGCCGTTGGACTTGCGCGGGCGGGAAACGCCCGGCACAGTCGCGACGCCGGGGGGCTGCGTACGCTGCGTTCGGGGAGAACGGGATGGCGCGCATTGCTTCTGGACCTGGCGCTGCTGCTGCGCTCCTTTGGGCCTGCGCTTGCGGCACCGCGACCGCCGGCGGCTTCCAGTTGCGCGAGAACGACGTGCGCGCCCTGGGCCGTGCCTACGCCGGTGTCGCCAGCGCGCCCGACAACCCGGTGGTCGCGATCAACAATCCCGGCGCGCTGGGCTTCCTGGATGCGCGCATCGTCGCCATCGACCTGCACGGCGTGGATGCCGACGCGCGCTTCGATGGCGGCGGCGTCGACGCGGCCGCACGGCCCGTCACGGGAGGCGATGGTGGCGATCCGGCTGCGATGGCCGCCGTGCCCGCGCTGAGCTACCACCAGACGCTGGGCGAGCGCTGGCACCTGGGCCTGTCGACCAGCGCGCCCTTCGGCCTCGAGACGCACTACGACGACGCCTGGGTCGGTCGCTACCAGGCGCTGCAGTCCCGGCTCACCACGGTGGAAATGGGCGCGGCGCTGGCCTACGAACTGAACCCCGGGTTGTCGCTGGGCGCGGGGCTGGGCCTGCGCTACGCGCTGGGCACGCTGTCCAACGCGATCGACATGGGCGCGGTGCTCGCCGCGCGGCAGGTGCCGGGATTCGCGCCGCAATCGGCCGACGGCAGCGCCGAGATCGAAGGCGACGATTGGGTGCCGACGCTGAGCCTGGGCCTGCTGTGGCGGCCACGCGAAGACACCAGCCTGGGCCTGGCCTGGCGCTCCGCCGCCGACCTCGAACTCGACTCGGAGGCCGATTTCGACGTGCCCGCCGACGTGGCCGCGGTGCTGGCGGCCAGCGGCAGCGCGCTGTTCCGCGACACCGATGCCACCGCCTCCATCGCCAATCCAGCCACCGCCACCGCGAGCCTCTACCACGTCACCGCCAGCGGCATCGGCATCGCCGCCGACGTGGCCTGGACCGGCTGGAGCCGCTTCGAGCGCATCGACGTCGATTTCGACAATGCCGCGCAGCCGGACGTGAACGAGATCGCCGACTGGCGCGACACGTGGTACGCGGCGCTGGGCGTGGACGTGCCGGTCGGCGACACCTGGGTGCTGCGGGCCGGCGTCGCCTACGACCAGACCCCGACCCGCGACGAATACCGCACCCCGCGGGTCGCCGATGGCGACCGCAACTGGCTGGCGCTGGGCGCGACCTGGGCGCCGGGCGGCGCGTGGACCTTCGATCTGGGCTACGCCCACCTCGCGTTCCGGGACGACCCCACGGTGGACAACCGCGCGGCCACGGGCAGCACGCTGGTGGGCAGCTTCGACGCCAGCGCCGACGTGGTCGGCGTCGCCGCGCGCTGGCGCTTCTAGGAGCCTCCGTACGAGTCTGCGTATCGCCGTTGCCCGCGTGCGCGTCCGCGACAGGGCGCGCGCGGCCGGGTTCGGATCCGCGATGTTCCGGCGTTGTTGCAGTGTGCGGCCCGCCATCACCGGCGCGCACGTCGACCCCAACCCCCAAGGAGACCCGCATGCAAACCCTGCGTTCGATCGGGCTGCGCGCCCGCGCTGCCGTCGCGTTCGTCCTGCTGGCGTCAACGCTCGCCGGCGCCGCCCTCGCCCAGGACACCGCGGCACCCGCCGGCAAGGCCCTGCCCGCGGGCGGCGGCGAGCCCGGCAAGGTCTTCATGGCCAATCATGCGGCGATGAAGGCCGGCGATGTCGACGGCATGCTCGCCACCGTGGTCGCGGACCAGGCCGCGCAGATGCGCGAGGCGCAGAAGAACCCGGAGGAGTTCAACGGCATGATCGACATGATGAAGGCCTTCGCCCCGGCCGAGATCACGGTCACCGGCGGCCAGGACTTCGGCGACCGCGCCGAGCTGACCCTCGCCGGCAAGCACGACGACGGCAGCCCGACTTCCGGCGTCGCGCGCATGGCCCGGGAAGGCGGCGCCTGGAAGGTCGAGAAGGTGAGCATGAAGTCCGGCGACGGCTGAGGCGAGGCCCGAGTCGCCGCGCTGGGGATTGCGCGGTCGCCCGCCCCACCCGGGCTCGCGATCGCGCACCCATCGAGCGGCGCTCTGCAGGAGCGCCCGGCGCGCGACCAGCGTCGCTTCGTGCCCGGCCTCAGCCCCG
>CAZTNB010000100.1:8756-11121 GCA_964614825.1 uncultured Gammaproteobacteria bacterium
CTCCTACGGGCAGTCAGGAACGCTGCAGGAGCCGGTAGGAGCCCACTCCGTGGGCGACCGCGCAATCGCAGGCTCGCGATTGCGCACCGACCCACCGGCGACTTGCACAAGCGCCCTGCGCATCAAGCGTCGCGTCGTGCCCGGCCTCAGCCGCGCGGCGCGAACGCCGCGCCGAATGCCAGCGCCGCGAGGATCAGCGCGAGCGTGGCCACCGGCCATTGCCGCAACACGCCGTCGGCGCGCACGAAGCCCGCGCCCACGGCGACCGTGGCGCGGCGCAGGCCTTGCGCCAGCGCACCGCCGCCGGGCAGTGGCGGCAACCTCAGCCCTAGCGCCAGCGCCAGCACCGCGCCCCCCAGCAGGGTCACGAGCGCCGAACCGAATTCCTTCGCGACCAGCGGATCGGGCAGCGCATCGAACGGCGCGGGACCCAGCGCCGCCAGCCCGAGCGCGAGCGAGCACACTGCCAGCGCCAGCGCCGACCACTCGCCCAGCCGCGACACCGGCGCGGGCGACGCGATCGGCGTCGCCGCCGGCGCGAGCGCGTGCGACAGCACCAGCACCACGTAGCTCGCGGTCAGCACGCCGCCCACGTCCAGCACCAGCCCCCACCACCACTGCCCGGAGCCGGCGGCGGCATCGAGCAGCAGCTTCTTCGCCGCGAAGGCGCCGCTCGGCGGCAGGCCCATCAGCGCGAGGCCGGCGAGCGCGAAGGTGAGCAGGGTCAGGGGCAGGGCGCGGCCGACGCCGGCCAGCTCGCCAATGCGATCGTGGCCTAGCGCCTTGTAGAGCAGGCCGGCGGCCATGAACATCGCGGCCTTCGCCAGCGCGTGCGAGATCGCCTGCAGCATGCCGCCGGCCTGCGCGCCGCCCGGCACGAGCGCGCCCGCCGTGGCGTCGAAGGCGAGCGGGAACATCAGGAACAGGTAGCCGATCTGCGCCACCGTGGAGTACGCCACCAGCAGCTTCAGGCGCTCCTGCCGCAGCGCCACCACGTTGCCGACCAGGATCGCGCCGGCGCCGAAGGCCGCCAGCAGTTGCGCCGAGGACCAGGTCACCACGCCCGGCAGCACGTCGAACCACAACCGCACGACCAGGAACCACGAGCCCTTGATCACCAGTCCCGAGAGCACCGCGCTCGCGGCCGGCGGCGCGCCGCCGTGGGCCGGCGGCAGCCACAGGTGCAGCGGGAACAGCGCGGTCTTGGCCAGCAAGCCCACGGTCATCAGCGCCGCCGCCACCAGCACCACCGGCTCGGGTCGCACGAGTTCGCGCAACTGCGCGATGTCGAGGGTGCCGTAGGCGCCGTACAGCAGCACGGTGCCGAGCAGGTAGAAGACCGAGCCCAGCAGCGCGTAGAGCGCGTAGCGCAGCGCAGCGCGCAAGGTGTCCGGCTTGCCGTCCAGCGCCACGAAGGGCACCGCGCCGAAGGTCAGCAGTTCCAGCGCCACGTACAGCGTGAACAGGTCGCCGCTGAGGAACACCAGGTTGAGGGCGCCCCAGATCGCCAGCAGCAGGACCCAGAACACCAGCGAGGCGCGCGACTCGCGCAGTCCCGCCGGCGTGCCGAAGTCGGCGCAGGCATACAGCGCGATCCCCACGATCACCAGCGCGATCGCCGGGATCATCACCAGCGCCAGCGGATCCGCGCGCAGCGCGATCCCGAGCGGCGGCGCCCAACCGCCCAGCAGGTAGACCAGGCTGGTGTCGCCGCGCAGCGCCACCGCGGTGATCGCGGCCGCGACGCCGGCGGTGACGAGGATGGTCAGCAGCGCGATGCGTTGCGCGTTGCGCCCGCCGCAGGCGAACGCGACCAGCATGCCCGCGAACGGCACCATCACCGCGAGGACGAGCAGGATTCCGTCCGGCGTGGCGGCCAGCGCTTCAGGCATCGGGGGCCGCTTCCGTGGTGGAGGAAGCAGCCTGCCCGGAGGCGACGCTCGCGGTGCCCGCGACCTGGTGCTGCCGCAGCAGCAGCGAAACCGCGAGCGCCGTGGCGCAGAACGACACCACGAGCCCGGTGATCAGCAGCGCCTGTGGCACCGGGTCGCCGCCCCAGCCCGCGCCCGCGCCGCGGTACGCGATCGCGCCGAACAGGACGAAGATGCCGTTGCCGATCACGTTGAAGGCGACGATCTTCCGCAGCGGCTGCGGGCTCGTGATCATGGCGTATACGCCGATCCCGACCAGGACCGAGGCGCACAGGCCGAACAGGGTGGCCATGTCGATCATCGCGGATCCCGTTCCGGCGGTCCGACCAGGATCAGGGCCAGCGTGGTCGCGAGCGAGGGCAGCAGCGCCCACTCCACGACCTTGATCAGCGGCTTGGCCAGGCCTTCCGGGTATCCGAGGAACGCGCCCGCGA
>CAZTNB010000101.1:0-10726 GCA_964614825.1 uncultured Gammaproteobacteria bacterium
GGGTTGCCCTTGCGCACCAGGAACACGATGGTCGAGGTGTAGGGGCTGCTGTTGTCCGGCAGGCGCTGCTGCCAGTCGGCAGGGAGCAGGCGCGCGGCGTCGGCGATGGCGTCGATGTCGTAGGCCAGCGCCAGCGTGACCACGTCGGCCTCGAGGCCGTCGATCACCGCGCGGGCCTGCTTGCCGGAGCCGCCGTGCGACTGGTTGATGGTCACGCTGTCGCCAGTCTGCGCCTTCCACTGCGCGGCGAACGCGGCGTTGATCTCCTCGTACAGCTCGCGCGTGGGGTCGTAGGAGGCGTTGAGCAACTCCACGTCGCGCGCGCCTGCCGCGCCGCCGACGAGCAGCAGCACCGCCAGCACGGCCAGCAGGACCTGGCGGCGCGGGCGCGATCCGGAACCGTCGTTCATGGTTCGATCCTCAGAAGCTGACTTGCACGCGACCGAACACGACCTTTTCGGTCGGCCGATCCCTGCCCGCGGTTGCGCCGCCCTCGAAGCGCGTCTGTTCGTAGTCGAGCACGTACTTCAGGTTGCGATTGAGGTACCAGTTGAGCCCCACGGCCCAGCTGCGGGCGTCGCTCGCGGCCACGGCCGGGTCGGCGAAGGAACTGCTGCCGCCGGCGAACGTATCATTGTCCACGTCAAGCTCGCTCACGCGAGCCACCGCCTCGAGCGCGCCCCAGCCGGGGGCGCCGAGCTTGAACGGCGCCGCGGGCCTGATCTCCTTGTAGCTCGCTTCCTCGCCGGTGACGACGTAGTTGAGCGCGAGCTGCCATGCATCGTGCTGCAGGCTGCCCGAGCGCGGTCCGGCGGGCGTCTGCCGCGACACGTCCTGGTCGACCCGCACGTACTCGCCCAGCACGCCGAACGGGCCGCCGTACCAGGTGAGCTGCGGCGACCAGCGCACGCGGTTGCCGTCGCCGTAGGTCGCGGTGGCGCCGGTGCGGTAGTTGAAGAAGGTCAACTGGCCCGGCGTGCGGTACGCCGGCAGCAGCGTGTTGGCCACGTCTCCGCGCGCATCGGACCAAGTGCCGGCCAGGCCCACGCCGAGGCCGCGCAGCCAGTAGTTGTCGCTGTTGTAGAACGGTTGGCCGAAGACGCGCGCGGCGAAGTCCTTGTCGCCGTTGTTGTCGACGTCGCCGAAGTCCTCGCTGCTGCGCCCGTCGTTGACGCCGTTGAAGTACGCCAGCTGGTAGCCCAGCGCGCCGCCGAGCACGTCGCCGTGCAACTGCACGCCGATGTCGCGGTTCGGCACCAGGTTGTTGGGCAGCGCGCGGCTCACGAAGCGGATGTCGGAAGCCGACTGCAGGCGCTCGATGCCGAACGGGGTCTTGAACTTGCCGACGCGCACCTTGGCCCGCGGGTCGAAGCGCGCATCGACGTAGGCGTCCTGGATCACCGTGCGTCCGTTGCCGAAATCGGGCGTGAAGCGATAGTCGACGAAGCCGGCGAGGGTGCCCTCGATGATCGGGCGCACGCGGGTCAGGGCGAAGGTGTCGGTGTTGGGCGGCAGGCCCTCGTCGTCGAGGAAGTCGCGTGCGTCGGCATGGATGAGGCCGCGCAGCCGGATGCTGTAGCTCTGGTCGCGGGTCTGCAGCGCGAAGCCCTTTTCGCCGGCCACCGGCAGCGGCTGGGTCGGCACGGCGGCGGCGGCGGCCTCCTCGTCCTTGATGTCGAGGCGCCGCTGCACCACGCGCACGTCCTGGGTCAGCGCATCGATGCGCCCGGGATCGACCGTGGCCGTCGCCGGGGCTGTCGGCGCCGGCGTGGCCGCGATCGCCGCAAGGCGTCGCTCGAGCTCGGCGATGCGCGCTTCCAGGGCCGCAATGCGGTCGTCGGTACCGGCGTCCGCACGGGCCGGCGCCAGCGCGACCAGGCAGGACACGGCGACCAGGCAGCGCAGGTGGAGCATCCGCGGGCGCGGCATTGGCGGCAGCTGGCTGCGTGGGCAGACGGCGGACGCGGGCATCGCGCGGGCTTCCTGGACGAGGGGGAGCCATGCTGTCCCAGCGCGCCCGCCGGCAGAAATGACGAGTTCGCATCCCGATATAACGCCGCGCCGTTCAGCTTCCGGCGCGGCGACCCCTTGCGCATGCACGGCTCCCGCCGGCATATTCCGGCGCAAGGACCGCAACGCCCGCCATGACCCGGATCCTCACCGGCGACTCCTCCACCCAGCTCTGGCACGAGCTCGTGCGCGAGGGCGAGGCGCGCGCCCACGCGGCGCTCGGCGAGGAGCTGGAGAGCTACCTGGTCTTCACCCTGATGCGGCACTACCGCGACGCGCCGCTGGCGCACCGGGTGATGGCGCTCGAATTGCTCGAGGCCCTGCAGCGCGACGGCGGCCAGCGCCGCGACGAACTGCGCGACGTCGGCGATCGCTGCCTGCTGATCGCCGGCCTGTATCCCGAACTGGCGCGGCGTCGGCGCGTGCCGCTGCGCTATTTCCTCGAACTGGGGCAGGGCGCCTACGACCAGCTGGCACAGGAGCTGCAGCGCGCGCTGGCCGCGCTCTACGCGCAGCTCGCGCGCGCGTTCAACGAACTGGTGCGGGTGCTGGTGGAACTGCGGCGGCTGTCGGGCGAATGGGCCGGCCTCGATCCGCTCGAGCGCATCGCCCTCGCCACCCGCGAGGGTGTCGTCGACCCCGCGGCCGGCGCCGCGCAGTTCGACCGCGCGATCGTGGTCGCCGGGACGGCCCGTCGCCACTGATCCGGCGCGGGCGGCGCTGCGCTAGGCTTGCGTCCCGATTCCCCGACCGTTCCCGCACCCATGCGCATCTGCGTCTATGCCGCGTCCAGCGCCCAACTGGACCCGGTCTACCAGGCCGCCGCGCGCCGCCTCGGCTTCCTGCTGGCCGAGGCCGGCGCCACGATCGTGTACGGCGGCGGCGGCACCGGCCTGATGGGCGCGGTGGCCGACGGCGCCCTCGATGCCGGTGGCCACGTGATCGGCATCATTCCGCGCTTCATGACCGAGGTGGAGTGGCAGCACCCGGGCATCGCCAACCTGGAGGTGGTCGAGGACATGCGCGAACGCAAGCACCGGCTCCTGACCGGCTCCGACGCCGTGGTCGCGCTGCCGGGCGGTTGCGGCACGCTGGAGGAGCTGTTCGAGGCGATCACGCTCAAGCGCCTCGCCCTGTACTTCAACCCCATCGTGCTGCTCAACACCAGGGATTTCTATGCCCCGTTGCAGGCCTTCATGCAGCGCGTGATCGGCGAGCGCTTCATGAACGCCGAGCACGCCGACATGTGGTCGCTGGTCGACACGCCGGAGGAAGTGCTGCCGCGCATCCGCGCCACGCCGCGCTGGCACGAGGACGCGCGCCGGTTCGCGGCGGTGCGCGGCTAGCGCCGCTCAGGCCATCGCCAGCAGGCAGCCGACGATGCCGGCCACGCCGAGCAGGTGCTCGCGATCCGAACGCCGCAGCGCATCCGGATCGTCCTCGCTGTCGAGGTAGAGCACGCCCGCGGCGACCCCGGCGTGCCGGATCGGCAGCGCCGCGATGGCGCCCCGCGGTGGCACCACGCCCAGGCGCGCGGCCAGGGCCTCGCGTTCGGATTCGGCGGTGAGCAGCAGGCCATGGGCCTGCGCCAGCGCGTCCCGCGCGATCGGCTCGACGGTCGCGCCATCGAAGGCGCCGCCGTGGCGCTGGCACGCGGCGACGAGCTCGAGGCCGCCGCCGTCCGTGGGCGCGAACAGCGCCGCGCGGCCCACGGCAGGGTGGCCTTGCAGGATCGCCTCCAGCATCGCCTGCGCGCGCGCGGCCCGGTCCTGGCGCGCCCCGGCGAGCGCGCCGAGCTGGCAGAACAGCTTCTGCCGCGACAGCAGGTCCTGGAACACGCGCGCGCCCGGGCCCTCGGCCGGCAGTGGCGTCGCCGCGGCGAGTGCCGCCGCGCCGGAAGGCCCGAAGCGGAAGGTGACCTGGCCCAGCTGCACGCGATCGCCCTCGCGCAGGCACGCCGGCGCGCCGAGGCGGCCGTCGTTGAGCAGGGTGCCATTGGCGCTGCCGAGGTCGACCAGCTCCCATCCGCCGTCGGCGGCGGGACGGATCTCGGCATGCTCGCGCGAGATGGTGACGTCGTCGATGCGCACGGCCAGGCCCTCGCCGCGGCCGATCACCACGCGGCCCTCGACGCTGAAGGCGCGGCCCGCGTAGGGGCCGGATTCGACCATGAGCTCGGGCATGACGCGTCGCCGATGGATGCGCGGCCGAGTTTCGCACAGAATCGCGGCTCGCCGGCCCGGCCGGGCGCGGCCCCCGCGGGAGCTCGATGATGACGATCGCCAACTGGTGCGTGCTGGCCACCGCCGCGCTGCCGTTCCTGTGGACCGCCGTGGCGAAGTTCAGCGGGCCGGGATTCAACAACCGCCGCCCGCGCGATTTCCAGGACCGGCTCGAGGGCTGGCGCAAGCGCGCGCACTGGGCGCAACTGAATGCCTTCGAGGCCTTCCCCATCTTCGCCGCCATGGTGCTCATCGCGCAGCAGGCGGGCGCGCCGCAGGGGCGCGTGGACCAGCTGGCGCTGGCCTTCGTCGGCCTGCGGCTGGCGCATGGCGTGTGCTACATCGGCGACTGGCACGCGCTGCGCAGCCTGGTCTGGGCGCTGGGCATGGCGTGCGCGGTGGCGATCTTCCTCAGCGCCGCCTGAGCGCGCCGACCGCGCTTTCCGGTCGCGCAAAAAACAAAGGCCGACCCGAAATTCCGGGTCGGCCCGTAAGACGCGTCGGTGCCGCTAGGGGAGGGAGCAACGGGCCCCGACGCGGTACTGCGATGCCTTACTTCGCGGCCTTGCGCGCCGGCTTGGCGGCGAAGGTGTCGTTCGCCGACTCGAGCTGGCCCTTGACCAGGGTGCCGATGGCCTCGGCGGTCTTGACCGACAGGCCCACCAGCTCCTGCGAGGTGGCGTAGGCCTTCTCGGCGCCGTCCTTGACCAGGGCAACGCTCTTCGGGAACAGGGCACGCGCGGTGTCCATGTCACGCACGTCGGCGGCCTCGGCGAAGAACTCGACGGCCGCGTTGACGCGGTTCTCGAACGCCTTGAGCTGCAGCTCGACCGCACGCTCGAAGCTGCCGACGGCCAGGCCGTGGGCCTTGAACGCGGTGTCGGAGAAGCGCTTGGTCATCGCGACGACCTGCTTGGAATCGAACTGTTCGAACATGGGAGTGGCCCTCTGCCGGTGGATGTTGCGGTGCATCATACCGGCACTTTTGGTGCAGTGCAACATGGGACCCCCGAGGCTGCCCGGCTTGGCGGCATCTACATGCCAAGCACTTGAAAGCATGGGGTTTTAGCCGGCCTTGAGCTCCAGGCCGCCGAGCAGCGGCGCGCGCACGTCGGAGCGCACTTCGGCGCCGATCCACAGGCCCAGCACCAGGCGCGCCAGTTCCAGCCCGGTGAAGGTCTGCGCCGGCGCGCCGTCGCGCCCGATGCGCAAGCCGTGCTCGGGGTGGTAGTCGACCCGGACTTGCTCGCCCCGCGCGCCGCCGCCCAGCGCGGTCGCGAGCTTGTCGAACTGGCCGGCGAGGCGTTCGCGATCGGCGGCGACCGGCACCTGCGCCCGCAGCTGCTCCAGCCACCAGGCCTTGCCGTCGTCGGCGCCGAGCCTGGGCGTCTGCCAGTGCACCACGAAACGGCACGGCACCAGGCCGCGCCCCAGCATCGCCGCATCGACCCGCGCGCGGCCCACGTAGAGCGCGACCACGTACACCGGCAGGTAGTTGCGCGACACGCGCGCGGCGCCGGACAGCCGCAGCGGCATCTGCCAGTCCGCGACCTCGACGTAGTCCGGGAAGTCGATGCCCTCGATCTGGCGCGCGCGCGCCGCGCCGGCCCAGGTCGTCGCCAGCGCCAGCGCCAGGACCAGGATGCGAGCGCTCATTGGCGCCATCGTGCGGCCGCGCCGTATTCCGCGCAAGCGGCCCGCCGCGTTCACGCGGGACCGCGGAAATCGGCGCCGCTGGTGCAGGTCTCGTGCACGACCACCCGCGACAACAGCGGCAGGCGCGGCTTGAGCCGCTGCCAGATCCAGCGCGCGAGGTGCTCGCTGGTCGGATTCTCGAGGCCTTCGATCTCGTTGAGGTAGTGGTGGTCGAGGCGCTCGTACAGCGGCGCGAACGCGGCCTTGAGGTCGGCGAAGTCCAGCACCCAGCCGAGCACCGGGTCGACCGGCCCCTCGACGTGGATCTCGACCCGGAACGAATGCCCATGCACGCGCGCGCACTTGTGCCCGGCCGGCACGTGGGGCAAGCGATGCGCCGCCTCGAGGGTGAAGACCTTGAAGATGTCCATCGCGGCCACGCTAGGGAAGCGGGCGGCAACTATCAAGTCGCGGCGACGGATGCGCGTCGCCACGCCAGTGCCGGCCCGCCGGTCGCCCGATGGTGGCCGCGCGCGGCGCGGCCGGGGGTCGTGGAGGCAGGCGCCCGGGTGCTCGACGCCGGGGCATCGCACGCTCGCCTCGACACGCGTGGTGGCTACGGGTGGGCTCGAACCACCGACCTCAGCATTATGAGTGCCGCGCTCTAACCGGCTGAGCTACGTAGCCACGCGAGGGGGCGGGATTGTTCCGGGGGGGCGTCGCCATGTCAAGCAAACACTTGCGGGCGCCGGCCGGGTTTCCTTGCCGCTTGCGCGAGCGCTGTGGCAGGATCGAGGCAGTCAGTTTTCCAGGCCCGCGATCGTGATCGATCCCGACGGCTACCGGCCGAATGTCGGCATCATCCTGATGCGCGACAGCGGCGAGGTGTTCTGGGCCCGTCGCGTCAACCGCGACGGGTGGCAATTCCCGCAGGGCGGCATGCGCTCCGACGAGACGCCGGTCGAGGCCATGTATCGCGAGCTGCAGGAGGAAACCGGCCTTGCCGCCGGCCACGTGGAGCTCCTGGGCGCCACGCCGGGATGGCTGCGCTACCGACTGCCCTCGCGCTTCGTGCGCCGCAACGAACGCCCGACCTGCATCGGCCAGAAGCAGGTCTGGTTCCTGCTGCGCATGCTCGGCAGCGAGGACGACGTGCGCCTCGACCTGAGCGAACACCCGGAATTCGACCGCTGGCGCTGGGTCGACTTCTGGTACCCGGCCGCCCACGTGGTCGCCTTCAAGCGCCAGGTCTATGCGCGGGCCCTGCGCCACCTGGCGCCGATCGCCGAGACCCGCTTCGGGGTCACCCTGGCAGAAGTCGCGGACGCGGCATCTACTTGACAATCATTCGCATTTGCATTGGAATACGGTCGAGCCCGGACCTGGCCCCATCGCATGTACGTCTGCGTCTGCCACGGCGTCACCGACCGCACGATCCGCGAAGCCGCCCAGCGCGGTGTCGACACCCTCGACGCGCTCGCCTGCGAGACCGGCGCCGGCACCTGTTGCGGAAGCTGCCGCGAACTGGCCATCCGCATCCTCGACCAGGCCGCTTTCGAGTCCGCTCCGCAGCGCGTCGCGATCGCCGCCTGAGCCGATCGCGCACCGCCGTCCCGCGCGCCCTGCCGCGCGCGATTCTCGTTTCGCCATGAACACGCCGGCACGGCCATAATCGCGCCTGGACTCTAGACCGGGAGACGGCGATGCGCGGCGACGCCAAGGTGATCGAGCACCTCAACAAGGTGCTCTGCAACGAACTGACCGCGATCAACCAGTATTTCCTCCACTCGCGCATGCACCGCAACTGGGGCTTCAAGGAGCTCGCGGAGCACGAGTACAAGGAGTCGATCGACGAGATGAAGCATGCGGACAAGCTGATCGAGCGCATCCTGTTCCTCGACGGCCTGCCCAACCTGCAGAAGCTCGGCAAGCTGCTGGTCGGCGAGACGCCGAAGGAGGCGCTCGAGTGCGACCTCAAGCTGGAGCAGGCCGCCCACCCCGACCTCAAGGCCGCTATCGCCTACTGCGAAGGCGTGGGTGACTACGTCAGCCGCGAGTTGTTCGAGGCCATCCTCGAGTCCGAGGAAGAACACATCGACTGGCTCGAGACCCAGCTCGGCCTGATCGCGCGCCTGGGCGAGACGCCGTACCTGCAGACCAAGATCGAGTCCTGAGCCAACGGCGAGGCCCGTGGGAGCGGCTGGAGCCGCGACCCCGGCATCGGTCGCGACTCGAGCCGCTCCCACGGGCCGACGGCCTGCAGTCGCGGCTGCAACCGCTGCCGCGGGCCGGCAACCTGGCCCCGGGCTCAGGTATTGCCGCCCAGCAGGCGCCGGAACTCGGTGGCGACGCGCTGGAACTCGTTGCCCAGTTCCGCCACCAGGAGCACGGCTTCGCCGGGCAGGCCGCCGCTGCGGGCGCCGTGCTCGATGCGCTTGGCCATGTCCGACAGGCCCAGGGCGCCCAGGTTGGCGCTGGTCGACTTGAGCGAGTGGGCCGGCGCGACCAGGCCCTCGAGGCTGCCGGACATCGCCGCGCGCTCGAGCTGCGACACGCTCTTGGGCGCATCCTCGAGGTAGACGCGCACCAGGTCGGTGAATTCGTCGCCCATCACCTCGAGCAGGTCCTGGATCACGCCCGCATCGATCGGCGCGCCGGCGTTGCCGCTGGTGCCGAAGGCGGCCGGTGCGCGTTGGCCGAGGGCCGCCGCCGCGGCACCGGCGGCGGGCGCGGGCGCGGGCGTGGGCGTGGGCGTGGGCGCTGCCGCGGGCGTTGCCGCGGCCGGGGTCGCCGCGCGCGCCGCCGGCGTGGCGTTTGCCGTCGCCGGGCGCGGCGTCGGCGGCACGTAGCTGCTGGGCACGACGGTCGCGCCCGCGCGCGTCGGCGAGCCCGGCGGCACCCACTTGCGCAGCGTCTGTTCCAGCAGCGCGCGGTTGAGCGGCTTGGACATGTAGTCGTCCATGCCGGCGCCGAGGCACTTCTCGCGATCGCCCGCCATCGCGTTCGCGGTCATCGCGATCACCGGCACGTGGCCCTTGCGCTGTCCGTCGGCCTCGAGCCGGCGCAGGGTGCGGGTGGCCGTGTAGCCATCCATCACCGGCATCTGGCAATCCATCAGCACGGCGTCGTAAGGCGCCTGGGCGAGGCAGTCGAGCGCCTGCTTGCCGTTCTCGGCCACGTCGTGGCTGACGCCCACCAGCGCGAGCAGGCGCTGCGCCACCTGGCGATTGACCGGATTGTCCTCCACCAGCAGGACGTGGCCACCGACGCCGCCAGCGGGCAAGGTCGCGACCGGAGGCGCGGGGGCCGCCGCCGCGGGCGCGGCCGGCGCGGCGGCGGCGGCGCGCGCATCCACCGGCAGCGGCGGCGGCAGCAGCGCATCGACCGCGGCCGGCGCGGCCTCGCCCTCGCCGACCTCGAGATCCAGCAGGCGCTGCATCGCGCTGCGCAACTCGACGTCGCCCACCTGGCGGCCCAGCGCCAGCATGCGCGTCGCGCCGCGTGCCTCGCTGGGCACGTCCTCGTCGCCACCGATGGCCAGGATGCGCACGCGCTCGAGCGCGCCCTCGCGCATCACGTTGCGCGCCAGCGACAGGGCCGAGTTCTTCATCGCGCCCCAGTCGAGCACCAGGAAGTCGTACGACCAGGCTTCGCCCATGCCGGCCGAGGAACGCAGCTTGGCCAGCGCCTCGGCCGAGACGCTGGTCTGGACGAAGTTGACGCCCCAGGTGGTGAACCAGCCGCTGACCTTGCGCAGCAGGACCTGGTCGGTGGTGACGATCAGGGCGCGCGAGCCGTGCAGGTCGGTGCGGGCCGGCTGCATGTCGCCCACGGCCTTGAGCAGGGGCACGCTGAACCAGAAGGTCGAGCCCTTGCCGGGTTCCGACTTGACCCCGATCTGGCCGCCCATCAGGTCGACGATGCGCTTGCAGATGACCAGCCCGAGGCCGGTGCCGCCGTGGATGCGGGTGGTCGAGGCGTCGGCCTGGGCGAAGGGCTTGAACAGGCGCGCCTGGCCCTCGGCGCTGATGCCCACGCCGGTGTCGCGCACCGAGAACAGCAGCTCGCTGTGGCTGCGCGAGTCGCCGCGCTTGCGCACCTCGATCGCGACCTGGCCGCGCTCGGTGAACTTGATCGCGTTCGACACCAGGTTGGTCAGCACCTGGCGCAGGCGCACCGGGTCGCCGCGCATGGCCAGGCGCACGTTGGGATCGATGGTGAAGGTGAAGCGCAGGCCCTTGGACTCGGCGTTCTTGCCCAGCAGCCGCGTGACCGATTCGACGATCTCCTTGATGTTGATGCCGACCGACTCGAGCTCGAGCTTGTTGGCCTCGATCTTGGAGTAGTCGAGGATGTCGTCGACGATCGACAGCAGCTGCCGCGCCGACTGGTAGGCGGTCTGCACGTAGTCCTTCTGGTCCGGCGCCAGCTGGCCGGAGAGCACGATGTCGAGCAGCGGGATGATGCCGTTGAGCGGGGTGCGGATCTCGTGGCTCATGGTGGCGAGGAACTCGCCCTTGGCCATGGTCGCGGCCTCGGCCTCCTGCTTGGCCTGGGTCAGCTGCCGTTCGATCGCCTTGAGCCGCTCCAGCTCGCGCTTGAGCTCCACGTGGGCGGCGGTGGACTCGACCGTGCCGGCCGGTGGGCGTGCCGGGTCGGGCGCCGCCGGCGCCGGCGCGCGCGCGCCGGCCGCGGCCGGCGGGCCGGCCTCGCGTGCCGACCACAGCTGCCAGAGCGCGTCGCCGCGGTTCCGCGTCTGCGAGCGCAGCAGCCAGCGCGTCGGAGCAGTCCGTGACTCCGGGCCGGCTTCGCGCGCCGGATGGTTGCGCCGCAGTCGGCGCCGCCGACTGTCCTCCGTG
>CAZTNB010000102.1:0-10595 GCA_964614825.1 uncultured Gammaproteobacteria bacterium
CCGCGCGCCCGGCCGCGCCCCGGTCGGGGGCGCGCGCCGGGCCTCGCGGACGCGCACACCCGCCCGGTCGCCGCCGCGGTGTCCGGATCGGCCGCTCGGCATCGCGCCGCCGGCGGTCGCGCGCGATCGCGCCGGGCGCGCGGTTCCCGCCGCCGGCGCTCGCCATTGCGCCGCGCCGCCGCCGCTTCCTATCATCGAAGCGTCACCTTTCGCGCGGCGGGCCAGTCATGAGCGATTCCGGGGCCAGGGGCGTCGAGCCGGCCTTCCTGTCCGTGCCCGAGCGCAATACCGGCGACAACATGCTGCGCACCGCGCAGCAGCACCACGTGCAGTTGTCGGTGATGGCCGACCTCAAGGCCAACATCATCATCACGGTGTCCTCGATCGTGCTCACCCTCACCCTGGGGCGGGTCAACGACCCGGAACTGCGGGTGTCGGCGATCACGCTGCTGGTCTTCACCCTGCTGGCGCTGCTGCTGGCGATCCTCGCGGTGCTGCCCAAGTACCGCCCGCTGCGGCTCACGTCGGACGAACTGCCGGGGCACTTCAACCTGCTGTTCTTCGGCCACTTCGCCGAACTGTCGCGCGAGCGCTTCCTGCGCGAGGTGGCGGCGCACATGAAGGCCGACGGCACGGTCTACGACACCATGGCCAAGGACCTGTACGGGCTGGGCTACTACCTCGCCCACTTCAAGTACCGCTACCTGCGCCTGGCCTACCTGTTCTTCCTCGCCGGCTTCGTGGGCGCCAGCCTGGTGCAGATCTGGCGCCTGGTCTTCGGCTGAGTACGGCGCGACGCGCAAACCCCGCGCGCGGCCGCCGCGCGTTCATCCAGCGGGTCCCATGCGCTTGCGGCGGCGCGCCAGCCGGCCGTCCGCAACCTGCATCGCGCCCCACCATCGCCAGGAGGCACGCCATGCGCAGGCCGTTGTCGTTCGGATCATGGATCGGGGCCCTGCTGGCCCTGTCGCTGTCGGCGCCGGCGCCGGCGCTCGATCCCGCCCAGTTGCCGGCCGCGCTGCGCGACTGGGTGCCGTGGGTGCGCGACGGCCACGAGGCGCTGGATTGCCCGCTGCTGGTCGGCCAGCCGCCGGACGGCGAGGGCGCGCGCGCCTGCGCCTGGCCCGGCGAACTGCAGTTCGAGGCCGACGCCGCCGGCGCGCGCTTCGGCCAGCGCTGGACCGTCTACGCGCGCACCGCGGTGCCGCTGCCGGGCAATGGCGAGCACTGGCCGCAGGGCGTGCGCGTCGACGCGCTGGCGGCGCCGGTGGTGCCGGCCGCCGACGGCACGCCACGGGTGTGGCTGGAGCCCGGCTCGCACCTGGTCGAGGGCCGCTACGACTGGGCCCGGCGCCCGGAATCGATCGCGATGCCCGACAGCGTGGGGCTGGTGGCGCTGCGCGTGGACGGCGCCGCCATCTTCCCGCTGCAGCGCGAGGGCGGGCAGCTGTGGCTGGGCGCGCCGCCGGAGCAGGCGCAGGAAACCGACAGCGTGAGCCTGCGCGTGTTCCGGCGCCTGCGCGACGGCGTGCCGGCCGAGCTCGACACCAGGCTGGAGATCGACGTGTCCGGCGCCGGGCGCGAGGAGATCCTCGGCCGCGCCCTGCCGGAAGGGTTCGTGGGCCTGGCCCTCGACGGCGACCTGCCGGCGCGCCTGGACGGCGACGGCGTGCTGCGCGTGCAGGCGCGGCCCGGCAACTACACCCTGCACCTGCGCGCCCGCGCGCTGGCGCCGCTGGCCCGCGTGGCGCCGCCCAAGGCGGCCGCGCCGTGGCCCGCGCAGGAGGTGTGGAGTTTCCAGGCCGACCCGCGCCTGCGCGTGGCCGAGGCCGGCGGCGCGCCGCAGATCGATCCCGCCCAGGCCGGCGTGCCGGGCGAGTGGCAGTCGATCCCCGCGTTCCTGCTCGAGGGCGAGGCCGCGCTGGAGCTGACCGAGCGCTCGCGCGGCATGTCGCCGCAGGACCAGAACCGGCTGGTGCTGCATCGTTCGATGTGGCTGGATTTCGACGGCGCCGACTATTCCACCGAGGACCGCATCGATGGCCGCCTGGTGCGCGACTGGCGCCTCGACGTGGCGACGCCCTTCGTGCTCACGCGCGCCGAATCGGACGACCAGGGCCTGCTCGTCACCCAGGGCGCGCGCCCCGGCCTCACCGGCGTGGAGCTGCGCTCGCCGCAACTGCGGCTCGGCGCCAGCACGCGCCTGGCCGGCGCCGGCGGCGAGTTGCCGGTGACCGGCTGGCAGCAGGCCTTCGACGCGGTGGAGACCACGCTGGACCTGCCGCCGGGTTACCGGCTCTACGCCGCGATCGGCGCCGATCGCGCGCCGCAGGCGTGGGTCTCGCGCTGGGACCTGCTCGACATCTTCCTGGTGGCGGTCACGGTGCTGGTGGCGCGCTGGCTGGGCGGCCGCATGCTGGCGCTGTCGTGCCTGCTGTACCTGGTGCTGGCGTGGCAGGAGCCCGGCGCGCCGCGCGTGCTGGTGCTCGCCGTGCTGGCGGTGGCGCTCCTGGCGAAACTGGTGCCGGCCGAGGGCCGGCTGGCGAAGGTGCTGTCTGGCGCGCGCGCCGGCGCCGTGGTGCTGCTCCTCCTGGCGGCACTGCCGTTCGCGGCGGCGCAATTGCGCCTGGCCCTGCACCCGCAGCTCGAGCGCGCCTCGCCGCTGGCCGTCGATGCCTACGCCGGTGCCGATGGCGGCCTTGCGCGCCAGGCGACGTACGAGGACGCACCGGCGCAGATGGCGCCGGCGGCGCCCGCGTCGGAGGCGCCGCAGGAGATCGACGCGCGCGCCAAACAGGCCGGCAACGAGGTACTGGAGGCGATCAGCGTGGTCGGCAGCCGGATCAAGTCGCAGGACCTGGTGTCGCGCTATGCCTCCAACCTGCTGCTGCAGGCGGGATATGGCGAGCCGGCCTGGTCGTGGGCGCGCTACACGCTGGCCTGGAGCGGACCGGTCCTGCCGGAGCAGCGCGTGCGGCTGGTGGTTTCGCCGCCGTGGCTCACGCGCGCCCTGCGGGTGCTCGCGGTGGCGCTGCTGGCGCTGCTGCTGGCGCAGCTGGCGCGCGGCAGCGCGGTCGCGCGACGCGCTGGCGCCGGTGCCGGTGCCGGTGCCGGCGCGGCCGCGGCGCTGGCGGGCGTGTTCGTGCTCGGCGCCGTGCTGCCGGGCGGCGCACGGGCGCAGGCCCTGCCGTCCGAGGAACTGCTGCAGCAGTTGCGCGACAAGGTGCTGGAGGCGCCCGACTGCGCGCCGCAGTGCGGCAGCATCGCGCTGGCGCGGGTGGTCGCCAGCGGCGACGGCGTGCGCGTCGCGCTCGACGTGCACGCGGCCGCGCGGGTGGCGCTGCCGCTGCCGGCCGACGAAGAGCGCCTGGCGCAGCTCGCGCTCACGGTGGACGGCGCGGCGGAATCCGGCGTGCTGCGCCGCGACGGCGGCGAGCGCTGGATCGTGCTCGGCCGCGGCGTGCACCGGGTGGAGCTGACGCTGCGCGCCGCCGCCGGCGACCAGGTGGCGCTGCGCTTCCCGCTGCAGCCGGGCGCGATCACCTTCGACGGCAGCGGCTGGGAGGCCAGCGGCATCCGCGACGGCCGCCTGCTCACCGACACGCTGCAGCTCGTGCGCGTGCGCGAAGCCGCGGCCGGGATGGCGGCCGGCGTGGCGCAGCAGTTCCCGCCGTTCGTGCAGCTCGAGCGGCGCCTGGTGCTGGACCTGGACTGGTACGTGCAGAACACCGTGCGCCGGGTCGCGCCGCTGCAGGCCGGGTTCTCGATGGCCTTGCCGCTGCTGGCCGGCGAGCGCGTCACCAGCGCCGGGCTCGCGGTGGCGGACGGGCGGGTGACGGTGGCGCTGCAGGCCGGCGAGCAGCAGTCGCAATGGACCTCGCAGCTGGACCGTGTCGACACCCTGACCCTGGTCGCGCCGGCGCTGGACGACCACGCCGAGGTCTGGAGCATCGTCGCCAGCCCGACCTGGAACGTGCAGGCGCAAGGCGTGCCGGTGGTCCATGCGCCCGACAGCGAGGACTCGGTCCTGGAGTTCCATCCGCTGCCCGGCGAGAAGCTGGTGCTGACCATCGCGCGGCCCGCGCCGGTGGCGGGCCCCACGCTGGCGATCGATGGCGTCAGCCTGCGCACCGCGGTGGGCAAGCGCGCGCGCGACAGCACGCTCACGCTGCAGCTGCGCAGCACCCAGGGCGGCCAGCACGCGATCTCCCTGCCACCGCAGGCCGAGGTGATGGGCGTGACCATGGACGGCACCGAGCTCAACCTGCGGCCCGAGGACGGCAAGCTGGTGCTGCCGGTGGCGCCGGGCGCGCACGATGCCACGGTGCGCTGGCGCGAGGCCGGCGAGATCGGGCTGCTCAGCCGCACGGCCGCGGTCGGGCTGGGCGCGCAGGCGTCCAACCTGCAGGCGCTGCTGGGTCTCCCCGCGGACCGCTGGGTGCTGTACGCGAGCGGTCCGCGCATCGGTCCGGCGGTGCTCTACTGGGCCGAACTGGCGGTGATGGTGCTGGTCGCCTTCGGCCTGTCGCGCCTGCGGCGCACGCCGCTGCGCTTCTGGCAGTGGCTGCTGCTGGGCCTGGGTTTCTCGACCTTCTCCTGGGCCGCGCTGCTGCTGGTCGCGGCATGGCTGTTCGCGGTGGACGGCCGCGCGCGCCATGCGCCGCTGCGCAGCGACCTCGCCTTCAACATGGCGCAGGCCGGCCTCGCGCTGCTGACCCTGGTCGCGGTGGTGGCGGTGGTGTCGGCGATCCCGCAGGGGCTGCTGGGCACGCCGGACATGCACCTCGCGGGCAACGGTTCCGACCCCACGCAGTTGCGCTGGTTCGCCGATCGCAGCGCCGACGCCGTCCCGGTCGGCAGCGCGATCACCCTGTCGATGGGCTGGTACAAGGCGGCGATGCTGGCCTGGGCCTTGTGGCTGTCGAACGCGCTGATCGGCTGGCTGCGCTGGGCCTGGCAGTCGTGGTCCGGCGGCGGCTACTGGCGCGGCACGCCGAAGCCGGCCGCGGCGATGGCCGAGCCGCCGACCCCGCCCACGCACGATGGCTGAGCGGGTGGCCACGGCGCTGCGCGCGGCCGCCGCCGCGCTCGGCGCCGACGCGGGCCGGGCCGAGGCCGAGTACCTGCTCGCGCACGCGCTCGGCCGCGACCGCACCTGGCTCCACGCGCATGCCGACGCCGCGATCGAGCCGGCGGCGCAGACGCGTTTCGATGCGCTGGTGGCCGCGCGGCGTGCCGGCCAGCCCATCGCCTACCTGCTGGGCGACGCCGGATTCTGGAGCCTGGAGCTCGAGGTGTCGCCGGCGGTGCTGATCCCGCGCGCGGACACCGAGCGCCTGGTGGAGCTGGCGCTCGAACGCCTGCCGCGCGAAGCGCGAGCGACCGTCGCCGACCTCGGCACCGGCAGCGGCGCGATCGCGCTGGCGCTGGCGCACGAGCGGCCGCGGGCAAGGGTCATCGCCACCGATGCCAGCGCGGAGGCGCTGGCCGTGGCGCAGGCCAATGCGCGGCGCCTGGCCATCGCCAACGTCGAGTTCCGCCACGGCGACTGGCTGCGGCCGCTGGGCGGCGTGCGCTGCGCGCTGATCGCGAGCAATCCGCCCTACATCGCCGCCGACGATCCGCACCTCGCCCGCGGCGACCTGCGCTTCGAGCCGCGCGCGGCGCTGGTCTCGGGCGTCGACGGCCTCGATGCGATCCGCGCCATTGCGCGCGACGCGCCCGCGCATCTGGAAGCCGGCGGCTGGCTGCTGCTGGAGCACGGCTGGGAGCAGGGCGCGCAAGTGCGTGCGCTGCTGCAGGCCGCTGGACTGGCCGCAGCCTTCACCGCCACCGACCTGGCCGGCCGCGACCGGGTCAGCGGCGCGCGACGCGGCTGAAGCCGCTCCCGCGCGGTGGTGGCGGGGGCGCCCCGCGCGGCGCGCGGGGCGACCAGGGCTCAGGGCGTGGCGGCGAGGCGCGGCGCCGGCGTCGGCGCGAGCTGCGGCCAGCGCGCCAGCAAGGCCTGGCGGATGCCGGCGGCGTCGAGGCCCACGTCGGCCAGCAGTTCCTCCCGGCTGGCGTGTTCGAGGAACTGGTCGGGCAGGCCCATGTGCACGATCGGCCGCTCGAGGCGGTGCGCCGCGAGCAGCTCGGCCACGCCAGAGCCGGCGCCGCCGGCGATGGCGTTGTCCTCGGCGGTGAGCAGGAATTCGTGGCTGCGCGCGATCTCGAGCAGCAGGGCCTCGTCGAGCGGCTTGACGAAGCGCATGTTGACCACGGTGGCGTCGAGCTCGGCGCCGACCTGCTCGCAGGGCGCCACGGTGCAGCCGAAGGCCAGCAGGGCCACGCGCTTGCCCTGGCGTCGCACCTGCGCCTTGCCGATCGGCAGCAGGCTCATCTCGGCCTTCGGCACCACGCCGATGCCGGCGCCGCGCGGGTAGCGCACCGCGGCCGGACCCGGGTGCTCGAAACCGGTGTAGAGCATCTGCCGGCACTCGTCCTCGTCGGACGGCGCCATCACCACCATGTTGGGGATGCAGCGCAGGTAGCTGAGGTCGAAGCTGCCGGCGTGGGTGGCGCCGTCGGGGCCGACCAGGCCGGCGCGGTCGAGCGCGAACAGCACGTCGAGCCCCTGCAGCGCCACGTCGTGGATCAACTGGTCGTAGGCGCGCTGCAGGAAGGTGGAATAGATCGCCACCACCGGCTTCATGCCCTCGCAGGCCATGCCGGCGGCCAGCGTCACGCTGTGCTGCTCGGCGATGCTGACGTCGAAGTAGCGGTCGGGATACTCGCGCGAGTAGCGCACCAGGCCGGAGCCCTCGCGCATCGCCGGGGTGATGGCGAGCAGGCGCTTGTCGCGCGCCGCCATGTCGCACAGCCAGTCGCCGAAGACCTGGGTGTAGCTGGGCTTGGCCGGCTTCTTGATCACGCCCACCCTGGGATCGAAGGGCGACACCGCGTGGTACTCGATCTGGTCGGCCTCGGCCAGCTCGTAGCCCTTGCCCTTGCGCGTGATCACGTGCAGCAGCTGCGGGCCCTTGCGGTCGCGCAGGGCGCGGATCGAAGTCACCAGCTGGCCGAGGTCGTGGCCGTCGATGGGCCCGGTGTAGTGGAAGCCGAATTCCTCGAACAGGGTGCTGGGCACGAACATGCCCTTCCAGTGCTCCTCCCAGCGGCGCATGAAGCGCCACATCGGCGAGCCCTTGCGCATCATGCGCTTGGCGCGGTCGCGCACCGCGTTGAGCGTGGGGCTGGTCATCAGCCGCGCCAGCACCTTGGTCAATCCGCCGACGTTCTCCGAAATCGACATCTGGTTGTCGTTGAGGATCACCAGCAGGTCGGGCTCGGGCTGCACGTCGCCGCCGTGGTTGAGCGCCTCGAAGGCCATGCCGGCGGTCATCGCGCCGTCGCCGATCACCGCCACCACGCGCCGCGGATCGCCCTGGCGCTGCAGTGCGATCGCCATGCCCAGCGCGGCGCTGATCGAGGTGGAGGAATGGCCGACGCCGAAGGCGTCGAACGGGCTCTCCTCGCGGCGCGGGAACGGCGCCAGGCCGCCGCGCTTCTTCACCGACTCGATCTGGTCGCGACGGCCGGTGAGGATCTTGTGCGGGTAGGCCTGGTGGCCCACGTCCCACACCACGCGGTCGGTGGGCGTGTCGTAGAGCCAGTGCAGCGCCACGGTCAGTTCGACCACCCCCAGGCCGGCGCCGAAATGGCCGCCGGAGCGGCCCACGGACTCGATCAGGTAGTCGCGCAGCTCATTGGCCACCGCGGGCAGTTCGGCCTCCGGCAGGCGCCGCAGGTCGGCGGGCGCATCGATGGCGGACAGCCTGGGGAATCGGGTGCGGTCGATCATGTCGGGGGACCCTGGATGCCCGCATTGTCCGGCACGATTCCCGACCCGGCAAGGCGAATCCGTGGCGCGGCCGGGGCGGGCCGCGGGCGGCGCCTCAGACCAGGTGGCGGCGGTTGCGCGGCAGGTGCCCGACCAGGAACTCCATCTGGTCGGCCAGGATGTTGCGGTTGGACAGGATCAGGTGCTCGACCCAGCTCGGCCGGTAGGGGATCGCCAGCAGCGGCATGCCGGCCTGTTGCGGGGTGCGGCCGCCCTTGCGCACGTTGCAGCTCAGGCAGGCGGAAACCACGTTCTCCCAGCAGTCGCGGCCGCCGCGCGACAGCGGCACCACGTGGTCGCGGGTGAGCTCGCTGCGATGGCAGTGGTCGCCGCAGTACAGGCACACGTGGCGGTCGCGCGCGAACAGGGCGATGTTGGTGAGCGAGGGCGCGGGATCGAGCAGGCCGGGGCGGGCATGGCCGCGGCTGGCCACGATCGGGTGCAGGCAGATGACGCTCTGGCGCCCGCTTTCGCGGCAGGTGCCGCCGCGGATGGTCAGGCACGAATCGCCCAGCGTCCAGGCGACGGCGTCGCGGACGTAGAGGCAGGTCGCATCCTGCCAGGAGATCCAGTCCAGGATGCGCCCGTTGGAATCGAGCGACAGCACGCGCGTGGAATGGATATCGCCGACCACCCTCGCAACCGCCTGCATCCAGGCCTCCGCCGGCATCATGATCGCCTGAGCATAACGCCGGCCCCGTTTCCGGGGGAAGCGCGCCGGCGCCGCCGGTGGCGGGGCGGCGCCCGCGAGGGAGCGCCCTCGGCCATTGGCTCCCCTCGTTCCTCCACGCCGGCCCCGGAACGTCACTGCCGCCCGCGCGGGAACCCACCTGTGGAGGTCCCGCACGCGCCTGGCCCACCGGTCGCGATCGGCACCGCGATGACCTGCCACGTCGCGGCCGCGGCTCGAGCCGCTCCCACGATGGCGGCGCGGCGCGGTCAGCCCTTGACGCAGACCACCTGGCGCAAGGTGTGGACGACCTCGACCAGGTCGGACTGGTTGGCCATCACGGCGTCGATGTCCTTGTAGGCGGCGGGCAGTTCGTCGACCACGCCGGCGTCCTTGCGGCATTCCACGCCGCGGGTCTGCTCGGCGAGGTCGCGCGCGCCGTAGCGGCGCCTGGCCTCGGTGCGCGACATGCGGCGGCCGGCGCCGTGGGCGCAGGAGCAGAACGATTCCGGGCTGCCCTTGCCGCGCACGATGTAGCTCCTGGCGCCCATGCTGCCGGGAATGATGCCGAGCTCGCCGGTTCCGGCGCGGATCGCGCCCTTGCGCGTCACCAGCACCTCGGCCCGGTAGTGGGTCTCCCGCGCGACGTAGTTGTGGTGGCAGTCGACCGCGGCATCGGTGAGCTCGAAGGCGGGCAGGGTGGCGCGCATCGCCTCAAGCACGAGTTGCATCATCTGTTCGCGGTTGGCGCGGGCGTAGTCCTGCGCCCAGCCGACCGCGGCCAGGTACTCGTCGTGGTCTCGGGTGCCCTCGGCCAGCCAGGCGAGGTCGCGGTCGGGCAGGCGCACGTCCTCGCGCAGCAGCGTCTCGCGCGCCAGCGCGATGTAGTGCTGGCCGATGCGGTTGCCGATGCCGCGCGAGCCCGAATGCAGCATCGCCCACACGCGCCCCGACTCGTCGACGCAGACTTCGATGAAGTGGTTGCCGCCGCCCAGCGTGCCCAGCTGGCGCGCCCAGGCGTCGCGCTCGCCGCCGCGACCACGGTCGGCCAGCCCGGGGCAGCGATCCAGCAGCGCCCGATAGCCCGGCTCGAGCCGGCGCGCCGCCGCGTCGCGCACCCGCCCCGGCGCATGCATGTCGAAGCCCACCGGGACCCGCGCCTCGATCGCGCTGCGCAGGCGCGCCAGCGAATCGGGCAGGCGCGAGCCCTCCAGGGTGGTGCGCACCGCCGCCATGCCGCAGCCGATGTCGACCCCGACCGCCGCCGGCACGATGGCGCCGCGCGTGGCCAGCACCGAGCCCACCGTGGCGCCCAGCCCGAAGTGCACGTCGGGCATCGCGGCGACGTGGTGGAAGGCGAAGGGCAGGTCGGCGGTGCGGGCGAGCTGGGCCAGCGAGGCCGCGTCCACGTCCTCGGTCCACACGTGCACCGGCACGCGCGATTGGCTCAGGGTCTGGCGGATCGGCACGCGGCCATTGTGGCGCAGCGCGCGCAGGCCGGAAACGCGACGCCCCGCGCGGGGCGGGGCGTGCGCGGGGCGAAGCGGCGGGCGATCAGCCGCCCGAGCAGCTGACCCTGGAGTTCTGGGTGCAGGCGCCGTTGCCGGCCTTCATCAGGTTGTCGCGGTTGCGGTCGGCGAGTTCGCGGCGCTCGCGCTCGGTCTGGCACACCAGGTTCGGACGGCGCGAGCCCATCACGTGCTGCTGGCGGCAGGTCTTCTTGTCGAGCTTGGCGTCATTGAGCGCGGCGACCACGGTCTCGTTGGCATTGAACAGCGCGATCTGCTCTTCGGCGGTCAGCTGTTCGCCGGCGGTCTTGCCGTCGAGCAGCTTGTGGATGGTGGCCTGGGCATTGGAGATCTCGGCCAGGTGCGCCGCGTTGACGTAGTCGTAGCTCTTGGTGCGCAACTGCGCGGCGAGCTGGTCGTGCCAGGCGAGGAACTCGGCCGGGGTCATGTTCTGCAGCGACGGCGCGGCGCCGGCCTTGTCGGCGGCGGCGGCGTTGGCGCACAGGAGCAGGGTCAGCAACAGGGCGAGGAGGCGCAT
>CAZTNB010000103.1:0-10522 GCA_964614825.1 uncultured Gammaproteobacteria bacterium
GCGCGCTGATCGCCGGGGCCAAGTACCGCGGCGAGTTCGAGGAGCGCCTCAAGGCGGTACTCAGCGACCTGGCGAAGCAGGAAGGCCAGGTCATCCTCTTCATCGACGAACTGCACACCATGGTCGGCGCCGGCAAGGCCGAGGGTTCGATGGACGCCGGCAACATGCTCAAGCCGGCGCTGGCGCGCGGCGAGCTGCATTGCATCGGCGCCACCACCCTGGACGAATACCGCAAGTACGTCGAGAAGGACGCCGCGCTGGAGCGCCGCTTCCAGAAGGTCTACGTCGGCGAGCCCAGCGTCGAGGACACGATCGCGATCCTGCGCGGGCTGAAGGAGCGCTACGCGCTGCACCACAAGGTCGAGATCACCGACCCGGCGATCGTGGCCGCGGCCACGCTCTCGCACCGCTACATCGCCGATCGCCAGCTGCCGGACAAGGCCATCGACCTGATGGACGAGGCCGCCAGCCGGATCCGCATGGAAATGGACTCCAAGCCCGAGGAGATGGACCGCCTCGAGCGGCGCCTGATCCAGCTCAAGATCCAGCGCGAGGCGCTGAAGAAGGAGAAGGACGCGGCCTCCAGGCAGCGCCTCAAGGATCTCGAGGCCGAGGTCGACAAGCTGGGGCGCGAATTCTCGGACCTGGAGGAGATCTGGAAGTCGGAGAAGGCCGCGATCCAGGGCACCACGAAGATCAAGGAGGAGATCGAGAAGTTGCGCCTGGAGAAGGATTCGGCGCTGCGCCGCGGCGACCTGACCCGGGTCAGCGAGATCGAGTACGGGCGCCTGCCGCAACTGGAGAAGCAGCTCGCGGCCGCGCACGAGACCGAGCAGAAGGGCTTCAGGCTGCTGCAGCAGCAGGTCACCGCGGAGGAGATCGCCGAAGTGGTTTCGCGCTGGACCGGGATCCCGGTCAGCAAGATGCTCGAGGGCGAGCGCGAGAAGCTGCTGCGCATGGAGGCCGAGCTGCACCGGCGCGTGGTCGGCCAGGACGAGGCGGTGCACGCGGTCGCCGACGCGATCCGGCGCTCGCGCGCCGGCCTGTCGGATCCCAACCGTCCCAACGGCTCGTTCCTGTTCCTGGGCCCGACCGGCGTCGGCAAGACCGAGCTGTGCAAGGCGCTGGCCGAGTTCCTGTTCGACTCGCCCGACGCGATGGTGCGCATCGACATGAGCGAGTTCATGGAGAAGCACTCGGTCGCGCGCCTGATCGGCGCGCCGCCGGGCTACGTCGGCTACGAGGAGGGCGGTTACCTGACCGAGGCGGTGCGGCGCCGGCCCTACAGCGTGATCCTGCTCGACGAGGTCGAGAAGGCGCATGGCGACGTGTTCAACGTGCTGCTGCAGGTGCTCGACGACGGCCGCCTCACCGACGGCCAGGGCCGCACCGTGGACTTCCGCAACACCGTGATCGTGATGACCTCGAACCTCGGCTCGCACCTGATCCAGGAGCTGGCCAGCAAGGGCGACTACGCGACCATGAAGGGCGCGGTGCTGGAAGTGGTGCAGCAGCACTTCCGCCCGGAATTCGTCAACCGGCTCGACGAGATCGTGGTGTTCCACCCGCTGGGCCGCGAGCACATCCGCGCCATCGCCCGGATCCAGATCGGCGGGCTGGAGCGGCGCCTGGGCGAGCGCGAACTCAGGCTCGCGATCAGCGACGCGGCGCTCGACCACCTGGGCGAAGCCGGATTCGACCCGGTGTACGGCGCGCGCCCGCTCAAGCGCGCGATCCAGCACCAACTGGAGAACCCGCTGGCGCAGCGCATCCTCGGCGGCGAGTACAAGCCCGGGGACACCATCCGCGTCGACCTCGCGCAGGGCCACCTGCGCTTCGGCCGGCTGGCCGCGGCGGCCTGAGCGCGGCGCGGGGGCGTTCGCGCCCGCTCAGGCGTCCGCTGCCGGCGGCGCTCGCGGCGTTGGTGGCGCCGGCACGCTCCCGACCAGCCGCACGTCGAGCTGCTCGTAGTCGATCGCGATCCCGGCCGCGGAGAACAGCGCCAGGATGCGCTGGTGCAGGGCGCTGGTCGCCGCCACGCGCTGGTCGATGCGGGCGACGAAGGCACGCAGCTCGAAGTTGAGGTTGCTGGTGCCGAACCCGGTGAAGGCGCTGACCGGCGGCGGTCGATCGAGCACCAGCGCCGTGTCCTGCGCCGCCTGCTGCAGCAGGCGGTGCACGAGCTGCGGATCCGTTCCGTAGCCGACTCCGACCTTGATCGTGACCCGGGTGACCTCGCTGCCCAGCGTCCAGTTGAGCAGCGGATCGGTGATCAGCGACTTGTTCGGGATCAGCGCCTCGCGGCCGTCGAAGTCGACCACGGTGGTGGCGCGCGTGCTGATGTTGGTCACCGTGCCGGTGACGTCGCCCACCGTGACCACGTCGCCGACGCGGACCGGGCGCTCGAACAGCAGGATCAGCCCGGAGACGAAGTTGGCGAAGATCTCCTGCAGGCCGAAGCCCAGGCCCACGGTCAGCGCCGCCGCCATCCATTGCAGGTTCGACCAGCGCACGCCCAGCAGCCCCAGGGTGGCGACGATGCCCGCGACCGCGATCGCGTAGCGCAGCACCGCGGAGATCGCGAAACGGGTGCCGGCGTCGACCGAACTGCGCTGGCGCAACAGCAGGTCGGCCATGCCCGGCAGGCGTCGCAGGCCGACCACCAGCAGCATCGCCGCGGCAATGGCGAACAGCAGGTCGAGCAGGCTGACCGGCACCGTCACGCTGGTGTCGCCGACCGTGTCGCTGGCGTGCCAGAGCACGATCTCGTCCAGCCGCCACAGCGCGGGGACCAGGTCGGACCATTGTGCCGCGAGCCACAGCGCGCCGCCCACGCCGACCAGGAACCCGACCATCTGCCGCGACTCGGCGCCTGCGGTCGACAGGTCGCTGCCGGAGCCGGCGACCTCGGGCACCTGCGGCGCCGGCTCGCCCTCCTTGCGCGCCAGGTCGGCCTCCACCGCCTGCCACTCGGCGGCGCGCCGCTCGCCCAGCGCGACGCCCTGCAGCGCCAGCGCATGCACGACCAGCAGGGTGGCCAGCACGCCGATGGTGCCCTCGATCTCGGTGGCGATCGCCGCGGCCGTGATCTGCAGCCCCAGCGCCGCCGTCGACGCCGCCGCCAGCGCCGCGCCGGTCAGGCCGAGCCGGAGCAGGCGCCGCCCCAGGCTCTTGCGCCCCGAGTCGGTGCCGAACCAGACCCCGCCCGGACGCAGCAGGTGCCAGAACACGCAGGCCACGCCCAGCCAGGCCAGCATGAACACTGCGCGCGACTCGTACTCGATCGCGGCGAGGTCGCCGCGGTACCACGCCGCGGACACGCCCACATGGCTGGGCACGATCATGGCGAGCAGCGCGATGGCATGGCGGCGCAGGCCCCTGCATTGCGCTTCGCTCCAGTCCAGCGCGTGGCCGGCGGGGCTGCGCGCATTGGCCAGCAGGATCAGGCCCGCCAGTACCAGCACGGTCCAGAAGCCCGGCAACGGGTCGCGGACCACCGATTCGTAGAAGCCGCTGGGCGCCTGGTTGCCGCGCAGCAGGCGGAAAGCCAGTCCGGTCAGCAAGGCCCACGGCACCGCCATCGCCGCGGACTGGATCACGATGGTGACCGGGCCGCGCAGATTGAGGTTCTGCGGTTCGTGCAGGCTGGCCAGGCGCTGGCGGCGGCGCTGGCGGATCCACACCCACAGCACGGCGACCGCCACGGCGCCGCCCAGCAACCAGGCCGGATCGATCAGTTCGGGCGGCGCGATCCCGCGCGCCTGGCCGCGCACGCTGGCGAACGCCTGCCCGGACGCGATGCGCCGGCCCATGGTGGCGAACCAGGCGGGGCGCACCGGCACATGGCTCGGCGTCCACAGCAGGCGCTTGCCGATCAGCGCGCGCAAGGCCTGGTTGCGGCGCCCGAGCTCGGCCAGGGTGGCCTCGTAGGCGGCGAGGCTCTCGGCGACGGCGAGATTCGCCGCTTCGACCGTCAGCACCATGCGGAAATGGACCGAGCCCACCGTGCGCGGATCTAGCGGCGACTCGCTGCGCGCGCGCGCCAGCAGCGCGGCCTGGTCGAGCCCCGGCAGCGGATCCTGCGCGGCGACCAGCTGGGTGCGCAGGTCGATCAGGCGCAGGCGCAGCCCGGCGAGTTCGCGCCGCAACGCCGCGAGCTGGCCTTCGATGCGGCCGGGCGGCACGGTGCGCGCGAGGTCCGACACCAGCACCAGGCCCAGCGCCTCGGTCGCATCGACGAGCGCGAGGCGGTCGCGCGTATCGTTCCAGATCTGCGAGATCTCCAGCAGGCGCACATCCTCGCGGTCGGCTTCCGCCAGCGCCGAGCCGCCGCGGCGCAGCAGGTGCGAGACCTCGTCGACCAGTCCCGGCAGTGCCGCGGCGGCGGCCGCGGTGGCGGCGTCGGCGCCTTGCGCGGCACGCCGTGCGAGCGCCCCCACCGCATCGAGCTGGGCGCGGACATGGCGCTCGAGCTGCGCTTCGAGGTAATGCAACTTGCGCTGCGCCAGTTCCACGCGGTCGGAGATCGCGGCGCGTTCGGCGCCCAACCGGCGCACGCGGTCCACCAGGCCGCGGCGGCGCACCGACAGGGTCGCGTTGGCGACCTCCACGCGGCGCTGTTCGAGTTCGCGCGCCAGCGCCATCACGGCGCGCGCGTGCCCCGGCACGTCGGGCAGGCCCGCCACCAGCACGTCGAGCGGCACCGGGGCGGCGAGCTCGGGGTCGCCATCGATGCCCTCGCTGCCCTCGATCTGCACCGCGGCCACCAGCTCCTGTTCGTCCTGGCGCAGCGATCGCACTTCCTCGGACAGGCGGGCGATGCGCGGCCACAGCTCGGGGCCGGTGGTGTACTCGGGCTGGCGCGCCTGCCAGTCGGCGAAGGCCGCGTCGAGGTCCAGCTTCGGCGGCACCGCGTCCGCGGCACCGCGCGCCGCGCGCGCGGCGTCCGCTCGCGCAGCGGCATCGTCGAGCGCGCGCGACGTGGCCAGCAGCGCCGACAGCGCGGAATCCAGTGCCTTGCGCTGGTCTGCCGCGAGCGCGACGTCGGCCGCGATGGCGAGCTGCCGCGCCTGCAGGCGCGCGGTCAGCGGCGCATCCGCGTCCACCGGTGCCGGGGCCGGCGCCGGCACCGCGGCGGCCGGCGCCGGTTGCGCCGGCGGTGGCGCCACGGCGCGCGCGAGCGGCCCCTGCGCGAAAGTGCCCGTGGCATGCAGCGCCAGCAGGCCGGCCAGGAGCACGGCCTGCATCAGCACCAGCGCACGCGGCGGAGTCGGCATCGTCCGCAGCATGGCGCTAGCAGCGCCCGCCGCCGCCGCGGTGGCCGCCGCCACCCATCGGCCGCGCGCCGTTGGTCCGGGGCGCATCCTGTCCGGTCCCGGGCGGCGACTGCGCGGCCACGGCCTGCCCCGGCGGGGTAGTGCAAGGCAGGGCGAGCTCGATGCGGGCGGGGCGCGACGGCTGGCGGATCGACATGCAACGGTTTCCCTGGGCGGCGGGGCGCCAGCGCGCCCGGCGGCTGGCGCTATTCCACCCGCCAGAGGATAGCCCAGCGGCGCCGGCCGTCGCGGCCGACGGGCATTGCCCGTTGGGGTCGGATCCGGGCACGCCCGGGGCGCGGGAGGGAGGCCCGCGCAGCGGCTGCTACACTGCGCGGTTCCATGATCGCCTTCCGCCAGTTCTGCCTGCGTCGCGGCCCCCGCCTGCTGCTCAAGGACGTGGACCTCACCCTCCACGCCGGCTGGCGCGTGGGCGTGGTCGGCCGCAACGGCTGCGGCAAGTCGAGCCTGTTCGGCGTGCTGCTGGGCGAGGTCGAGCCGGACCGGGGCGACGTCGCCCTGCCGAAGAACCTGCGCATCGCCAGCGTGGCGCAGGAGACGGTGGAACTCGACGACAGCGCGCTGGACTTCGTGCTCGGCGGCGACGTGGCCGCGGCCAGCGCGATCTTCGATGCCGAGCGCGCCGAGGCCGCCGGCGACATGGACGCGGCGATGGAGGCGCACCATCGCATCGACGAGCTGGGCGCCTACGATGCCCGCGCGCGCGCGGCCAAGCTGCTCTACGGCCTGGGCTTCCACGCCTCGGCGCACGAGCGCCCGGTGCGCGAGTTCTCCGGCGGCTGGCGCATGCGGCTCAACCTCGGCCGCGCCCTGATGGCGCCCTCGGACCTGCTGCTGCTCGACGAACCCACCAACCACCTCGACCTCGACGCCGTGGTCTGGCTGGAGGAGTGGATCCGGCGCTACGAGGGCACCGTGCTCACGATCTCGCACGACCGCGAGTTCCTCGACAAGATCGCCAGCCACATCCTCAGCCTCGAGGACGGCAGCGCCACGCTCTACGTGGGCAACTACTTCCAGTTCGAGCGCCAGCGCGCCGAGCAGCTGCGCCAGCAGGCCGCCACCTTCGCGCGCGAGCAGGCCGAGCGCGCGCACCTGCAGTCCTTCATCGACCGCTTCCGCGCCAAGGCCAGCCACGCGGCGCAGGCGCAGTCGCGGATCAAGCGCCTGGAGAAGCTGCAGGAGACCGAGGCGGTGCGCGCCGACCGCAGCTTCCGCTTCGATTTCCCGCCGCCGGCGCGCCTGCCGGACAACCTCCTGCGCCTCAAGGAGCTCGACGCCGGCTACGGCGCGCACCTGGTGCTGCACGGGATCCGCTTCGGCCTCGATTCGGGCGACCGCATCGGCCTGCTCGGCCCCAACGGCGAGGGCAAGTCCACCCTGGTCAAGACCCTGGCGGGCGAACTGGTGCCGCTGGGCGGCGAGCGCACCGCGCATCCGGACCTCAAGGTCGGCTATTTCGCCCAGCACACGATGGAGCACCTCGACGAGCAGGCCAGTCCGCTCGAGCACGTGCAGCGCATCGCGCCGGGCGAGAGCACGCAGGTGCTGCGCAGCTACCTCGGCGGCTGGGACTTCGCCGGCGACCGCGCCTTCGAGACCATCGGCGGCTTTTCCGGCGGCGAACGCGCGCGCCTGGCCCTGGCGCTGGTGGCGTGGCTGCGGCCCAACCTGCTGCTGCTCGACGAGCCCACCAACCACCTCGACCTCGACATGCGCGAGGCGCTGGCCGAGGCGCTCAACGACTACCCCGGCGCGGTGGTGCTGGTCTCGCACGACCGCAGCCTGCTGGGCCTGGTCTGCGACCGCTTCGAGCGCGTCTGCGACGGCAGCGTCGAGCCCTTCGACGGCGACCTCGACGATTACGCGCGCTGGCTGCGCGCGCGCCGTTCCGAGGATGCGGGCCTCAAGGCCGCGCGGCGCGAACGCGCCGCGGCGGCCGCGGCCGAGCGCAAGCAGCCGGCCGCCGCGCGCAAGCCCGACCGCGGACTGCAGAAGAAGATCGGCGCGCTCGAGGCGCAGATCGAACACAACGCCGCGGCGCAGCGCGCGCTGGAGGCGCGGCTGGCCGATCCCGCGCTCTACAGCGGCGCCGACCAGGCCGCGGTCGCGGCGCTCACCCGCCAGCAGCAGGAACTGGCGGCGCTGGCGGCGCGGCTCGAGGCCGACTGGCTGGCCCTGCAGGAGCGGCTCGAGTCGGCCTGAACCCCGGCGGCGCGGCCCCGGCCTTGAACCGGGGCCGGCCTGCCCGCATCGTCCGGGCGCGGCGACGCCGCGCCCGCGCTGTTCCCCGAACCCTCGCGATCCCAGCCATGCCGATCTACGCGTTCCAGTGCAATGCCTGCGGCCATCGCTTCGACGAGCTGATGCGCCTGTCCGATCCCGACCCGGCGGCGTGCCCGGCCTGCGGCGCCGCCCAGGTCCAGCGCCAGGTCACCGCGCCCGCGTTCCGGCTCGCCGGCGCGGGCTGGTACGAGACCGACTTCAAGGGCGACAAGGACCGCAAGCGCAACCTCGCCGGCAACGATGCCGAGGCGAGGCCTGCGGCCGGCGCCGCCCCGGCCGAGTCTCCCGCCGCCCCCAAGGCCGATGCCAAGGCGGAGGCCAAGCCGGCGACGGAGTCCAAGGCGACACCGGCCAGCAGCAAGCCCGACGCGGGTGCCGGCACTTCCTAGCCGCTGGCGAACCGCGCGCGGGCTTCGCGTGGCGTTAAGCTGGCGTGCGTCAGGCTGCGGTCGGACTCGAACCCAGGGAGCAGGTCATGCGGATCCTCGTGTCGGTGGCGCTGGCGGCAATCGCGAGCGCGTGGAGCCTGCCGGTCACGGCACAGGGCGGCTATGGCCAGGTCACCTGCGAGAGCCGCGACAACCGCTACAACGAGTGCCAGGCGAACTTCCGCGGCCGCGCCGAGCTGGTGCGCCAGACCTCGCATGCGTCCTGCATCGAGGGCCAGTCCTACGGCTATCGCAACGGCCGCGTCTGGGTCGACCGCGGCTGCGCCGGCGTGTTCGCCGAGGCCTACTACGGCGGCGGCAACGGTACCGGCGGCAACGCGCGCGGCATCAGCTGCGAAAGCCGCAGCAACCGCTACAACGAATGCGGCGTCGGCAACTGGCGCGGCGCGCAGCTGGTACAGCAGAACTCGCGCGCGCCCTGCGTGGAGGGCAGCACCTGGGGTTTCCGGCGCAATGCGGTGTGGGTCAACAATGGCTGCGCCGGCGTGTTCGTCGAGGGCCATGGCGGAGGCGGCGGCTACGACCCCTATCCGCCCGCCAGCGGCGGCCAGACCGTGCGCTGCAAGAGCAGCGGCTACGAAGCCAACTACTGCCCGGCCAATGCACGCCGCACGGGCGTGTACCTGCAGCGGCAGATCTCGAAGGCGCCGTGCATCGAGGGCCGCACCTGGGGCAACGACGGCCGCGGCATCTGGGTCTCGCAGGGCTGCGAGGCGGAGTTCCGGGTCGAGGGCCGCTACTAGCGCCGACGTCCGCGCATCGCGGACAGCGCGACCCGCGCGATCGCCCCCGCGCGGCAGCCCGGGGCTGCCCGGGGCCGCGCCACGTGGTCGCAGGCTCGCCGGCCCGCCGCGCACGCCCGCGCCCGTGGCGGGGCGCCGCCTGCCTTGTTTGCACTGCAGCATTGTGGCAATTAGCATGATCGGATCGCCTTTTCCGGCCGCGCCCGTTCCGGGCGCCAGGCCATCCCGGAGTCCAGCATGCGTACCCACCTCTGCGGCCTCGTCGACGAGGCGCTCGTCGGGCAGTCCGTCACCCTGTGCGGCTGGGCCGACACCCGGCGCGACCATGGCGGGGTCGTGTTCATCGACCTGCGCGACCACGAGGGCGTGGTCCAGGTGGTGGTCGAGCCGGACAACCGCGCCGCCTTCGGCAGCGCCGAGCAGGTGCGCTACGAATATTGCCTGCGCATCACCGGCGTGGTGCGCGCGCGTCCGCCCTCGCAGGTGAACGAGCGCCTGCGCACCGGCCGCATCGAGGTCGTGGCCGCGACCGTGGAGGTGCTCAATGCGGCCGCGCCGCTGCCGTTCATGCTCGACGAGAGCCCGGGCGAGGAGGCGCGGCTGCGCTACCGTTACCTCGACATCCGCCGCCCGGACATGCAGAAGGCGCTGCGCACGCGCACGCGCCTGACGCAGGCCATCCGCCGCTACCTGGATGCGCGCGCGTTCCAGGACATCGAGACCCCGATCCTGACCAAGGCCACGCCGGAGGGCGCGCGCGACTACCTGGTGCCCTCGCGCGTGCATCCGGGCGAGTTCTACGCCCTGCCGCAGTCGCCGCAACTGTTCAAGCAGCTGCTGATGATGGCCGGCATGGACCGCTACTACCAGATCGCGCGCTGCTTCCGCGACGAGGACCTGCGCGCCGACCGCCAGCCGGAGTTCACCCAGCTCGACATGGAGTTCGCCTTCGTCGACGAGCGCGCGGTGCAGGACGCGGTAGAGGCGATGATCCGCCACGTGTTCCGCGAGGTGGTCGGCGTCGAGTTGGCCGAGTCGTTCCCCCGCCTGAGCTACGCCGAGGCCATGCGCCGCTACGGCTCGGACAAGCCCGACCTGCGCATCGACCTCGAGCTGGTCGACGTCGCCGAGCACGTGCGCCACGTCGAGTTCAAGGTGTTCAGCGGCCCGGCCCAGGATCCGGGCGGCCGCGTGGCGGCGCTGCGCGTGCCCGGTGGCGGCGAGCTCACCCGCAAGCAGCTCGACGACCTCGCGCCCTACGTGGCCAAGTACGGCGCCAGGGGCCTGGCCTGGATCCGCGTCGACGACCTCGCCAGGGGCCGCGAGGGCCTGACCTCGCCGATCGTGAAGTTCCTCGACCAGCGCGCGCTGGACGGCATCTTCGCCGCGACCGGCGCCCGCACCGGCGACGTGGTCTTCTTCGGCGCCGGCCCGTACAAGACCGTCAGCGACTTCATGGGCGCGCTGCGCCTCAAGCTCGGGCGCGACCTCGGCCGGGTCGAGAACGCGTGGAAGCCGTTGTGGGTGGTCGACTTCCCGATGTTCGAGTACGACCCGGCGGCGAAGCGCTACCTGGCGCTGCACCATCCCTTCACCGCGCCCAAGGTCGACGACGTGGCGCAGCTGGTCGCCGATCCGGCCAACGCGGTCAGCCGCGGCTACGACATGGTGCTCAACGGCAACGAGATCGGCGGCGGCTCGATCCGCA
>CAZTNB010000104.1:0-5651 GCA_964614825.1 uncultured Gammaproteobacteria bacterium
TCCAGACCCGCAACGACGGCGACGTGCTGTTCGCCGCATCGACCGGCGAGGTCGAGAACCCCGACCTGCACTTCGACGATCTTGCCGTCGTCGCCGGCGAGCTGGCGTGGGACGCGGTGCTGGCGAGCTACGACCCGCGCTGAATCCACGGCGCCCGCGTCGCGGCGCGATCCGGGGCACGCCCCGGCTAGCGCTGCTGCGTGTCGGCCAGCGGTCCGAGGAATGTCCGACGGACCCGCTCGCCGCCGAACATGCGCACCAGTTCGCTGATCGTGCAGTAGAACAGGACCAGGACCACGATCAGGATCTCGATGGCGAGGAAGTGTTCCCAGACCATCTCGGCCAGCAGCTTCCGGTTGGCGGCGACGAGGGCGCCAGTCGCGCGCCAGGCCCCGATCAGGTGCTCGAGGTAATGCAGCACGGTGGCAAACAGCGAGTAGACCAGGGTCTTCCACGCGATGTTGTACGCCAGGGGCTTGTGCGGATAGCGGTTGATGAACGGCAACAGGTCCGCCAGCAGTACTGCCTTGGCCAGCAACAGCGCGCCCAGGGTGATCGTCAGCGAGGTGGCCAGGTGAATGCCCGTGCCCTCGAGCATGAGCGCACGCACCAGCGCGAGGCCGTGCAGCGCGACCAGGAAGTAGATCGTCGGCGGGATGAGCGCCTCGACCTCGTGCTTCAGCTTTCCGGACATCGAGCTCATGTCGCTTCCCGTTCGACCTGGTGACGATGGCACCGCGCGGGATGCGCGGCGTGCCGCCTGCGGGTCGCGACGGCGGGCACGCGCCGCTGCCCGATCGGACGGCCGTGCGCAGTCCCGGGATCACGCCGCTCTCCGTCCCGATGCGCCAATGTGCCACGGCCCCGCCCCCCGCATGCAACCCTGGCGGCGCTTTTCGCATCGCAGCTGATCGAGCCCCCACCGGAGTCCGCCCCATGGTCCGCCGCCTTGCCCCGATCGCCCTGCTCCTCGCCGCCGGCCCTGCCCTCGCCTGGGGCGAGCGTTGCGAGTTCAGCGCCAGGCGCGAGGTCACGCTGGATGCGGCGCAGCTCCAGCAGCTGGGCGTGATCGCCGCCGCCGGCGACCTCACGATCCGCGGCGAGCCGGGCCTGGCCCGCGTCACCGCCAGCGGCACCGCCTGCGCCAGCACCCAGGCCCTGCTCGATGGCATCCAGCTCACCGTCGGCGGCGGCGAAGGGCCGGAAGGCGACGGCTCGGTGGTGCGCGTGGTCACCCCCGAAGGCAGCTGGTCGTGGGGCAATACCTATGCCTACCTCGACCTCGAGATCCGGGTCCCGGCCACGCTCGCGCTCGAGGTCCAGGATTCGTCCGGCGACGTCGAGATCGCGGACGTCGCCGCGCTGGTCGTGCGCGACAGCTCGGGCGACCTCGACATCCGCGACGTCGCCGGCGCGGTGCGCGTCGCCGACAGCTCCGGCGACGTGGAAGTGCGCAAGGCCGGCAGCGTGGTGATCGACGACGACAGCTCCGGCGACATCGTCCTGAGCGACATCGGCGGCGACGCGCGCATCGAGCGCGACAGCTCCGGCGACATCGAGTTCGTCGACATCCGCGGCAACGCCATGGTCGAGGTCGACAGCTCCGGCGACATCGAGTTCGACCGCATCAAGGGCAACGCCAGCGTCCACCGCGACAGCTCCGGCGGCATCCGCGCCGACGCGGTCGGCGGCGACTTCGTGGTGCGCGTCGACGGCTCCGGCGGCATCCGCCACGACAACGTGGCCGGGCGGGTGGACATACCCGAGGACGATTGAGGACGGCGCCGGCCGGGGGAGTCGGGAGGCCGGATCGGGCGCCGTCGGCGGCGCGCGGACCGCGCCCGGTCCTCAGGCGCCCCCGGTGCCGCGGCTGATGCGCAGCACATGGCCGTCGGGATGCCGCACGTGCATCTCGCGCACGCCCCACGGCATGTCGGTCGGCGGCCAGGTGACCTCGAGGCCCTGCTCCACGCAACGCCGGTGCACGGCGTCGACGTCGTCGACCCACACCGACATCCACACGCCCTTGTCGGCGGTCTCGTCGCCCTCGGGTCCGAAGGTGTGGCGCGCGGCGCCGCGTCCGCGGCTGCCCTGGGCGTTCCTGCACAGGAAGATCTCGCACTCGCCGCTGCCGACCGAGCCGAAGCTGGGCGGTTCGCCCCAGTCCCAGCACTTGCCCCACCCCAGCTTGGCGAACCAGGCGAACGATTGCCCGAGGTCGGACACGTTGAGGATCGGGGTGATGGCCCTGGCGTGCATGATGCGGTCCGTCGTCGAGCCAGCCCGGTCGTGGCCCGGCGATCCTACAACGGCGCGGCACGCGCCTTGCCGGCCGGCGCGCCGGCACCGGCACGGGCGTGGACACGGGTCCAGGGCTGCCTAGACCTGGAGACGACACGCGCCGTGCTTCGATGCGGCGGCCGAGGCATCATGCCCGTAACCTGCGCCGGTCCCCTGCATCGCGGAGTCCCATGCTCCCTCCCGACCACCCGCAACGACGATTGCTCGCCGACGAAGTGCACGCGCGGCCGCCCGAGGAGCTGCAGGCGCCGCTGCGCGTGTCGTACCTCGCGGTCCTGATCGACGCCGCGGCGCGAGAGCGCGAGATGGCCCACGTGGCGACCCTGTGCGCACGCCATGGCATCGCGGCGCCGGCGCCGGACGCCACCCAGTTCAGCGCGAAGCTGGGCCCGATCCGCTTCCGCTGGGAGCGTCACGGCGAGTTCTCGGCCTACACCGTGTTCGCACCGGGCCTGAGTCCGCGCCCTTTCAGCGAACCGGTGGCGTCCCTGCTGCCGGAGGGGTGGCTGGCGACGCTGCCGGGCACCACGGTCGTCGCCGCGCACGCCAAGCTGGTCCCCGCTGCCACGGCCGCGCCCGACGCCGCGGAGCTGGCGGAGCACTTCGCCGGCAACATCGTGATCGGCGCCGCGATCGGCGAGGGCGTGGGCCTGGCCTACACCGACTTCTGCATCCACGCCGATGGCTTCGCCCGCTTCCTGGTCTGCGACCGCGGCATGACCGCCCGCCAGGCCGGGCGCATGCTGCAGCGGCTGTTCGAGATCGAGACCTATCGCATGATGGCGCTGCTGGCGCTTCCGATCGCGCGCGCGCAATGGCCGCGAGTGCTCGACGTCGACCGCTCGCTGTCGGCGCTGACCACCCGCATTGCCGCCGATGGCGGCGACGACGATGACGAGGCCCTGCTGAACGAGCTCACGCGCCTCGCCGCCCAGGTGGAAGGCGAACTCACCGCGAGCCAGTTCCGCTACGGCGCCTGCCGCGCCTACCACGCGCTGGTGCTGGCGCGCATCGGCGAACTGCGCGAACGGCGCCTGCCCGGCATCCAGACCGTCGAGGAGTTCATGGCGCGGCGCCTCAATCCCGCGGTGGACACCGTGGCCACGGTGTCGCGGCGCCTGCACGACCTGTCCGAACGCGTGGCCAAGGTCAGCGCGCTGCTCTCGACCCGCATCGACATCAAGCGCGAGCGGCAGAACCAGGCCCTGCTGGCCTCGATGGACCGGCGCGCGAAGATGCAACTGCGCCTGCAGCAGACGGTCGAGGGCCTTTCGCTGGCGGCGATCGTCTATTACGTGGTCGGCCTGGTGGGCTACCTCGCCAAGGCGGGCCGGGCCGGCGGCCTGGCGCTGGAACCCGACCTTGCCATGGGCATCGCGATCCCGGTGGTGGCGCTGCTGGGCCTGCTCGTGCTGCGCCGCGCGCGGCGCCGCCTGCGCGAGGACTAGCGCGCCACCCGCGCTGCAGGCCCGGCGCGACGCGGGCGCGCGAGCCGGAGTTGCCCGCGGTTGGCGTCATGTCCCGACGCCGGCCCCGCGACGGGTCCACGCCAGCCTGATCGTGCCGGCACTGGCCGCGGTCGAACTCGCGGGCCGGCGCCGCCGGGTCGTCGACCATGCGATCGGCGCCGCCGGTCACGTCGGCCTCGCGCTGTCGGCGCTGCTCGGCCTGCCCGGCGGCGCCTGAGCAATTTCAGCGCAGCTGCTTGCGCACCACCAGCTTGAGCCCCGACCACACGGCGTCGACCGCGCACACCTTGATGTCGACGTAGCCCAGCGGCAGCGCCAGCTCGCGGATGGTGTCCTCGGTGATCGTGGTCGCGACCTTCGACGCCCGCTTCGGCCACGACACCCACAACGCCGCGTCCGCCCTGAGCGACTTGCGCAGGCTTGCCAGCCGCCTGGCGAGGTCCTCGCGCGCGGTCGCGTACAGGTGCACCAGGTCGACGTCCGGACCCGCGCGCCGCGCGAACACCACGCCCTCCGGCAGCGGCGCCAGCAGGCGCGCGTAGTCGTCCGGCGCGCCGTGGACCAGCACGCGATGGCCCGCCTTGATGCCCAGCTTGCGCGCCAACGGGGTGCCGGAATAGCCGCTGCGGGCCGACGTTGCCATGGATTCCGCTCCTCATGCCGCGCCGAACCCGCGCCACCCGGGCGCGAGGTTCGACGCGCCAGCCGAAACGCGCTACAAGACGCACCAGCCCCGAGCCGCGGAGTGCCGCAGTGATCAAGGTCAGCGTGATGTACCCGGACGCACCGGGCGCCCGATTCAACCACGACTACTACCGCGACACGCACATGCCGCTGGTCAAGGCCCGCATGGGCGCGCACTGCAGGTCCTACACGGTCGACAAGGGCCTTGCCGGCGGCGCGCCGGGCCAGCCCGCGACCTACGTGGCCATGTGCCACCTCTATTGCGATTCGGTCGAGGCCTTCCAGGCCGGCTTCGGCCCGCACGCGCAGGAAATCATGGCCGACATCCCCAACTACACCAACCTCGCGCCGGTGGTGCAGATCAGCGAGGTCGTGGTCGGCTGACCCGAAGGCCCGAGACCGGGGCGGCAAGCGAAGCGGCGCCTGCCATGCAGTCCCTGCGTGCGCTGGTCCTCGACTACGGCGGCGTGGTCTTCCACCAGGACCCCGCCGACTACGACCGCATCGGCGCGCGGCATGGCGTGCCCGCCGGCGTGCTGTGGGCGGGTTTCCATTCGATCCCCGAGTACCAGCCCTCGCGCCTTGGCCTGATCCCGCGCGACGAGTTCCACCGCATCGCCCGCGAGCGCCTGCTCGAACGGCTGGGCGCCGAGGTCGCGGACGCGGCGCTGGCCGACCTCGCCGCCTACTACGAGCGCCAGGCGCCGGTACGGCCGGTCATGCGCGAGCTGCTCGGCCGCTTGCGCGGGGTGGTGCGGCTCGCGCTGCTGTCGAACGCGACGCGGGGCTTCACCGCATCGCTGCAGGCCAGCGGCACCGCCGCGCTGTTCGACCTCGTCGCCTGCTCCGGCGACATCGGCCTGGCGAAGCCCGACCCGCGCGCGTACCGGCACGTGAGCGACGCGCTGGGCGTGGCGCCGGCCGAATGCCTGTTCGTCGACGACACGGCCACGCACGTCGAGGCGGCGGCCGCCACCGGCATGGCCGCGCTGCACTACCACGTGCACCGGCACGGCGAGCTGCTGGCCGCGCTCGGCGCGGCCGGCATCAAGACCTAGGGAACGTCTGCAACAAAGTATCCGCACCCGCGCCGGAGGTTGTGCTGCCGGCCGGCAAGGCGCGCGTCAGGGCTTCGCGCCGCTGCCGTCGGCCGGGGCGCCTTCCTGCAACTGGCGCGCGTACTCCGCCGCGTCCAGG
>CAZTNB010000104.1:5751-10404 GCA_964614825.1 uncultured Gammaproteobacteria bacterium
GCCGTCGGCCGGGGCGCCTTCCTGCAACTGGCGCGCGTACTCCGCCGCGTCCAGGTGCCCCTGCGATGCGGCGATGAGGCCGTCGGCGCCCATCCGCCACTCCTCGAACCCGCTGATGCGCACGGACTTGCCGCCGCCACCGGGACCGGTGTTGGTGCCGGCCAGCGTCCAGTGGTACTCGACGCGATCGCCGACGACCGCCACCCGATCCATGGTCACCACCAGGTCCGGAAGGTCGGACATGAAGGCGCGCGCGGCGGCGGTGATCGCCGCGCGCCCCACCGACGGCTTGCCGTCGTTGATGGTCAGCGATCCGTCCGGCGCATAGAAGGCGGCGACGCGGGCCGGGTCCTGGCTGGACCAGGCCGCCGTGTAGCGGGCGGCGAAATCCTGCAGCGCGGCCTGGTCCATCGGACCCTCCTGCCTGCCGCAGGCGGCCAGCACCAGCAGCGCCGACGCCAGCACGCCGAATGCGCGCCGGCTCATCGCGACGCCTTGCACGGTGATGCAGGCGCGAACGGCGGTTGGTGCCGCCGCATCTGCCTCGCCCAGCCTTGCCCGTTCATGGTTGCCCTCCCGGCAGGCGCCCATCATAGGGCCGCGCCGGTGGCGCCGGGCGCGATCGGGACCAGGTTCAGGGCGCGAGTTCGCCGTCCCGCGCGGCCACCCGCGCGCCGAACCGGACCGGCGTCGCCGCGCCGCGACGGCGCAACGGCAGCAGCACCTTCGCCAGCCAGTAGAACAGCAGCACGGTGACCACCAGCACCGGGATCGCCAGCAGGGCGAAGTGGCGCAGCGGCTCCGGGAACACCTTGGCCTGGCCGAGGAAGAACGACGAGGTCGCGATCCACATCGCGAAGGTCATCCGCCACAGGTGCCGGGCCAGTCGATGCGGTCCCTGGATGCCGCCGGCCCGCAGCAGCCGCGCATCCAGCACGAAGCCGGCGAGTCCCACCGTGCCGAACATCAGCAGGGGCGGCGCGGGGATGCCGTCGACGTTGCCGCTGGCGCTGCGCAGGGCATCGAGGCCCAGCGTGCAGCCGAGCAGGCCCGCCACCAGCGCCACGCCCATCAGGCCCACCAGCAGCGCCCGCGCGTGCCTGAAGTCGGGCCGCACGGTGAGGAACGCGGTGCAGACGAGATACAGGGTCAGCAGCGCCGCGGTCACATTGACCACGTTCGGCCGCAGGAAGGCCGCGATCACCGCGGCCGTCGTCGTCATCGCCAGCATCGCGACCACGAACACGCGGCCGCCGCGGCGGTGCAGGCCCGACCCCTTCGCGGCGCCGAGCGCGATCGCGCCCGCCAGCAGCGCCAGCAATCCCGCGACGATGTGGATCAGCCTCATGGAGCGCCTCGCCCGGTCCGATCCGGTCGAGCGCAGTGTCGCCGGTCGCGCCGCCGCGGCAAGGGCGTTTGCGACCGGTCACGCGCCGCCGGCGACGGGCCACGACGCCGGCGGACGAACGGCGCGCGCCGCTCACATCTGCTTGAACAGGTGCAGGTAGCTGCGGCTGACCGGCAGCACGTCCTTGCGGCCCTTGAGGTGGATGTCGGCGGTCTCGTTGTCGCCGCGCGTGACGTGGCTGATCGCGCGCAGGTTGACCACCACCGAGCGGTGCACCTGCGCGAACCGGGCCGGGTCGAGCTGCGCCGCCAGTTCCTTGAGCGGGAGCCGGACCAGCGCTTCCCCGGGCACGCCGCCATCGCCGCGCCAGGCCACCAGGGTGTACTTGCTGTCCGAGCGCAGGAAATCGATCTCGTCCACCGCGATCATGCGCAGGGTCTGGCCGACCTGCGCGCGGATCCAGCGCAGCGGCGTCGCGGCCGCGCCGGCCTGCAGTTGCGCCAGTTGCGCGGCGAGTTGTTCCAGCAGCGCCTCGGTGTTGCGCGCCGGTTGCGCGGACCGGAGGCGTTGCTGCAGGCGCGCCACGGTGTCGGCCAGCCGCGCGGGCTCGACCGGCTTGACCAGGTAGTCGAGCGCGCCCTGGGCGAAGGCCTGCACCGCGTAGTGGTCGTAGGCGGTGACGAACACCAGGTGCGCGCGGCGGCCGATGTGCCGCGCCGCGTCCATGCCCGACAGGCCCGGCATGTGCACGTCGAGGAAGCAGACCGCGGGATGGCGGGCCTCGAACAGCTTCACCGCCTCGCGGCCGTTGCGCGCCTGCGCCACGATCTCGAGCTGCGGCCATGCCTGCGCGAGCTGGCGCGCCAGCGCCTCGCGCAGCAGCGGCTCGTCGTCGGCGATCAACGCGGTCGGGCGCTCGGCCATCACTCCGCCACTCCGCGCGCCGGCAGGTCCAGCTCGGCGCAGACGCCGTGCGGCTCCACTTCAACGAGGCGCAGCTGCGCGGCGTCGCCGAAGATCAGGCGCAGGCGCTCGCGCAGCGAGCCCAGTCCGGTGCCCAGCCCGCCGCCCGCGGGCCGGAGTCCCACGCCGGTGTCGATCACGCGCACCTTGCAGCGCTCGCCGTCACTGCGCACGTGGATGTCGATGCGTCCGCCCTCCTCGCCGGGATCGATGCCGTGGCGCACCGCGTTCTCGACCAGCGTGAGCAGCGTCATCGGCGGGCAGCGCAGCGCGAGCGCGCCGTCGTCCACGTGCAGCGCGTACTGCAGCCGGTCCGGCATGCGCATGTGCATCAGCTCGAGGTAGGCGCTCACCAGCTGCAGCTCCTGGCCCAGCGTGGTCGCCGGCTGGTCGAGGCGCGGCACCGCCGCGCGCAGGTACGCGACCAGGCTGCGCAGCACGGCCGACGCCTGCGGCGATCCGGCGTCGACCAGCGCCTGCACGTTGGCCAGCGTGTTGAACAGGAAGTGCGGCGCCACCTGCGCCTGCAGCAGGTGCAGGCGCGCATCCAGCGCCCGGCGCTCGAGCTCGCTGCGCTCGAGGTCGAAGGCCAGCGCCTGGTGCCGCGCCAGCGCGTCCTTCTGCCGCACCAGCGCCGCGAGCGCCGCCCACGGCGCGACCAGCATGCCGATGGCGGTCAGCGCCATGAAGCCCTCGAGGCGATCCTGCGCCTGCCAGAACGGCGGCGCACCCGCCGGGGTCGAGAGCACGTAGATCGCGTAGGTGGCCAGCGGCATGGCGAGGCCCACGCCCAGCACCTGCAGCACCCAGCGCGCCAGCCACCGCGGCAGGCGCCGCGGCCACTGCTCGAACAAACCGAACACCAGCGTCGCGACCAGCGCGAGCGCCACCGTGCGCTCGGCCAGGGACAGCAGGCCCGACTCCCAACCCAGGCTCAGCAGCGCCGTGACCGCGGTCGCCAGGCACAGGGCGACGGCGATGCGGCGCCATCCGAGCAGCAAGGCGAGGCCGCCGGGCTTCGCGGGAATGGTGTGGGCGGGCATGGCTCGGAGAATAGTCCAGAGTCCGGCGGTCGAAGGCGCCCTCGCCGCGGCGGGATCGACGCGACGCGGCGGCGCGCGGGACGCGCGCGCAGCCGCGCAACGTCGGCGACCAGCCTCGCAGGCTGGCCGGTGCCGCGAAAGTCGCCCTGCGACGAGCGACGCGGCTGCCGGCGCGAGCCACGCCGGGCGCCGACGCGCGGCGCCGCGCGGCCCGGCGCGACCCCAGCCACCCTGCCGCCGCGCTGCGGCGACGCGAGTCACCCCGGGCGCCGATCGCTCAGACGTGCTGGTCGACCAGGATCGGATTGCCGTCCGGATCGATGGCGATGAAGCTGGCCGGCCCGCTGGTGGACTCATCGGCCTCCTGCTCGAGCTTCACGCCCTGCGCCTTGAGCTGGCGCTGCAACTCGCGCACGTCGGTGAACGCGGGCAGCTTGCGCGCGCCCTGGTCCCAGCCCGGATTGAAGGTGAGGATGTTCCGCTCGAACATGCCCTGGAACAGGCCGATGACGTGCTCGCCGTTCTTGAGGATCAGCCAGTTCTGCGCGGCATTGCCGCCGAAGGTGCTGAAGCCGAACTTCTCGTAGAAGCGCCTGGATGCCTCGATGTCCTTCACCGCCAGGCTGATCGAGAATGCGCCGAGTTGCATGCTGGACTCCTCCACGGATTGGGGCGGTTGCCGGATCGCGGCCCCGCGGTGGAATCATGCCGCGCCTTCGGGAGACTCCCAATAGGCGCCGAGGCTGGCCTCGCGCACCGTGAGGTTCTCGCATGCGCGGTCGAGCGCCTCGTACTCGGAGCGGAAGCGGCGCTTGAAGTCGTCGTGTTCCTGCGCGCTGCGCCATCGATCCACGGTGAGGAAGCGGTCGGGCCTGGCCGCGTCCGCCAGCAGGCGCGTGCCGAGGTAGCCGGGCGCACGCCGGAACAGCCGGGCCCAGTCGCCGTCGGGTCCGTAGCAGCGCAGGAATTCCGCGCGCCGCTCGGGCGCGACTTCGAACTCCCAGACATAGGTGTAGTTCACCGGGTGTCCCCGCGCCCTGGCGCAGGCGGGTTGCGCCGGCGCAGCCCGGCGCGTGGCCTCGCGCCGGACTCCATCAGGTCCGGACCTGCCGTTGCGGGGTCGGCCGGACGCTGCGCAGCCGCTGGATGCCCATGCCGAGCAGCACCGCGGCGACGATCAGGCCCATGATCGACCTGGCCATGCGATCGCCGGCCGCGCCCACCAGCACGGGGCCGTCGAGGATGGTCCACGCCATCACCGCGCAGGTGGCGAGCGCGCCCCAGTGCTCGATGCGCCGC
>CAZTNB010000105.1:0-10378 GCA_964614825.1 uncultured Gammaproteobacteria bacterium
GGCTGGGGCGGCTGGTGGTTCTGGGATCCGGTCGAGAACGCCTCGTTCATGCCGTGGCTGGTCGGCACCGCGCTGATCCACTCGCAGGCCAGCACCGACAAGCGCGGCAGTTTCCGCGGCTGGACCGTGCTGCTGGCGATCTTCGCCTTCTCGCTGTCGCTGCTGGGCACCTTCCTCGTGCGTTCGGGCGTGCTGACCTCCGTGCATGCCTTCGCCAGCGACCCGACCCGCGGCCTGTTCGTGCTGGTGTTCCTCGCCATCGTGACCGGCGGCGCGCTGGCCCTGTACGCCGTGCGCGCGCCGAAGCTGGCCGGCGAGCCCGGCCAGCCGTTCGCGCCGGTGTCGCGCGAGAGCCTGTTGCTGGCCAACAACCTGCTGCTGGGCGCGGCCGCCGCGATGGTGCTGCTGGGCACGGTCTATCCGCTGCTGGTCGACGCGATGGGCTGGGGCAAGCTGTCGGTCGGCCCGCCCTACTTCGCCAGCCTGTTCATCGCGCTGATGCTGCCGCTGGTGCTGCTGCTGCCGTTCGGCCCCTTCAGCCGCTGGCAGCGCGACGAGGCCGGCGCGCTGTGGCGATCGATGCGATGGGTGTTCGTGGCCGCCGTGGTCGCGCTGGTCGTGCTGTGGTGGCTGCCTGCGCTCGAGGGCCTGGAGACCGGCAAGCGCCTGCGCGCCGCCGGCGCCATCCTCGGGCTGGTGTGGGTGGCCGGCGGCACGCTGGCCTACGTGCTGCGGCTGGCGCGCGATCCGGTGCGGCGTCGCGCGCTGGGCTACGGCGAGATCGCCGGGATGTGCCTCGCGCACCTCGGCGTCGGCGTGTTCGTCGCCGGCGCGCTGATGGTCGAGGCGCTCAGCGTGGAGAAGGACGTGCGCCTGGCGCCCCGGCAGGACGTGATGGTGGGCCCGTACCGGCTCCTGTTCGAGCGCATGGACCACCACGAGGGCCCCAACTTCGTCGCCGACCGCGGCGAGTTCGTGCTCTACGACGGCACCCGCGAGGTGGCGCGCCTGCACCCGCAGAAGCGCCTGTACTCGGCCGGCGGGCAGGTGATGACCGAGGCCTCGATCGATCCCGGCTTCACCCGCGACGTCTACGTCGCGCTGGGCGAGCCCGTGGGCACCGACGGCGCCTGGGCGGTGCGCGCGTACCACAAACCGCTGGTGCGCTGGATCTGGCTGGGCGCGGTGCTGATGATGTTCGGTGGCCTGGTCGCCGCCGGCGACCGCCGCTACCGGCGCGCCACGGCCACCGCGGTCGATCCGCTGCCGGCGGGGACGGCCAGCGCATGAAGTCGCTGCGTTTCCTGTTGCCGCTCGGCATCTTCGTCGCGCTGGGCGTGCTGCTCTGGAGCGGGCTGGGCAAGGACCCGCGCTACGTGCCCTCGCCGCTGATCGGCAAGCCGGTGCCGGACTTCGACCTGCCGGAACTGCGCGACGCCAGCCAGCGGGTCAGCCGCGCCGCGCTGCTGGGCCAGCCCTACCTGCTCAACGTGTGGGGCAGCTGGTGCTTCGCCTGCACCGAGGAGCACCCGGTGCTGGTGCAGCTGGCCGCGCGCAAGCTGCTGCCCATCGTGGGCCTGAACTGGAAGGACGATCCGGACGATGCCAAGCGCTGGCTGGCGCGCTTCGGCGATCCCTACGCGCACATCGCCGCCGATCGCGAGGGCCGCACCGCGATCGACTTCGGCGTGTACGGCGCGCCCGAGTCGTTCCTGGTCGATGCCAAGGGCACGATCCGCTGGAAGCACGTCGGGCCGATCACGCCCGCGGTGATCGAGGAGGAACTGGTGCCGATGCTGGCGGAGGCTACGCGATGAGACGCATGCGACCGGGCCTGCTGCTGGGCCTGCTGCTGTGGACGCTGGCGGCTGCGGCGATCGACCCGCTGCCGTTCCAGAGCGAGGCCGAGGAGCGCCGCTTCCAGGTGCTGGTGGCGGAGTTGCGCTGCCTGGTGTGCCAGAACCAGAACCTGGCCGATTCCGATGCGGACCTGGCCAAGGACCTGCGCGCGGAAGTGTTCGAGATGCTGCGCGCCGGCAAGTCCGACGGCGAGATCCGCGATTTCCTGGTCCAGCGCTACGGCGACTTCGTGCTCTACGACCCGCCGTTCAAGCCGGTCACCTGGATCCTGTGGCTGGGCCCGGCCCTGGTGGTGGCCGCCGGCCTCGCCGGCATGCTGGTCATGGTGCGGCGGCGCGCGCGGCTGGTGCCAACCGACGCGCGCGGCGAGGAGGACCTGCCTTGAGCGTGTTCTGGATCCTGGCCACGCTGATGACGGCGCTGGCACTGGCGCTGGTGCTGCGCCCGCTGGTGCGCGCCGGCGCCAAGGCCGATCCCCGGCTCGAGGCCCTGGAGGCGGCGCGCCGCACCGGCGTGCTCGATGCCGAGGAGTACGCGCGCAAGCGCGCGCTGATCGACGCCGGCCCGGCGCCCGCGGCGCCGGCGCCCGCGCGTGGACTGTCGCTGCTGCTGGCGCTGCTGCTGCCGCTGGGCGCGTTCGGCCTCTACCGCCAGATCGGCGACACGCGAGCGCTCGATCCCACCCTGATGGCCGCGGCCGCCGTGGCCACCGGCGCGGGTGCGGACGGCGCCGCCGTGGCCGGACAGGGTCCCGACATGGAACAGGCGATCGCCGGGCTCGCGGCCAAGATGGCGCAGAACCCCGACGACCTCGACGGCTGGCTGCTGCTGGGCCGCGCATACAAGCAGCTGGAGCGCTACGCCGAGGCGCGCGATGCGCTGGCCAAGGCGATCGCGCTGGCGCCGGACGAGCCCGAGGTCATGGTCGAGTACGGCGAGGCGCTGGCAATGGCCGCGCCGGACCGGCGCATCGCCGGCGAGTCGCGCGCGTTGCTGGAGAAGGCGCTGGCGGCCAATCCGCAGCACCAGCGCGCGCTGTGGCTGCTGGGCATCAGCGACGCGCAGGCCGGCGATGCCGCCGGCGCGGTGCGGCGCTGGGAGACCCTGCTGCCGCTGTTGCCGCCGGACTCGGAAGTGGCCAAGTCGGTCGCCGAGCAGATCGCGCAGGCCAAGGGCGAATCGGGCCTTGCCCCCGTGGCGGGCGCGACGACGGCCACCGCGGCGAATGCGCCCGCCGTACCCGCTGCGCCGACCGCGCCGGCCGCCGAGGGACCGAAGCTGGTGGTGCGGGTCGACATCGCGCCCGAGCTCAAGGGCCGCGTGCAACCCGGCGACACGCTGTTCGTGTTCGCGCGCCTGCCCGAGGGCCCGCGCATGCCGCTGGCGATCCAGCGCCGCCAGGCCGACAGCCTGCCGCTCACCATCACGCTCGACGACAGCATGGGCATGCTGCCGTCGATGAAGCTCTCGTCGGCGCCGCAGGTCGTGGTCGGCGCGCGCATCTCGCACTCGGGCAACGCCACGCCGCAGAGCGGCGACTTCCAGGGCCTGTCGTCGCCGCTGGTCGTCGCCGGCCAGCAGGGCGTGGTCGAACTCGTCATCGCCGAGGTCCTGCCCTGAGCGGTGCCCGATAGCCGGCCGCTATCGCAACCATCGGAACAATCGATTCCCCGGCGCCGACGCGCGGGCGTATGGTCAAGGCTCGGGATCGCGCTTCCGCGCGCCCGCGCATCGGGACTGGCCGCATGTCGATCCGCGACCTGCGCTACATCGTGGCCCTGGCCGACACGCTGAACTTCCACAGCGCGGCGCGCCGCTGCTGCGTCTCGCAGTCCACCCTGAGCATCCAGGTGAGAAAGCTCGAGGAGTACCTCGGCGTGCCGCTGTTCGAGCGCGACCGCACCCACGTCGAGATCACGCGCATGGGCCGCCAGGCGGTGGAACTGGCGCGGATCGCGGTCGACGCGTACGACGACATGCGCCGCCTCGCGCGCCAGCGCCGCGCGCCCGCCCTCGCGGCACTGCGCCGCGCCGCTGATTGAAGAATTCGATCACCCGCGCCGGTGCTGGAGCGCCGCCCTAGACTGCAACGAGACGGTCCCGCACATCGCGGAGTCGCAAAGCCGGGAGGCAAGAGATGATGCATCGCATCCTCATTCCCGCTGTCATCGCCGCCGCGCTGTGGCTGCCGGCACGGGCCGCCGAGGTCCCGCTGGGCCTGCCGCCGGTGGTCGATCCGCCCGACAACCCGACCACGCCGGAGAAGGTCGCCCTGGGCGATCGGCTGTTCCACGACGTGCGCTTCTCCAGCACCGGCACCGTGAGTTGCGCCACCTGCCACGACCGCGCCAAGGCCTTCACCGACAGCCCGCTGGCGACCTCCAAGGGCATCCAGGACAAGACCGGCACGCGCAACGCGCCGACGGTGCTCAACGCCGCGTACTTCACCTCCATGTTCTGGGACGGCCGCTCGCCCTCGCTGGAGGACCAGTCCAGGCACCCGATGGTCAATCCGGTCGAGATGGGCCTCAAGGACCACGAGCCGGTGCTCAAGATCGTGCGCACCGATCCCGCCTACCAGGCGATGTTCCGCGCCGCCTTCGCCATCGAGCCGGAGCAGGTCACCCTGGCCGAGGTGCAGAAGGCGATCGGCGCCTTCGAGCGCACCCAGATCGCCGGCAACTCGGCCTGGGACCGCTGGTACTTCGGGCGCCAGGCCGACGCGATCAGCGCCTCGGCGCAGCGCGGCTTCGCCGTGTTCCTGGGCCAGGGCCGGTGCGTGAGCTGCCATGCCATCGAGCAGGACTTCGCCCTGTTCACCGACAACCGCTTCCACAACATCGGCGTCGGCGTGAACCGGATCCAGGCCGACGTGCCGAAGCTGGCGCCGAAGTTCCTCGCGGCGAAGGCCAGCGGCAAGGACGTCGACGTCGAGGTGCTCACCGATCCCAAGGTCTCCGAGCTGGGCCGCTTCGCCGTGACCGACACCCTCGACGAACTGGGCAGCTTCAAGACCTCGACCCTGCGCAACATCGCGGTCACCGCGCCGTACATGCACGACGGCAGCCTCAAGACCCTGCGCGAGGTGGTCGAGCACTACAACAACGGCGGCGTCACGCCCAAGGATGCGCCGGTCAACGATTTCCTCAGCGGCGGCATCCGGCCGCTCAACCTGAGCGAAGAGCAGATCGTCGACCTGGTGGCCTTCCTGGAATCGCTCACCAGCCCCGAGTTCGCGGCCAGGTCCACCGCTTCGCTCGCCAAGTGCCAGGGCCTCGACGGCGCCGGCGCCACCACCACCCTCGCGGGACAGCAGCCATGAGCCAGAACCCCGATCGCCGGCAGTTCCTGCAGGGCCTGGGCGGCGGCCTCCTCGCCGGCCTCCTGCCGATGACCCACGTCAAGCTCGCCTTCGGCAAGCAGCGCGAGGACTTCAGCTTCGCCTGGATCTCGGATTCGCACATCCAGCAGGTGCGCGGCGCGCAGTTCGTGCGCAACTGGGACCGCGGCCTGATCCGCGCGGTGGCCGAGGCCAACCTGCTGGCGCCCAAGCCCGACTTCGTGATCTACGGCGGCGACCTCGCCCAGATGGGCAACGCCGCCGAGATCGACCACGGCGCGGAGATCCTGTCGCGCCTGCGCCACAAGACCCACATGGTCATGGGCGAGCACGACTACTACCTCGACCTCGGCGAATACTGGTCGAAGCTGTTCGGCCCGCACTGGTACAGCTTCGACCACAAGGGCGTGCACTTCGTGGTGCTCAATTCCATCCTCACCACCGACGAGTGGACGCACAACCGCTGGCCCAGCGCCCAGCAGCGCATGAGCGAGATGGCGGGGCTGGACAACCCCAACGGCTCGCCGTTCATGGTCGGCGCCAGGCAGCGCGAGTGGCTGAAGGCGGATCTCGCCAAGGTGCCGAAGTCGACGCCGCTGGTGGTGCTGTCGCATTCGCCGCTGCAGAAGATCTACAAGGGCTGGAACTTCTGGACCGACGACGCCGAGGACGTGCAGGCGCTGCTGGCGCCCTACGACAAGGTCAACGTGCTGTACGGCCACGTGCACCAGATCCAGTACAACCAGATCGGCAACATCAGCTTCCACTCGGCCATGGCCACCGCCTGGCCGTGGCCCTATCCGGCCACCTATGCGCAGGCCGAGACGCACCTGCCGGTGCTGACGGTGCCGATGAACCGTGCCGACCCGTTCTTCGAGCGCGACGCCACCGGCTGGCAGTTCGTCGACATCTCCAGCGGCAACGTGTCCTCGCGCTACAACCTGTACAACAACACGACCCGCACGGTGGCCTTCAATCCGGAGACCGGGCAGCCGGTCGACCTCGCCTACCAGGCTCCCGCGGCGCGCATCCCGCCGCAGACGCACTACTGAACGGACCTCGGAGACGAGCCATGCGCAAGCCCCGTATCGCCGCCGTTTCGCTCCTGTACGCCGTCCTGATGGCGCCGATGGCCCAGGCCGATGAGTTCAGCGCCGCCGACCTCAAGCGCTGGGAAGCGCAGTTCCAGCAGGTGGCCCAGCAGGGTCGCGCGCTGTGGACCAGCCCCGAACTCGGCACCAACGGCGTGGTCTGCGCGCAGTGCCACCCCAACGGCGCCAATACGCACCCGGAGACCTACCCGAAGTTCCAGAAGCAGCTGGGCAAGGTCGCCGCGTTCTGGGAGATGATCAACTGGTGCATCCGCAACCCGGTCGAAGGCCAGCCGCTGGCTGCCGACGACCCGAAGATGATCGCCATGCAGGCCTACCTGGCCTGGGAGCGCCGCGGCGTGAAGCTGGAGCCCGGCAAGCACTGAGGGCGTCACGCCCGCGCCGAGTGGCCCGGGTCCTCCCCCGCGAAGCGGCGGCAGCGGCGCCGGCGCGTCGCTCGGCCGCGGCCACTGGTCGCGGTTGAAGCCGTTCCGGCGGGCACCCGCGGACACCCGGCGTCGCGCCCGGGTTTGTGATTGCCCGCGTCCTTCGGCTATAACGGCCGGCCCCGCCCGGACCGCCGCCCCGCATGCCCGCGACGCGTTTCCACGAGTTGTCCGATCCGTTCCGGATGAAGCGCGGCGGCGAGCTGCGCCGCGCGCGCATCGCCTACGAGACCTGGGGCACGCTCGACCCGGCGCGCGCCAACGCGATCCTGATCCTCACCGGCCTGTCGCCCGGCGCGCACGCCGCCTCGTCGGCGCAGGACCCGAGCCCGGGCTGGTGGGAGGAGATGATCGGCCCCGGCAAGTGGATCGACACGCGGCGCTGGTTCGTCGTCTGCGTCAATTCGCTGGGCAGCTGCAAGGGTTCCACCGGCCCGGCCTCGATCGATCCCGCCAGCGGCACGCCGTACCGCCTGCGCTTTCCCGAGCTCACGCTCGAGGACGTGGCCGACGCGGCGCACGAGGTGGTGCGCGCGCTCGGCATCGAGCGCCTGGCCTGCCTGATCGGCAACTCGATGGGCGGCATGGGCGCGCTGGCCTACCTGCTGCGCCATCCGGGCAGCGTGCGCGCGCACATCAGCGTCTCCACCGCGCCGCAGGCGCAGCCCTTCGCGATCGCGATCCGCTCGCTGCAGCGCGAGGCCGTGCGCCTGGATCCCAACTGGCGCAACGGCGAGTACGACGACGAGCACTACCCCGACGCAGGCATGTCGATCGCGCGCAAGCTCGGCGTCATCACCTATCGTTCGGCGGTGGAGTGGGTGGGGCGCTTCGCGCGGATCAAGCTCGGCGAGGAAGCGCGCCAGCAGCAGCCCTTCGGCGTCGAGTTCGCGATCGAGTCGTACCTCGACGGCCACGCGCGCAAGTTCGTGCGCAATTTCGACCCCAACTGCTACCTGTACCTGTCGCGCGCCAGCGACTGGTTCGACATCGCCGAATACGGCGACGGCAGCGTGGCGGAGGGCTTGAAGCGGATCCGGATCGAGCGCGCGCTGGTGATCGGCGTCGAGACCGACATCCTGTTCCCGCTGACCCAGCAGCAGGAGATCGCCGACGGCCTGCGCGCGGCCGGCGCCGAGGTCGAGTTCGTGGCCCTGGACAGCCACCAGGGCCACGACGCCTTCCTGGTCGACATCCCGCGCTTCGGCGCCGCCTTCGCCACCCTGCTGGCGCGCCTCTAGCCCGCCAAACCCGTCCGTGCCGGCCGGTGCCGGTCCCCGCGCCCCGGATCCGGCACCCCCGATCTCCCGCGGGTGCGGCCGATGGGCCGGCCACGGGGTGAACGCAGCGTGTAGACCTCGCTACAATGCGCACCGCAAGGCCGCGCCGCGGCAGGACACCGCCCATGCTGCAACGAGACTTCCCCGGTGCCGAGGACTTCATCCGCTCGGTCGACGCCGCGGTCAAGGCGGGCACCACGGCGCAGGTCACCGACGCCCTGCGCAGCACCCTGTGCCGCCTGATCCGCGAGCAGAGCGTGCGCCTGCCCGACTGCTGCTTCGAGCCCTGCCCCGACCACTACGCCCGCCGCGAGCTCTACCAGAGCGAGGACCTGGGCTACAGCGTGATCGCCATGACCTGGGGCCCGCGCCAGGGCACCTTGCTGCACGACCACTCCGGCATGTGGTGCGTGGAAGGCGTGTGGACCGGCGCGCTGGAGATCACCCAGTACGACCTCGTCGACCGCCAGGAACCGCGCTACCGCTTCCGCCCGGTCGGCTCGATCCAGGCCGGCGCCGGCTCGGCCGGCAGCCTGATCCCGCCGCACGAGTTCCACACCATCCGCAACCCGTCCGATGACCAGGTCGCGATCTCGGTGCACATCTACTCCGGCCCGATGAAGAGCTGCGCCGTGTTCCGCCCCGCCGGCGACGAATGGTTCGAGCGCGACGTGCGCCAGCTGGGCTGCGACTGAGGCCCGATCGCTTATACTGCGCGGCCCTTCAGCCGAAGTGGCGGAATCGGTAGACGCAGCGGACTCAAAATCCGCCGCCCTCAAAAGCGTGTGGGTTCGAGTCCCACCTTCGGCACCAACTACGCACCGCACCGCACGGACTCGCCCCGACGCCGTACGCACCGAGGCGCCCCCGACTGCGCGCGAAGGGCCCCTCGATGGGGCCCTTCGCGCTTTCGCAGCCATCCGCCGCAGTCGCCGAGCGACTCACGCGAACTTCGCCCACGCCCGGCTTACTCGAACCCGTTCGCGAACAACGCGTCCACCACCACGCCGAGCGTAAACACCGCATCCGTGATCGCCCCGCAATTGTCCGTCGCACGAATCGTGATCGCGTGGCTCCCCGCCGGCGCCGCATTCGACAGCGAGACCACGCCGGCCGAATCGACCGAAATCGTGCCGGTGTAGGTGCCGGCACTCTGCACCACCACGCCCGCGATCGACCCGTTGTCGCTCGGCCCGCTGGCCGGATTGACCGTGGTCCCGCCACCGCCCGCGACCACCTGATCCACGTACGCCAGCGTCGGCGCCGTGTTCGCGTCGACATCCAGCTGCAGGTCGCCGGTGCCTGAGAGACTGCCGTCCGAGGCCTGGAAGCGCACCGTGCCGCTGGTGGCGCTGCACGACGCGGCCAGCGTCGCCGAGATCGTGCCGGTGGTGTTGGTGATGCCGGCTGCCGTGATGCCCGTGGCGCCGCCGCCGGCGATCTGGGTGACGGTCAGGCTGCCGGCGGGAGATTGCGCATCGGCCACCGTGCCCACCGTGACGGCAGCGCCAGCCGGATTACCCTGCTGGCGCGCGATCGCCGCCGCCGGGGTGAAGGTCGGCGCGGTGTTGGTCACCTGCAGCTGGAACGTGGCGTCGGTGACGGTGCCGCAGTTGTCGGTGGCGCGGATCGTGATCGTGTGGGTGCCGACCGGCGCTGCGTTCGACAGCGTGACCACGCCGGCGGCATTGACCGAGATCGTGCCGGTGTAGGTGCCCGCGCTCTGTACGGCAACCGTTGATACCGAGCCGTTGTCGGTCGGACCGGTAGCCGGGTTGACCGTGTTGCCGCCGCCGCCCACGACCGAGGCGTTGGCGTAGGTCAACACCGGCGCGGTGTTCGCGCTGACGTTGAGCTGCAGGTCGCCGGTGCCGTTGAGGCTGCCGTCCGAGGCCTGGAAGCGCACCGTGCCGCTCGTCGCGCTGCAGGACGCAGCCAGGGTCGCCGCCACCGTCCCGCCGGTGTTGGTGATTCCGGCGACGGTGATGCCGGTGGCGGTACCGCCGGCGACCTGGGTCACTGTCAGGCTGCCCGCCGCGGTCTGCGCATCGGCTACCGTGCCCACCGTGACCGCGGCACCGGCCGGGCTGCCCTGCTGGCGCGCGATCGCCGCCGCCGGCGTGAGGGTCGGCGCGGTGTTGGTCACCTGCAGCTGGAACGTCGCGTCGGTGATGGTGCCGCAGTTGTCGGTGGCGCGGATCGTGATCGTGTGCGTGCCCACCGGCGCTGCGTTCGACAGCGTGACCACGCCGGCGGCATTGACCGAGATCGTGCCGGTGTAGGTGCCGGTGCCCTGCACGGCAACCGTTGATACCGAGCCGTTGTCGCTCGGTCCGGTCGCCGGATTGACCGTGGTGCCGG
>CAZTNB010000106.1:0-10342 GCA_964614825.1 uncultured Gammaproteobacteria bacterium
TGCACGGTCTACATCGTCATGGGCAAGTCGAACCCGGACGAGAAGTCCTACCGGCAGCAGTCGATGATCGTCGTGCCCGCCGGTACGCCGGGGGTGAAGATCGAGCGCTTCCTGCCGGTGTTCGGCTACGAGCACATGGCGACCGGCGGCCACGGCCAGGTGCTGCTCGAGAACGTGCGCGTGCCCGCTGCGAACATGCTGCTCGGCGAGGGGCGCGGCTTCGAGATCGCGCAGGGCCGGCTCGGGCCCGGCCGCATCCACCACTGCATGCGCGCCATCGGCGGCGCCGAGCGCGCGCTGGAGCTGCTGATCCGCCGCGGCCTGGCGCGCGTCGCCTTCGGCAAGCCGATCCTCGAACTGGGAGGCAACCGCGAGCGCGTCGCCGACCTGCGCATGGCGATCGACCAGGCGCGCCTGCTCACGCTGTACGCGGCGTGGAAGATCGACGAGGTGGGCGCGCACGCGGCGCTGACCGAGATTTCCGCGATCAAGGTGGTGGCGCCCAACGTCATGCAGCAGGTGGTCGACTGCGCGATCCAGATCCACGGCGCGGCCGGCGTTTCCTACGAGACGCCGCTGGCGATGCTTTATGCGCACGCGCGCACGCTGCGCCTGGCGGACGGTCCCGACGAGGTGCACCGGCACCTGATCGCGCGCACCGAACTGGCCAGGTACGCGCCGGCGCGACCGCCGCGGCACTGAGCCGCCGGCGGGGCCCGGCGCGTCGCCGCGCTCCCGGCCGCGCGTAGTAGCATGCGCGGCTCGGGGTGGCACGGGAGACGACGATGGCCGGCAAGCGCGACCTGCGCCAGGCCCTGCTCGAGGCGGCCTGCGAGATGTTCGCCACGCAGGGCTATGCGCGCACCTCGACCGCGGCCATCGTGCGCCGCTCGCGCTCGTCCAACGGCAACCTGTTCCACTACTTCGGCAACAAGGACGGGCTGCTGCGCGCGGCCGCCGCGCATGAACTGGCGCAGCGGCGCGCCTACGTCGACCCGGCCCTGCTGCCGCATGCCGCCGGCGCGGAGCGCCTGGGCGTGTTCGCCTGGCTGCAGGCGGTCTCCGGCGTCGCCGCGCTGGGCCGCCTGGAACGCTACCTCAGCACGGTCGAGGACCGCGCCTGGCTGGAGGCGGTCATGTCGGCGCAGGCCGGTTACAACGCCGCCGTGCTCGGCGCCAACCTGCCGCGCGACCGCCTCGGCGATGCACTGCTCGCCGGCCATGCCTTCGCCGGCGCCGTGCTCGGCGCGCTCAACGCCATGATCGCCGCGCCGGCCCTGCCGCGCGACGCCGCGGCCTGCCGGCGCATCGCCGAGATGGCGCTGCGCCTGGTCGGGCTCACGCCCGAGGAACAGCGCCTGGCGCGCCGCGCCATCGATCGCTTCGCCCGCTCCAGCGCCTGGCGCGATCGCGACGAGCGTTTCCGCGCCGCCTGAGCCGGCGCCCGTGCCTCAGCCCGCGGGCACCACCTGCGTGTACACGGCGATGAAGTGGAACACGCTGCCGCCGAGCACGAAGGCGTGCCAGATGGCGTGCGAATAGGGAATGCGGTGGTTGTGGTAGAAGGCCGTGCCGGCGGTGTAGGCGATGCCGCCCGCCAGCAACCAGCCCAGCGTCGCCGGCGGCAATGCGCGCACCAGCGGCACCACCGCCACCAGCGCCATCCAGCCCATCGCGATGTAGAGCGCGGTCGAGGTGCGGCGGAAGTGGCCGGTGTAGAACAGCTTGAACACCACGCCCGCCAGCGCCAGCGACCACACCACCGCGAACAGGCCCCAGCCCCAGCCGCCGCGCAGGCTGACCAGGGTGAAGGGCGTGTAGGTGGCCGCGATCAGGACGTAGATCGCACAGTGGTCGAAGACCTTGAGCCGCGACTTGGTCAGCGCGTCGCGCGCCGCGTGGTACAGGGTGGAGGCGCTGTAGAGCAGCACCAGCCCGAACACGAACACCGCCGCCGCCACGAACTGCAGGCTGCTGCCGCGCAACGCCGACATCGTCAGCAGCACCGCGCCGCCGACGAGGCTCAGTACCAGGCCCAGCCCGTGCGACAGGGCGTTGGCGACCTCTTCCTCGTGGCTCGGCGTGGGGACCACCGCGCGCTCCGGCCGTCGGGGCGGCACCCCGGAACGCTCGAATCTAGCAGGCCCGATGTCGAGGCGATGTTCGAATCGCGCGCCCCTCAGCGCAAGGTGCAGGCCGCGAAGACCACGGTCGCGCCGCCGGCGTGGCTGGCCGTGAAGGTGGCGTCACCGTCGTCGCCGACCAGGATGCTCCACGCGCGTCCCGCCTCGCTGCCCTGCAGCGCCAGGGTCTCGCTGGTGCGTGCCATGCGGTCGATGACGGTGGTGGCGGCGCTGCCGTCGGGACGCTGGCCGCTGAGGCGCTTGCCGGCCAGGTCGACGTCGACGAAGCGCGGCAGGTTGAGCTCGCCGATGTCGCGGACCGAGCAGTCGGTCATCGGATCGCAGCTCAGGGCCCGCGTCAGCGCGCAGAGCAGGCGCGTGGGCTCGTCCGCCGCGACCGGCGCGGCGGCGGTGGCGAGGGCAACGGCGAGCAACAGGGTGGGACGCTGGTTCATGGTCTGGCCTCACTGCACCGTGTAGCCGCGCGATTCCAGGCACAGGCGCAACGCCTGCACGTAGCTGTCGCGTTGCGCGTTGTACTGCGACATGGCCGCGTTGTTGCTGGCCTGCGCCGACTGCTGCGCCTGCGAATTGCGCGACGCCTGCCGCATGCCGCCGACCAGGCCGCCGATGGCGGCACCCTTGCCGGCGTCGTCGTCGATGATCTCGCCGGCGATGGCGCCGCGGGTCGCGCCGCGCACCACGCCGCCGCGCTGCTGCGCCGCGACCTGCTGCTGCGGCGGCGGCGCCGACGGGTTGAAGCCGGTCTCGTTGCGCGCCCAGTCCTGGCATTCGATGGTGTCGGTGGCCTTCTGCTGGCTGCTCTGGCCCTTGGCCGGATACACCACCAGCGTCGTGCCCTGGGCCGACACGATCCCGGCGACGGCGAACAGCAGCAACAGCGGCGTGCGGCGCATGGGCGGGCCCTCCTTGCAGGAACCCGGCCAGCCTACGCCCGCCGCCACGTCGAGTCACCCGGACCATGGGGCAGGTGCAATGCACGACCGCGCCGCGCCGCCGCCGCCGCCGCCGGCCCTTCGGCTATACTGCGCCGCCCTTTTTCCTCGCTCGCGCGCGGCCGGCGCCCGGGACCCAGATCGTGAACAAGACCAACCCGACCGACGCAGTCTTCCTCAAGCATTTCGCCCAGGTCATCGCCGGCCTGTTCGTGGTGATGGTGCTGCTGATCCTCGGCGCGCACTGGATCTACACCCGGCACCCGCCGGCGCCGAATCCGAAGGCGGTGGCGCAGGTCGACGCCCGCCTGGCGCCCGTGGGCGGGGTGTTCGCCGGCGACACCGGCCGTGCGGCGATGGCCGCGGCGGCGGAAGCGGCCAAGGCCGCGGCGGCGGCCCAGGTCGCCTACGACGGCACGCTCGATGGCGCGGTCATCTTCGGCAAGCTGTGCCAGGCCTGCCACGGCACCGGCGCCGGCGGCGCGCCGATGCTGACCAAGGCGGCATGGGTCGAGCGCGTGGCGCAGGGCAACGAGCTGATGGTCAAGCATGCGATCGAGGGCTACACCGGCAAGGCCGGCCTGATGCCGGCGAAGGGCGGCAACCCCGCGCTGACCGACGAGCAGGTCAAGGTCACGGTCGAATGGATGCTCGGCCAGCTCCAGTGAGGCGTGGCCTCCCGGCCTGCAACGACGCCGCCTCCGGGCGGCGTCGTCGTTTGGGGCTGTCGCTGGTCGCCGCGATCGCCGGCCTGGCGGCCTGTGGGCGCGTGCCGGCGCCCACCGAAGGGGCCCTTGGCGCCTGCGGCGACCCGACGACCGCGATCGCGCGCATCCAGGGCGAGGGCGAATCCAGCCCCCTGCAGGGCCAGGTCGTGCAGGTCGAGGCGATCCTCGCCGCGCGGCTGCCGGGGCTCGACGCGGTCACGCTCGAAGCGCCGCCGTCCGCGCCGCCGTCCGCCCGCGCCGGCCTGCTGGTGATGCTCGACGGCGCGGCGCTCGCGTTCGAACCGGGCCGGCGCCTGCGGCTGGCCGGCACGGTGACCGAATGGCGCGAGCAGGATTCCGGGCCCGGCGGCACGCGCCTGCGCCTGCGCGGCGCGGTGCGCGACTGCGGGCCGGGCACGCTGCCGCCGCCGCTGCGCGTGGAGCAGGCGCCGCCGGACTGGGAGGCGCTCGAGGGCCTGCGCGTGCACCTGCCCGGGCCGCTGCTGCTGGCGGCCAACTACGCGCTGGCGGCGACCGGGCGCGCCACGGTCGCGCTCGGCCCGCGCCCGTACGCGCCGACCGAACGGGGACTGCCCGGCCCCGCCGCGGCGCGCGAGCATGCGGCACAGGCGCGCACCCTGCTCGAACTCGATCCCGCGCGCGCCGATCCCGCCGCGGATCCGCACTGGTGGCTGGGCGGCGCGCCCGGCCCGCAGGAGCCCTGGCGCACCGGCACGACCCTGGCCGACGTCGAGGGCGTGGTGGTCGACGGCACCCGCGCGCGACTCGCGCTCACGCGCGCGCCGGGCGCGGTGATCCAGGCGCCGCGCCCGCCGCCGCCGCCGCGCACCACGGGCACGCTGCGCGTGGCCGCCGCCAACGTGCTCAATTTCTTCAACGGCGATGGCGCCGGCGCCGGCTTCCCCACCGCCCGCGGCGCCGCCGACGCCGCCGCGATGCAGCGCCAGCGCGACAAGGTGCTGGCCATGCTGGCCGGGCTCGATGCCGACGTGCTGGCGCTGATGGAAGTCGAGAACGACGGTGCCGGAGCGGGCTCCGCGCTGGCCAGCCTGGTCGAGGGACTCGACGCCGCGTCCGGCGCCGACGGCGCGTGGCGCGCGGTCGACACCGGCGCCGCGCGCCATGGCGGCGACGACATCCGCGTGGCGCTGGTCTATCGCAGCGACCGCGTCCGCGCCCAGGGCGACCCGCACTGGCCCGCCGCCGCGGAGTTCGCGACGCTCAACCGGCTGCCGCTGGCGCAGGCCTTCGTCGCGGCCGATGGCGGCGCGCCGCTGGTCGTGGTCGCCAACCACTTCAAGTCCAAGTCCGGCTGTCCGGCCGAGCCCGGACCCGATGCCAACGCGGGCGACGGGCAGGGCTGCTGGAACCACACCCGCGCCGCGGCGGCGCGGGCGCTGGCCGCCTGGATCGAGGCGCGCCGCGTCGCGGAGCCCGCGGCGTGGGACGCAGTGCTGGTTGTCGGCGACCTCAACAGCCATACGCAGGAAGATCCGGTCCGCGCCCTGCGCGACGCCGGCTACATCGACCTCGTCGAACGCGCCGTGGGGCCGGAGGCCTACAGCTACGTGTTCGAGGCGCGCCTGGGCCGCCTCGACCATGCGCTGGCCACGCCCGCCCTCGCGGCGCGCGTGCGCGCGGCCGGCGAGTGGCACCTCAACGCCGACGAGGCGGCGGGCTTCGCCTACGACGGCGACCCGGCCCTGTACCGGCCCGATCCCTGGCGCGCGTCGGACCACGATCCGCTCTGGGTCGACGTCGATCCGCGCTGAGCGGCCGCGCGTCGCGACGCGCGCCTACGCCGACTGCGCCCGCGCATACGCCATCAATCCGGGCATCAGTTCCTCGAAGTCGCGCTGCAGCGGCGCCTCCAGCGATTCCAGCACCGGCAGCGCGATCGCCAGCGGATTGGCGCGGCGCAGGCGCGTGCCGATGCGCTCGAGCACCGCCTCGGCGTGCGTGGCCTGCGCGTACGCCACCAGGCCGTCGTGGCGCGCGAGGCGATGCACGTACACCGCGAAGGCCGGCGGCCAGGCGGCCGCGGCCGGGCCCGAGACCGCCTGCAGCAGCACGCCATGGCAGCGGTCGGCGAAGGCGCGCAGGGTCTCGTCCGCGGACCAGCGCCCGAAGTCGCGCGCGAGCAGATGGTCGAACCAGACGTCGAGCAGCACGCCGGCGTAGCGCCGGAACGGCGGTTCGAAGCGCCGCCGCGCGCGCCGCGCGACCGGGTGCGCGTCGATCCAGGAGTCGACCCGGCGATGCAGGCGCACGCCCTGCGCCAGGCGCGGCGTCCAGGCCGGGTCCAGCGCGCCGCGCCAGAAATCGCCGAGCAGGCCGCCGACCACGAGCTCGGGATCGGTGCCGGCGAGGAAGCAGTGGGCCAGGTGGTTCACGCGGCGCGGGTCCGGGGCTGAACGGGGCTTGGGCTATGATGCCGCGCCCATGAGTTCCGCAGTGCAACCGCCCGACGCCTTTCCGGCCGCCGCCGAGTTCATGCTCGCCGGCCCGGCCGGCCGCCTGGAGCTGGCCACCGACGTGCCCGAGCCGGGCTGCGCGCGCGCGGGCGTGGCGATCCTGTGCCATCCGCACCCGCTCGGCGGCGGCACCCTGCGCAACAAGGTCGTGACCATGCTCGACCGTTCGTTGCGCGAACTGGGGCTCGCCACCGTGCGCTTCAATTTCCGCGGCGTGGGCGCGTCCGAGGGCAGCTTCGACGAGGGCACCGGCGAGATGGCCGACCTGCTCGCGGTGGCCGAGTGGGTGCAACGCGTGCGGCCCGGCGACGCGCTGTGGCTGGCCGGCTTCTCCTTCGGCGCCTGGGTCGCCGCCAAGGCGGCGCGGCACCTGCCGGTCAAGCAGCTGATCCTGGTCGCGCCGCCGGTGCAGAAGTACCCGATCGCGGCGCTGCCGCACCCGCCCTGTCCCTGGCTGGTGGTGCAGGGCGAGGACGACGACGTGGTCGATCCGCAGGCCGTGTTCGACTGGGTCGCGGAGACGCGGGACCCGCCGCTGCTGGTGCGCATGCCGCAGACCGGGCATTTCTTCCACCGCAAGCTGATGGACCTGCGCGGCGCGGTGAAGAACGCGGTCAAGGGCAACCTGCCGCCGGCGCGCTGAGGCGATGGCGGCCGTTGCCCGCGTTGCCGGACCCGCGCCCTCCGCAGCCTATGCGGCGGGTGTCGCCAGCGGCCGCTGGCAGGCGGATCCGGCGCAGCAGTCGCTGCTGCCCGAACTCGACCGCATCCGCGACCAGGTGATCGAGGCCGAGGTCGACACCCTGCGCGAGCGCCTGCTCGCCGCGCTGGGGCGGCGGCGCGGCCCGCGCGGCCTGTACCTGTGGGGCGGCGTGGGCCGCGGCAAGACCCTGCTGCTCGACCTGTTGCACGAGAGCGTGCCCGCGCACCTGAGCCTGCGCCTGCACTTCCACCGCTTCATGGGCCGCGTGCACGCCGAGCTGGCCCGGCTCAAGGGCCAGCGCGATCCGCTCGAGGCGGTGGCGCGGCACTTCGCCGCCACGCCGCTGCTGTGCCTGGACGAGTTCTACGTCCAGGACATCGGCGACGCGATGATCCTGGCCGAGTTCCTGCGCCACCTGCGCCGCGCCGGCGGCACCCTCGCCACCACCTCCAACATCGCGCCGCGCGAGCTGTACCGCGACGGCCTGCAACGGGCCAAGTTCCTGCCCGCGATCGCGTGGCTGGAGCGGCACTGCGCGGTGGTGCACCTGCAGAGCGCGACCGACTACCGCCTGCGCGCGCTGACCGCGGCGCCGACCTACCGCCATCCGGCCGATGCGGCGGCCGAGGCGGCGCTGGCGGCCGTGTTCGCGCGGGTGGCGCCCGGCAGCCTGCGGCCCGAGCCCGCGATGGAGGTCAACGGCCGCGCGATCGCGCTCAAGCGCCGCGCCGATGGCGTGGCCTGGTTCGAGTTCGCGGCCCTGTGCGAGGGGCCGCGCGCAGTGGCCGACTACATCGAGATCGCGCGCAGCTACAACACCGTGCTGCTGTCGGGCGTGCCGCGCTTCACCGCGCTGGCCGACGACGCGGCGCGCCGCTTCGTCCACCTGGTCGACGAGTTCTACGACCGCAACGTCAACCTGATCCTCTCCGCCGCCGTGCCGGTGCGCGAGCTCTACGCCGGCGAACGCCTGCGCGCCGAGTTCGGCCGCACCGAGTCGCGCCTGATCGAGATGCAGAGCGAGGAATACCTCGCGCGGCCGCATCGGCCGTAGCGTCGCGACCCCGGACCCGTGGCAGCCTCGTCGCGCGCTCCGGCGCCGGCCCCTATCATGGGCCGTCCATGACCCCCGACAGCCAATTCCGCTCGCCGGTGCGCCGCTACTGGCGCTGGCTGATCCCGGCGCTGCTGCTGTGGGCCTTCGCCCTGCAGGGCACGCGCGGCCTGTGGTCGCCCGACGAGGGGCGCTACGTGGACGTGGCGCTCGAGATGCTCAAGAGCGGCGACTGGCTGCGCCCGCACGTGCACCACGAGTTCGCCCACTTCACCAAGCCGCCGCTGACCTACTGGGCGGTGGCCTCCAGCGTGGAGCTGTTCGGGCGCCACGAATGGGCAGCGCGGCTGCCGCACGCGCTGGCCTTCGCCCTGACTGTGCTGCTGGTCGGCGCGATGGGGCGGCGCCTGGTCCCGGAGCGGCCGTGGCTGCCGGCGCTGGTGTACGCCACCTTCGTGCTGCCCTACGTGGCGGCGCACGTCATCACCACCGACACCCTGCTGGCCTTCTTCACCTGCGCCTATGCGGCGGCCTTCATCGAGGCGCGCGCGCGGCGCGAGGCGCGCGGCGCCGCCTGGTGCGTCGCCGGCGGCTGGGCCGCGGCCGGCCTCGCGTTCCTCGCCAAGGGGCCGCCCGGCCTGCTGCCGCTGCTGGGCCTCGCGCTGTTCGCCTGGACCGAGCGGCGCATCGTGCCGATGTCGCTGTACCTGAGCTGGAGCGGCGCGGCGCTGTTCGCGGTGCTGGGCTTCGGCTGGTACCTGCGCGTGGCCCTCGACCAGCCCGACCTGGTGCGCTACTTCCTGGTCGACGAGTTCTGGAACCGGCTGTCGAGCCCGCAGTCGCACCGCAACGCCGATGCGATCGGCGCCGTCCGCGTCTACGGCGGCACCCTGCTGCTGGGCACGCTGCCGTGGACCTGGCCGCTGCTGCGCGACCTCGGCCGCTCGCTGCGCCAACCCGGCTCGCTGCCGCTGGCGTGGCGCGCCGACCCGCTGTCGCGCCTGCTGGCGTGCTGGATCCTGGTGCCGCTGGTCGTGTTCGTGCTGGCGCGCTCGCGCCTGCCCTTCTACCTGTTGCCGCTGTTCGCGCCGCTGGCGCTGATGGCGGCGCGCGCCGTCTGGACCTGGTCGAACCGGCGCGTCGCGCTGCTGGCCCTGGCCGGCGCGGTCGGCCTGCTGGCGCTGCGCGGGTTCGGCGCGCTGGTGGTGCGGCCCGAGGACGACCGCGCGCTGGCGCGCGAGATCGCCGCGCTGCCGGTGCCGCGCATCGACGAGGTGGCCTTCGTCAACACCGCGCCGCGCTACGGGCTGGGCTTCTACCTCGATGCCGAGGTCGAGCGCCTGACCCTGGACGATGATCCGCCGCAGCCGCAGAGCCAGGGCGTGCGCGACGAGATGACCGAGCACGAGGGTTGCCGGGTGATGCTGGTGGAGGCGAGCTCCGCGGCGGCGCTGCGACGCAACCTCGCCACCGACGTCGGCATCTACCGCCGCATCGGCGAGGCCGGCAAGTACAGCGCCTACATCGTGCCGGGCAGCGGCTGCGGCGGCTGAGCCCGCGGCGCCGTCAGGCCGCGCGGCGCGAGGCTTCCTGGGCCCAGTCCCAGGTGGTGACGGAGACGGTGCGGATCACGGCGCCGGTCTGCCACGGGTCGCGTTCGAGCAGCTCGCGCACCTCGTCGCGGCCGGACGCGGCCATCACCAGCACGACCTTGCCGGCCACTTCGCGCAGCGGGCCGCCGAACAGCAGGCGCCCGGCCCTGAACAGTCCGTCCATGAACTCGGCGTGCGCCGGCCAGTCCGGCTGCTGGTCGAGCGGCCGTTGCGGCAGCCACAGGCGGCCGGGCTCGCGCACCACCAGGTACACGCTGCGCATGCGGGTTCCTCAGCGCGCCGCGGCCCCGTCGCGGCGGTAGGTGCCATCGAAGACGGTCTTCCATCCCGCCCCGTCGCGCGCCTGCCAATGCTGGCGCACGCTGCCGTCGGCGCCCGGCGTCCAGGTGATCCGCTGCGCCACCGGCGCGCCCGCGGCGGCGTCGGGCAGCGAGCCCTCGAGCACCATCGCCTTGCCGTTCCAGCCGCCGGCCAGGCGCAGCACCGTGCCGTCGCGATCGACCCAGGTCTGGTGCCACTGGCGGCTGGCCGGATCGTAGGCGTTGAGGCTGGTGCCGCTGCCGCCGCTGGCGCCGCGCCAGTGTTCGAGCAGCGCGCAGCCGCCCTCGATCGCCTCGATGCGATTGTGGCCGGCGAGCCCGCGTTCGGTGTCCACGCGCCACTCGCCGATCCAGAAGTCGAACTGGTGCCG
>CAZTNB010000107.1:0-10112 GCA_964614825.1 uncultured Gammaproteobacteria bacterium
CCGCGGCCGGCGGCGGCGACCCGGTGATGTTCCAGCACATCTTCTGGTTCTTCGGCCACCCCGAGGTCTACATCATGATCCTGCCGGCTTTCGGCATCGTGTCGGAGATCATCCCGACCTTCAGCCGCAAGCCGCTGTTCGGTTACCAGGCCATGGTCTACGCCACCGCGTCGATCGCGTTCCTGTCCTTCATCGTGTGGGCGCACCACATGTTCACGGTCGGCATGCCGCTGGGCGGCCAGCTGTACTTCATGTACGCGACCATGCTGATCGCGATCCCGACCGGGGTGAAGGTGTTCAACTGGGTCACCACGATGTGGCGCGGCTCGATCAGCTTCGAGACCCCGATGCTGTTCTCGATCGCCTTCGTGATCCTGTTCACGATCGGCGGCTTCTCGGGCCTGATGCTCGCCATCGTGCCGGCCGACTACCAGTACCACGACACCTATTTCGTGGTGGCGCACTTCCATTACGTGCTGGTCACCGGCGCCGTGTTCGCGATCATCGCCGCGGTCTACTACTGGTGGCCGAAGTGGACCGGGCGCATGTACAACGAGGGCCTGGCCAAGTTCCACTTCTGGTGGAGCACGATCTTCGTCAACGTGCTGTTCTTCCCCCAGCACTTCCTCGGCCTGGCCGGCATGCCGCGCCGCATCCCGGACTACAACGTGGCCTTCGCCGACTGGAACATGGTGTCCTCGATCGGCGCCTTCGGCATGCTGCTCTCGCCGCTGATGATGGGCTGGATCCTGTGGCGCTCGCTCAAGTCCGGCGAGAAGGCCGCGATGGTGTCGTGGGAAGGGGCCAAGGGCCTGGAGTGGACGGTGCCCTCGCCGGCGCCGCACCACACCTTCGAGCGGCCGCCGGTCATCGACGACCGCGTGCTGGCGCACGGCGACGTGACCCACTGAGGCCGGCACCGGCCCGCGTCCACCCGACGCGGGCCATCGCCACCCGGACCCGCCCATGCGACCCTCCGACACCGACGCCATCGCCCAGCAGCGCGCCGCCGCGCGCCGCACCGCGCTGGTGGTGGGCGGCATCGCGCTGGCGGTGTACCTGGCCTTCGTGCTCAGCGGAGTGATCGGCCGATGAGCGCGCCACGCGACCCGCGCGGCGCCAATGCGCGACTGACGCGCCGCCTGGTCTATGCCGCGCTGGGCTCCTTCGCCTTCGCCTTCGCGCTGGTGCCGCTGTACCGCGTGGCCTGCGAGCAGCTGCTCGGGATCAAGCTCAGCGGCGACGCCGCCAACGCGGCCGAGGTGGCGGGCTGGCAGCCGGATCCGTCGCGCACCATCACCGTGACCTTCGAGGGCCGCGTGGCCGAAGGGCTGGCGTGGCGCTTCGCGCCGGACCAGCGCAGCATGCAGGTGCACCCGGGGCAGGTCTACGAGACCACGTTCAGCGCCAGCAACGAGGGGCCGCTGGCCCTGGTCGGCCAGGCCGTGCCCAGCGTGGCGCCGAACACCGCCTCGCTGTACTTCAACAAGACCGAGTGCTTCTGCTTCACCGAGCAGATGCTGCACGGCGGCGAGACGCGCGCCATGCCGGTGCGCTTCGCCATCGACCCGGCGCTGCCGGAGTCGGTGCGCACGCTGACCCTTTCGTATACGTTCTACCTCAACGAGGTCGCGACGCGCCGGGTCGCGGCGGCACCCGCCGCCACGCCCTCCGCCGGTTGATCGAGCACCAGCCCAATACTTTGCGGGAATTCGCCATGGCACACGCGCACACACCCGACGCCAGCCTCTACTACGTGCCGCACGGCACGCGCTGGCCCATCGTCGGCTCGGTCGCCCTGTTCAGCCTCGTGGGGGGCGCGGCGGTCGCGCTCAACGGCTACGGCTGGGGCAAGTACTCGATGCTGCTCGGCGTGGCGCTGCTGGTGGTCATGCTGTTCGGCTGGTTCGGCACCGTGATCCGCGAGTCGGTCGGCGGCTACTACAACAGCCAGGTCGACACCTCGTTCCGCATGGGGATGATGTGGTTCATCTTCTCCGAGGTGATGTTCTTCGCCGCCTTCTTCGGCGCGCTGTTCTACGCCCGCATGTTCTCGGTGCCGTGGATCGGCGGCGTCGGCGACGGCGCCATGACCAACGCCGTGCTGTGGTCGGACTTCACCGCCACCTGGCCCACCAACGGCCCGGCCAACGTCGGCGGCGCCTTCGAGACCATCCCGGCCTGGGGCCTGCCGCTGCTCAACACGCTGATCCTGCTCACTTCGGGCGTGACCATCACCATCGCGCACCACGCGCTCAAGGCCGGCGAGCGCGGCAAGCTGCTGTTCTGGCTCGGCGCCACCGTGGTGCTGGGCGCGCTGTTCCTGTACTACCAGGCCACCGAGTACGTCCACGCCTACCACGAGTTGAACCTCACCCTGGGCTCGGGCGTCTACGGCTCGACCTTCTTCATGCTGACCGGCTTCCACGGCATGCACGTGACGCTGGGCGCGATCATGCTCACGGTGATCTGGTTCCGCTGCGCGCGCGGCCACTTCACCGCCGAGCACCACTTCGGCTTCGAGGGCGTGGCCTGGTACTGGCACTTCGTGGACGTGGTCTGGCTGGGCCTGTTCCTGTTCGTCTACGTGCTGTAGCCGGGCGCGCCGTCCACCCGTTGCGGGAACGGCTTCAGCCGCGATCCGGTGTGCCCAGGGTCGCGGCCGAAGCCGCCCCCGCAGCAAGCCGCCCCGTCGCCGGGATCAATGCCCGACCTGGATCCCGTGCGGCTGGATCAGCCCGGTGCTGATGCCCAGCACCACCAGCGCGATCAGGCCCACCGAGAGGCCGATGCGCCAGGTCAGCGAGTTGACCGTGCGCTTGCCACGGCCCTTGTCGACCATCATGTAGTAGAGCGCCGCGCCGAGATTGAACAGCACGGCGAGGAAAATGGCGACGATGAGCAGTTTCTGCAGGGCCATGGCGAACTCCCGGCAAGGAAGCCGGTGATGCGCGCCAGTATAGCCGCCGCCGCAAGGCCGCGATCGTGAACGCGCGTCGCGCGGCCTGGGGCGTGGCGGCGCTGCTGCTGGCCGGCGCCTTCGCCGCGCTGGGCGCGTGGCAGTGGCAGCGCGCGACGCAGAAGGAAGGCCTGCTGGCGCGGTGGCAGGCGGCACTGCTGGCGCCGCCGCAGGCGCTGGCGGCGGCGCTGGAGCCGGGCGGAACGTTGCCGGCACGCGCGGTGGGCGCGGGTCGATTCGTCGCCGGCGCGACGGTCCTGCTCGACAACCAGGTCCGCGAGGGGCGCGCCGGCGTCATGGTGCTGTCGCTGTTCCAGGCCGATGGCGCGCACCGCGCGCTGCTGGTGAATCGCGGCTGGATCGCGCTCGACGCGCAGCGACGCCTCGCCACGCCGCTGTCCGCGGTCGACGGCGCGGTGCAGGTGTCGGGGCTGCTGGCACCACCGCCCTCGGCGGGCCTGCGGGTCGACAACGCGCCGTGGCAGGCGGGGGCCGAGCCGCCGCTGCTCAACTGGCTGGACCTGCCGGCGCTGGCGCGGCAGTTCGGGCGCGAGCTGTATCCGGGCGTGCTGCTGCTCGACGAGTCGGCGCCGTTCGGCTACGCGCGGGCCTGGCAGCCGCTGCCGAACACGCTGCCGCCGGAGCGGCATCGCGGCTACGCGGTGCAGTGGTTCGGGCTGGCCTTGACCGTGCTGGTGGTATCGGGCGTGATGATCGGAAGGCGCACTGCATGAGCGGGCAACGCGGCAATCGCATCAAGCTGGTCGCGATCGGGGCGCTGTTCGCGCTGCCGGTGGTGGTGGCGTGGCTGCTGCACCAGGCCGGCTACGAGCCGAAGGCGGAACGCAACCACGGCACCCTGCTGGCGCCGCCGCAGGACTACAACGACGTGGTCGCCACCGATGCCGCGGGCGCCGTGGTGGACTGGAACACCGCCGACGGCGTGTGGCACGTGCTGCTGCGCGCACCCGCGCGCTGCGACGCGGCCTGCGTCGCCGCGATCGACGGCCTGCACCGGATCTGGATCGGCCTCGGCCGCAAGGCGGCGCGGGTCGAGATGCTCTACGTCGGCGCCCCGGACGCCGGCGCGCAGGCCGCGCTGGCGGCATTTCCGCAGATGCGCGTGGTCGCGCTCGAGCCCGACACCTTGCCGCCGGCCGTGGACGGCGCGGCGCCCGCCGCATGGGCCGTGGACCCCAATGGCTGGCTGGTGCTGCGCTACGACCCGGGATTCGACCCGATCGGCTTGCGCAACGACCTCAAGCGCGTGATCCGCTGAGCAGCTGCCCGGCCGGATCGGGGTGGATCCTGCGCGGAACGGGTCGGTCGCGCGGGATGTCGCTGCCGAGGGGAATCACCGCGGTCGCCGCCCGCGTCCGTTTACGCTCTAATCCCCCATCCCACGGTCGCTTGCAGCCCGATTCCGCGTGTCCCTCAAAGCCAGCCAGTACTGGGCGCTGACCAAGCCCCGCGTCGTCGCGCTGATCGTGTTCACCGCGATCGTGGGCATGTTCCTGGCCGTGCCGGGGCTGCCGCCGTGGCGCGCGCTGGTGTTCGGCTCGCTGGGCATCTGGCTCGCGGCGGCCTCGGCCGCGGCGCTCAACCACCTGCTCGACCAGCGCGCCGACGCGCTGATGGCGCGCACCGCGCACCGGCCGCTGCCCACCGGCCAGCTCAACACGCGGCAGGTGCTGTTGTTCGCGCTGGCCCTGGGCGCGCTGTCGATGGCGATCCTGGCGTGGCTGGTCAACCCGCTCACCGCGGTACTGACCTTCGCCTCGCTGATCGGCTACGCCGTGGTCTACACCGTGTTCCTCAAGCGCGCGACGCCGCAGAACATCGTCATCGGCGGCGCCGCCGGCGCCGCGCCGCCGGTGCTGGGCTGGGTCGCGGTGACCGGCGAAGTGCATCCGTGGTCGCTGCTGCTGTTCCTGATCATCTTCATCTGGACGCCGCCGCATTTCTGGGCGCTGGCGATCTACCGCCGCGAGGACTACTCGCGCGCGCAGGTGCCGATGCTGCCGGTCACGCACGGCGTGGTCTACACGCGCTGGCACGTCCTGTACTACACGATCCTGCTGTGCCTGGTGACGATGCTGCCCTGGCTCACCGGCATGAGCGGCATGCTCTACCTCGGTGGCGCGGCGGTGCTGGGCGCGGGCTTCCTCTACTACGCGATCCGCCTGCTCAACCCGCCGGGCGAACGCTTCGCGATGGAGGTGTTCAACTATTCCATCGTGTACCTGATGGCGCTGTTCGCCTTCCTGCTCGCCGACCACTACCTCGCCGCGCCGACGCTGCGGCCCGCCCTGGCCCTCGATCGGATCGGTTTCCCGTAGGAGCCCACTCCGTGGGCGACCGCTGACGCGACGTCCTCCGATCTGGCGCAATCGTCGAGCGCAGATCCGCGGTCGCCCACGGAGAGGGCTCCCACGGCGCCTGCCCGGGGTCCCGGCCGCGACACCGGATCGCCTATGATCGATGGCGATGAGCGACGCCACGACGCCAGGCCCTGACGCATCCCCGGGCTTCGTCCGCGCCATCGGCCGCTGGGACCTCACCGCCGCGGTCATCAACGGCGTGATCGGCAGCGGCATCTTCGGCCTGCCGGCGGTGCTCGCCGCGCTCACCGGCGTGCTGAGTCCGCTCGCGGCGCTGGCCGCCGGCGGCGGCATCCTCCTCATCGTGCTGTGCTTCGCCGAGGTCGGCAGCCGCTTCCGCGAGCACGGCGGCGTGTACCTGTATGCGCGCGCGGCCTACGGGCCGCTGGTCGGCTTCGAGGTCGGCTGGCTGTTGGTCTGGACGCGCCTGCTCAGCGCCGCGGCGAACCTCAATCTGTTCGTGCTGTACCTGGGCGAGCTGTGGCCGGAACTCGCCGTCGGCGCGCCGCGCGCGATCGTGATGACGGCGCTGGTGGCCACCATCGCGGCGACCAACATCATCGGCGTGCGCAGCGCGACCTGGAGCATCGACGCCTTCACCATCGCCAAGCTGGTGCCGCTGGCGCTGCTGATCGTGCTCGGCCTGCCGCAGGTCGACGGCGAGGTCATCGCCACCCAGGCCGTCGCCGATCCCGACTGGACCCAGGCCGTGCTGGTCATGATGTTCGCCTTCGGCGGCTTCGAGTCGGCGTTGCTGCCGGCCGGCGAGATGCGCGATCCCAAGCGCGACATCGGCTTCGCGCTGCTGGTGGGACTGGCCGTGATCGCGTCGGTCTACCTGCTGGTGCAACTGGTGGTGATCGGCACCGTGGCGCACGCGGGCGAGGCCAAGGCGCCGCTCGCGCAGGCGCTGGGCGTGCTGCTGGGCCCGCCCGGCGTCGTCCTGGCCAGTGTCGCTGCGATGATCTCGGTCTACGGCTGGACCACCGGCGCGACCCTGGCGCAGCCGCGCGTGATCCATGCGATGGCCGAACGCGGCGAGTTGCCGGCGCCGCTGGCACGCGTCCATCCGCGTTTCCGCACCCCGCACTGGGCGATCGTGGTGTTCGCCGCGATCGCACTCGGCCTCGCGCTCGCCGGCAGCTTCGCCGCCAACGCGACCTTCAGCGCGATCGTGCGCCTGGTCTACTACGCGCTGACCTGCGCGGCGCTGGTCGTGCTGCGCCGGCGCGCGGGCGAGGCGCCGGGCTTCCGCCTGCCGGGCGGGCCGTACATCGCGCTGCTCGCGTTCGGCTTCTGCGCGTGGCTGCTGTCCACGCGCTCGTTCGAGCAGCTGTGGATCCTGCTGGCGCTGATCGCGGCGGGACTGCCGTTCTACCTCTGGAGCCGCAGGAGCGCGCCGGCGTAGGCGCGGCGGTCACCGGATCGGCGGCGCCGGGCACACCAACTCGTCGGCGTCGACGTAGCGGATCGGCTCGTCGCTCACGACCCGTCGCGCCACGTCCGCGGCGACTTCGCCGGTGGCGCAATCCACCGACTCGCTGGGAACCAGCAGGAGCAGGCCCGGATCGTCCGCGGTCGCGGCCACGAACGGGTCCAGCTCCGGCGGCAGGTTGCCGTCGAGCTCGATGCTGTCCTGCAAGTGCAGTTGGCCGCCGCGGTTGGCGCGGCCGGCGCCGAGGCAGATGGCGCTGCCATCCTCGGCCTCGAGCACCAGGGTCCAGTCCGACTCCTCGGGCACCGCGTGCGCGTTGAGCACGTAGGCGAACTGGCTGGCGATCCAGAAATAGGTCATGCCGGCCCAGGCGCCGTCGACCACCGGCTCGTTGCCGTCCGGTTCGATCTCGACGAGATCGGCATGGGCCGTATGCGACTGGCCGGCCTGGCCCAGCGGGCCGTAGACCTTCACGCCGGGGCAGATCCCGCCCTCGCGCGTCGGCCGGGTGGCGCCGCCGCCGCGCCGCGGCAGCTGCGCGGTGCCACGGCCGTTGCCGCCGCGGACAAAGCCGTTGCCGGGGCCGCTCGACTCCGAAACGCCGCGGGCCGCGCTGCGCGCGTCGCCGGCGCTGGCGCTGGAATCGACATGGAGCAGTCCCGCCAGGGCGCAAGCGGCTGCGATGGCGATCCCGAGGGAGTTGGCGCGCATGGGACACCTCCGGAGTATCGGAACACTCAACCACGCCCCCTGCAACGGCCAGTTTACGCCCGTACCGGCGGCCGGGTGTGACCCAGGACACGAATCGCCGGCCAGCCTGCCGGTCGGAGCGTCGTTACGCCGGCTGCCGCTTGCTGCCGCGCCGGCCGGGCCCGCGACGCAGGGCCATGCGCCGCACCCCGTCGTTCAGCCCCGGCCCTTGGCGGCGAGGCACTCGCGCAACTCGGCCTTTTCGGTTTCGCCCAGCAGGCCCTCCTCCTGCTTGGCCAGCAGTTCCTCGATGCGCTGCTGCCGGGTCTGGCGGTCGAGCTGGGCCAGCGCGTCGGTGAACTCGAGCTTCCAGGTCTCGGGCGCGGCGGGGAAGTCCATCATCGCGAGCTTGCCCAGCGCCGCCTGTTCGTCGCGGCCCTCGAAGTGGGCGAGCAACGCGCCGGTCGTGATGTCGGGGCGGGCGCGCGCGAGCTCGATCAGTTCCATCAGCAGCGGGATGCCCGGCGCGCGCAGCGCCGCGAACAGGTGCGGCGGCTGCATTTCCTGCACGAGCGAAGGCCGCTGGATCAGCAGCGCGATGGCGCTGCGCACCAGGCTGCGCTTGGGCGGGGCGTTGCCGCCGCCGCTGGGGCGCCGGGCGATCGGCGCGAGGGCGGCGGGCGCGGCGGCGATCGCGGAGCCCGCGCGCACGCCGGTGACTTCGGCCAGGCGCACGTACATGAGGTCGCGGAATGCGCCATCGGGAATGCCGGCCAGGAGCGGTTTCGCGCGTTCCGCCAGCCGCGCCTTGCCTTCGAGGCCGGCGAGGTTCACGTCCTTGGCGAGTTCGCTGTAGAAGAACTCGGACAGCGGCGTGGCGTCCTTGAGCCGCTGCTCGAATCCGTCGAGGCCTTCCTTGCGCACCAGGGTGTCCGGATCCTCGCCCTCGGGCAGGAACAGGAAGAAGGCCTGGCGCCCGTCGCGCAGGCGCGGCAGCACCGATTCCACCGCGCGCCAGCCGGCGGCGCGGCCGGCGCGGTCGCCGTCGAAGCAGAAGTACACGTCGGCGGAGTTGCGGAACAGCAATTCGGCGTGGTCGCGCGTGGTCGCGGTGCCCAGCGTCGCCACCGCCTGGGTGACGCCGAACTGGAACAGGCTGATCACGTCCATGTAGCCCTCGACCACGATCAGGCGCGAGAGCTTCGAATTGGCCTGGCGCGCCTCGTACAGCGCGAACAGCTCGCGGCCCTTGTGGAACAGCGCGGTCTCGGGCGAGTTGAGGTACTTGGGCGAGTCGTCCTTCTCCAGCACGCGGCCGCCGAAGGCGATCACGCGGCCGCGGCGGTCGCGGATCGGGAACATGATGCGGTCGCGGAACTTGTCGTAGACCTTGCCCTGGTCGTTCTTCGACAGCAGGCCGGCCTTGTCGAGCAGCGCCAGCTTCGCGGGGTCGCCGCCGAGCGCGTTGCGCAGCGCGTCCCAGCTGTCGGGCGCGTAGCCCACGCTGAAGCGGCCGGTGCACTCGGCATCGAGGCCGCGGCCGTCGAGATAGGCGCGGGCCTTGTCCGACTGGGCGAGCTGGCGCTGGTAGAAGCGGGTCGCGGCCTCGAGCACGCCATAGAGCTCGGCCGACTCGCTGATGGCCGGCGCGTTGCGCGCCTCGCGCGGCACCGTCATGCCCACGCGCTGGGCCAGGTCCTCGACCGCGTCGAGGAACTCCATGCGGTCGTAGTCCATCAGGAACTTGATCGCGCTGCCGTGCGCGCCGCAGCCGAAGCAGTGGTAGAACTGCTTGGTCGGGCTGACCGTGAACGAGGGCGAGCGCTCGTCGTGGAACGGGCAGCGGGCCTGGAACTCGCGTCCCGCGCGCTTGAGCGGCACGCGCGCCTCGATCACCTCGACGATGTCGACGCGGGCGAGCAGTTCGTCGATGAAGCTGTCGGGGATGCGGGCCATGGCGGCATTGTTGCGCAGGTCGGCTCGACACCCTATGGCTGTCCCCCCTCCCAGCGGGAGAGGGTGGCGCGCAGCGCCGGGTGGGCGTACGGGATCGCGAAGGATGCCCCTCTCCCACCGGGAGAGGGTGGCGCGCAGCGCCGGGTGAGGGTACGCGATCGCGAGGCGGCTATTGGATTCGCCGAACCCTCACCCCCAGCCCCTCTCCCGGCGGGAGGGGGCAGCGCACTCAGGCCCCAGCGAGCTTCTGCTTTATCCGCTCCGAGGCCTTGCCCATGTCGGCACGGCCCGCGGCCCGGGTCTTCACCAGGCCCATCACCTTGCCCATGTCCTTGGGGCCCGTGGCCCCGGTCTCGGCAATGGCGGCGGCGATCAGCGCATCCAGCTCGGCCTCGGACAGCTTGGCCGGCAGGTAGGCCTCGATGATCCCGATCTCGAAGTTCTCGACCGCGACCAGGTCGTCGCGGCCTGCGGCCTGGAACTGCGACACGCTGTCGCGGCGCTGCTTGAGCATCTTCTCCATCACCGCCAGCACCTGCGCGTCGTCGAGCGCCACGCGCTCGTCCACCTCGCGCTGCTTGATCGCGGCGTTGACCAGCCGGATCACGCCCAGGCGCTCCTTGTCGCCGCCCTTCATCGCGGCCTTCATGTCCTCGGTCAGGCGTTCCTTGAGCGTCATGGCGCGGTCCTC
>CAZTNB010000108.1:0-7003 GCA_964614825.1 uncultured Gammaproteobacteria bacterium
ACGCCCTGTTGCTGACCGCGATCCTGTCGCTGTTCGGCGCCACCCTGACCATGCCCGGCATCGCCGCCCTGCTGCTCACGATCGGCATGGCGGTCGACGCCAACGTGCTGATCTGCGAGCGCATCCGCGAGGAACTGCGCGCCGGCAACACGCCGCACGCGTCGATCACGGCCGGCTACGAGAAGGCCTGGGCGACCATCGTCGATGCCAACGTCACCCACCTGATCTCGGGCGTCGCGCTGTTCGCGCTGGGCTCGGGCCCGATCCGCGGCTTCGCCCTGGTCCTGTGCGTGGGCATCATCACCTCGGTGTTCACCGCGGTCACGGTCAGCGAGGCCATGGTCCACCTGGTCTACGGGCGGCAGCGCAAGCTGCAGACGCTGTCGATCTGAGCGCTGCCGGAGACGATCCATGTTCGAACTCTTCAACCACGACGCACGCATTCCCTTCGTCCGCTACGGACGCTTCACGGTCGCGGTCTCGATCGGCCTGATGCTGGTCTCGATCGTCCTGCTGTTCCGGCCGGGCTTCGAGCTCGGGCTCGATTTCACCGGCGGCAGCATGATCGAGCTGCGCATGGACCAGCCGGTGGAGCTGGCGACGGTGCGCAAGGCCCTGGAGGCCAACGGCCACGAGGGCGCGCTGGTGCAGAGCTTCGGCGGCACCCGCGACGTGCTGGTCCGCCTGGCGCCGCGCGAGGGCGCCGACGCGCTGGAACTGGGGCGCGTGGTCCACGCCGAGCTGGCCCGCGCCGGCCTCCCTTCGGAGCTCAAGGGCAACGCCTTCGTGCTGCCGCAGGTCGGCAAGGAGCTGGCGCAGGACGGCACCATCGCGATCGTGGTGGTGCTGATCGGCATCCTGCTCTACATCGGCGCGCGCTTCCAGTTCAAGTTCGGCGCCGCCGCGATCGTCGGCGAGGTCCACGACGTGCTGGTCACCGCCGCGATCTTCATCCTGACCGGGCGCGAGTTCGACATCACCGTGCTGGCCGGCTTCCTCTCCGTCGCGGGCTACTCGATCAACGACAAGGTGGTGGTGTTCGACCGCATCCGCGAGATGTTCCGCAACACCTCCAAGCTGACCCCGGCCGAGGTCGTGGACCGCTCGATCAACACCACCCTGTCGCGCACGATCATGACGGCGCTGACCACGGCGCTGGCGATGCTGGGCCTGTTCCTGTTCGGCGGCCCCAGCGTCGAGAACTTCGCCCTGGTGATGCTGATCGGCATCGTGGTCGGCACGCTGTCGTCGATCATGTTCGCGGCGCAGCTGCTGCTGCTCATGGGCGTGACCAAGCGCGACCTGATGCCCAAGGCGCGCGACGTCTCCGAACTCGAACGGCGGCCCTGAGGGCCGCTCCACCGGGCGAGGCGTCGTGCCGCCGGAGCGCGCGAGCCGCGCCCGGGCGCTGGCGCGGAGGACCGGCTCAGCGCAGGGCGGGCGTCAGGTGGGGGGCGATCGCCGCGACCATGGCGTCGCCGACCTTGAGGTTGGCCGCGACGATGTGCCCGCTGCGGTAGAAGTCGGTGCCGCCGGCGAAGTCGACGCAGCGACCGCCGGCTTCGCGCACCAGCAGGATGCCGGCCGCCATGTCCCAGGGCTTGAGGCCCATTTCCCAGTAGCCGTCGAGGCGGCCGCAGGCGACATAGGCCAGGTCCAGCGCGGCCGAGCCGGTGCGGCGGATGTCCTCCGCCTCGGCCAGCAGGGCGCGGGTCATGTCCAGGTGCGCCGGCAGGTGCTGGCGCTGCCGGAACGGGAAGCCGGTGCAGAGCAGGGCGCCGTGCAGGCCGGGGCGCTGGGCGACGCGGATGCGGCGGTCGTTGAGGAAGGCGCCGGCGCCGCGGCTCGCGGTCCACAGCTCGCCGCGGATCGGGTCGTAGACCACGCCGTGCAGCGGCTCGCCGTTCTCGACCAGCGCGATCGACACCGCGAAATGCGGGAAGCCGCGCAGGTAGTTGTGGGTGCCGTCCAGGGGGTCGATCACCCAGGTGTGCTTGCCGCTGCCGGCGGCGCCGCTTTCCTCGGCCAGGATCGCGTGCTGCGGGAAGGCGCGGCGCACTTCCTTGACGATCTCCGCCTCGGCGGCGCGGTCGACCTCGCTGGCGAAGTCGAACTGTTCCTTCGCCACCACGGCCAGCCCTTCCACCTTGTTGAGGTGGCGGATAATCACGGCGCCGGCGGCACGCGCGGCCTTGATCGCGATGTTCAATGCGCCCTGGCGCATGGCGGAACCCTGGAAAGGCTGGGAAAGAGCGGCCCCGGCGGCTTGCGCACGGGGCGCGAAGGGTAGCAGATGGGCGCTGCCGGCGCGCGCCGGAACGCGGAGGACGCGATGCAGGAACGACTCGACGCGGTACGGATCGTGCTGGTGCGCACCTCGCACCCGGGCAACATCGGCGCCGCTGCCCGCGCCATGCTGACCATGGGCCTGCGCCGGCTGGCACTGGTCGCCCCGCAGTCGTTCCCGCACGCCGAGGCGGTGGCGCTGGCGGCCGGTGCCGACGCGGTGCTCGATGGCGCGGCGCTGCATCCGGACCTGGGCGCGGCGCTGGCCCCGTGCCACTACGCGCTGGGCTGCACCGCCCGAACGCGCGGCGTGGCCTTGCCGGAACTGGCGCCGAGAGAGGCCGCGCAGCGCCTGCTCGAGGCCGCGTCGCGCGGGCCGGTGGCGCTGGTCTTCGGCAACGAGCGCACCGGCCTCACCAACGAGGAACTGCAGCGCTGCCACGCGGCGGTGCACATCCCCTCCGACCCCGCCTTCAGCTCGCTGAACCTCGCGGCGGCGGTGCAGGTGCTCAGTTACGAACTGCGGGTCGCCGCGCTCGCCGGCGCGCCGGCGCCGCCGCAACCGGAGGTGGATGCCGACGATGCGCCCGCGACCCTGCAGGAGATGGAAGGCCTCTACGAACACCTGGACCGGACCCTGCACGACATCGATTTCCACAAGGGGCGCGCGCCCGAGAACATCATGCGGCGCCTGCGCCGGCTCTACTTCCGCGCCGCGCTCACCCGGCGCGAGGTGCTGGTGCTGCGCGGCATCCTCAGCGAGGCCCAGCGCGCTTCCCGCCCGGGCGCCGCGTCCGCCGCCGGACCCGGCTGAGGCCCGGCGGATGTCGCGCGCCCCCGGGTTTCGTGACCGGTTGCCCCGATCCGCTGCCGCCGCCATCTATACTTCGCCAGGTCCACTGCACAGGGGCTGGCGCGTCGCGCGCCGGCAGCGGGTCCAGACGATGTTTGCAGACACCGGCGGCATGCGGGCGCTGCCTTGGCATCGGTTGCGGGCGTGGCTCGCCGCCGCCTTGCTGCTCGCCTTCCCGGGCGCCCCGGCCGTGGCCGCCGAGCCGGCGGCCGCGGACGACCACGCCGAGCTGGTCATCGGCCGCACCAGCGACGATCCGCGCAGCGACGTCGGCCGCCTGCAGCCATTGCTGGACTACGTGGTGCCGCGCATGGCCGGGGTCGGCATCCGTCGTGGCCGCGTGCTGATGGCGCGCGACACCCAGCAGATGATCAGCTACCTGCGCCGCGGCAAGGTCGACTGGCTCACCGACACCGCCGGCGCGGCGATGGCGTTCGAGGAACGCGCCGGGGCGCGCATCATGCTGACCTCGTACCGCGAGGGCGTGGATCGCTATGCCGCCGTGCTGGTCGCGCGCCGCGACCGCGGCATCGAGTCGATCGACGACCTGCGCGGCCGTTCCATCGCGTTCCAGAACGCCTCCTCCACCAGCGCCTACTTCCTGCCGGCCAGCGCGATCCTGCAGCACGGCCTGCCGCTGGTGATCCTGGCCTCGCCGGCGGACCGGCCGGGCAGCGACCTGGTCGGCTTCGTGTTCGCGCGCACCGAGCTCAACATCGCCACCTGGGTGCACAAGGGCCTGGTCGACGCCGGCGCGATGAGCGACCTCGACTGGGAGAACCCCAGGCGCGTGCCGCCGGCGTTCCGCAACGACCTCGTCGTCTTCCACCGCACCGATGCCGTGCCGCGCGCGCTGGAGATGGTGGCGGCCGACGTCGCGCCGGCGGTGGAGCAGCGCCTGCGCGAGGTCCTGCTCGCGGCCAGTTCCGACCCGGCGGCGCAGGCGGCGCTGGCGGCGTTCTGGGGCACCACCGGTTTCCGCGCGCTCGACGAGCCGATGCTGCGCTCGCTCGAACGGCTGCGCGCCGGCGTGGCCCGCATCCACGCCGAGGTGGAGTGATGCGCTGGGGCCTCGGCGTCCAGTTCGGCCTCGGCGCGGCGGCGAGCCTGGCGCTGGCGGCGCTGCTGATCTACGGCGGCTGGCGCGCGCAGCACGAGGGCGACACGCGCCTGGTGCGGTTCTCGGCCGAAGCGATGCAGAACCAGGGCCGCGAGGACCTCGAGCGGCGCGGCGACGCGATCGCGCTGCTGCTGGCCGAGGCGCTGGTCAATCCGGTCTACTTCAACGACCTGCAGGCCATCGGCCAGGTCGCGCAGTCGGTGCTGCACCAGCCCGACGTCGAGTACGTGCTGGTGTTCGACGCGCAGGGCCGCATCCTCCACGACGGCAGCACCGACATCGCCGACTTCGGCCAGCCGATGCGCGATGCCTTCGGGCCCGCGGCCGCCGCCGCGGACGGGCCGCTGGTGCAGTACTCCGACGCCCTGATGGACGTCGCCAGGCCCATGCGCCTGGGCGAGGAGCGGATCGGCGGCGTGCGCATCGGCCTCTCGCGCGCGGACGCCGCGGCGCGCGTACGGGCCGCGCAGGAACTGCTCGCGCAGCAGGTGTCGGTGCTCACCGCCGAACGCCTGCGCACGCTGGCGCTGCCGGTGGCCGGGCTGCTGGCGCTGGCGCTGCTGGGCCTGCTGATCGTGAGCCGGCGCCTGGTCAAGCCGGTGCGCGGGCTGGCCGCCAAGGCGCGCGCGATGGAACGCGGCGACTACTCGGCGGTCGCGGGCAGCGCACGCAGCGACGAGATCGGCGAACTGGTGCGCGCCTTCAACCACCTGGGCCACAGCATCGCCGCGCGCGATCGCGACGTTCGGCGCCTGGCCTACATGGACACCCTCACCGGGCTGCCGAACCGGCACCTGCTGCGCGAGACGCTGTCCAAGGCGATCGTGCTCAGCCGCAGCAGCGGCCGCGCGCTGGCGCTGCTGTTCGTCGACCTCGACGACTTCAAGCGCATCAACGACACCCTCGGCCACGACGCCGGCGACGAGGCACTGACCCAGCTGGCGCGGCGCCTGGAGCACTGCCTGGAGGCGGTGCGCGACCCGGGGCAGGCGCCGGACGAGGCCGCCGACCTGATCGCGCGCTTCGGCGGCGACGAATTCGTGGCGCTGCTGGTCGGCGGCGAGGTGCGCGAGCGCGCCAGCCGCATGGCCGAGCGCGTGCTCGAGGCGGTGCGCGATCCGCTCACCGCGGCGGGCCGGCCGGTGTACCTCAACGCCAGCATCGGCATCACCCTGTTCCCGGACGACGCCGAGGACGCGCAGCAGCTGCTCAAGAACGGCGACATCGCCATGTACCAGGCCAAGGTGCACGGCAAGAACTGCTATCGCTTCTTCACCAACTACATGACCCGCGTGGCCGAGGACCGGCTGATGCTGGAGCAGGACCTGCGTGCCGCGGTCGGCACCGCCCAGCTCGAGGTCCACTACCAGCCGATCGTGGACCTGGCCCGCGACCGCATCGCCGGGGTCGAGGCCCTGCTGCGCTGGCACCACCCGCAGCGCGGGCTGGTGCCCACCGCGCTGTTCATCGGCATCGCCGAGGACTTCGGCCTGATCGGCGAGATCGGCCATTTCGTCATGCGCCGCGCCTGCGCCGACGCGGTGCACTGGCCCCAGCCCGACGGCGAGCCGCTGTTCGTTTCGGTCAACGTCTCGGTGCGCCAGCTGCGCCAGCCGGGCCTGCCGGCCGAGGTCGCCGGCGTGCTGCGCGACACCGGGCTGTCGCCGGAGCGCCTGCACGTGGAACTGACCGAGAGCGCGTTGCTCGACGACCAGCCGCTGGCGCTGACCACGCTGGCGGAGTTGCGCCGGGCCGGCATCCGCATCTGGCTCGACGACTTCGGCACGGGGTTCTCCGGGCTGTCGCACCTGCGCCGCGTGCCGGTCGACGGGGTGAAGATCGACCGCAGCTTCACCCAGGACCTGCTCACCGACCGCGACGACCTCGCGCTGACCAACGCGATCATCGCCATGGCCACCTCGCTGGGAATTCCCGCCGTCGCCGAGGGCATCGAGAGCAAGGCCCAGCTCGAGATACTCAGGAATCTCGGCTGCGACCTCGGCCAGGGCTACTGGTTCGGCTACCCGATGAAGCAGGCCGACCTGCTGGCCCTGTTCGCCGAGCCCGCGCGGGTCGAGGCCGAAGACAGCGCCTGACCGCCACCGCAAGCGCCATGGGAGCGACGACATGAGGCATTTCCCGGTCCGGTTCGCGTTGCTGCTGGCGTTGGCGGCTGCCTCGCCCTGCGCGACCTGCGCGGCGGAGCCAGCACCGGTCCCGCCGGTACCCGCGACGCGCGTCGAGTTCTCCGGCGCGGGTCTGGATCCGATTGCGCTTGGCGCGGCAGAGCTGGCGACGTTGCCGCGGCATGCGGTCAGGGGCAGCGATCACGGCGTCGAGGCCGCGTTCGAGGGCGTGTCGCTGGCCGATGTGCTGGCCCTGGCGGGGGCGCCTCTGGGCAGGGCATTGCGCGGAAAGGCGCTGGGAGTGGTGCTCGTGGTCGGCGCGGCCGACGGCTACCGTGCGGTGTTCGCGCTGGCCGAGATCGACCCTGCGTTCACGGACCGCGTGGTACTGCAGGCGGATCGACGTGACGGCAAACCCCTGTCGGGCGCCGAGGGCCCGCTTCGCATCGTGGTGCCCGGTGAGAAGCGGCAGGCACGCTGGGTGCGCCAGGTGACCTCGCTCGAGCTGCGCGCGATCGAGTAGCGAGCACGCGCCGGCAGCGCGCGGCGGCGTAAGATCAACCCTTCCCGACCGCAGGACCCGCCCATGACCGCCCATCGCGCCCTGCACCTCGTCGC
>CAZTNB010000108.1:7103-10048 GCA_964614825.1 uncultured Gammaproteobacteria bacterium
CCCGCCCATGACCGCCCATCGCGCCCTGCACCTCGTCGCCCGCCCCGAGGGCCTGCCCAAGGACAGCGACTTCGAATTGCGCCAGGGCAGCCTGGCGGCGCCGGCCGAGGGCCAGTTCCGGGTGGCCGTGCGCTACCTGTCGATCGACCCGGCCATGCGCGTGTGGATGAGCGAGCAGAAGTCGTACTGGCCGCCGGTGGCGCTGGGCGAGGTGATGCGCGCGGCGGCGATCGGCGAAGTGGTGGAATCGCACCACCCGCGCTTCCCGGTCGGCGCCTGGGTCAGCGGCATGCTGGGCGTGCAGGACGGCCTCGTGAGCGACGGCAAGGGGCTGCGCGCCTTCGATCCGAGGGCGCTGCCGGATCCGGCCTGGGCGCTGAGCATATTCGGCGGTACCGGCCTGACCGCCTGGTTCGGGCTGACCGAGATCGGCAAGCCGAAGGCGGGCGAGACGCTGGTGGTCTCCGCCGCGGCCGGCGCCGTGGGTTCGACCGTGGTGCAGATCGGCAAGAACCTCGGCTGCCGCGTGGTGGGCATCGCCGGCGGCGCGGAAAAGTGCGCCTTCGTGCGCGACGAGCTCGGCGCCGACGGCGTGATCGACTACAAGCACGAGAAGGTCGGCGATGCGCTCAAGGCGCTGTGCCCCGATGGCATCGACGTGTACTTCGACAACGTCGGCGGCGAGATCCTGGATGCCGTGCTCAAGCGCCTGCGCCTGCACGCGCGCATCGTGCTCTGCGGCGGCATCTCCCAGTACAACGCCACCGGCGAGACGCGCGGCCCCGCCAACTACCTGTCGCTGATCTCGGCGCGCGGGCGCATGGAAGGCTTCGTCATCATCGACTACCTCGACCGCAGCGCCGAGGCGGTGGCGGCGATGGCGCCGTGGGTGCAGGCCGGCAAGCTCAAGAGCCGCATCGACGTGGTCGAGGGCCTCGAGCAGTTCCCGACCGCGTTGCGCCGCGTCTACACCGGCGCCAACTTCGGCAAGCAGCTGGTGAAGCTGTAGGCGCAGGCGCCCGGAGTTCCCGCGGGAAGCACGCGGGACTCCGTCAGCCGAGGTAGTGGCGCAGCGTATCCAGGATCGCGTCGCCGAGCGCGAGCACGATGCCGATGCAGGCCAGCATCAGCGCCCAGCACGCGGCGACCAGCGCGCCGTCGCGCTCGACCAGGGCGATGGCGAGGATCACCAGCACGAGGCCGAACGGGTAGTTGGTCAAGGGCACCGGCAGGCTCAGGGCCACGCCATGCAGCGCCATCAGCCCGCCGGTGAGGCGCCAGCCGGCGCCCTGCAGCACGATGGCCGCGCGCGGCCGGCACAGGCGTTCGACCTTGGCCATCCAGTCGCCGAGGCGGTCGAGCAGGTGGTCGATGCGGACCCGCGCGAAGCTGCGCCGGCGCAGCCATTGCGGCAGCCAGGGATGCTGCAGGCCGGCCAGCATCTGCAGGCCCAGCAGCACCACCAGCGGGCCGGCGATGGCCCCGGCGCCGACCGGCGTGGGCAGGAAGGCGGGCAGGGTGGCCACCACCACCAGCACGCCGAAGGCGCGGCCGTCGAAACGGTCGAGCAGTTCGCCCAGGGCCACGTCGGGGCCGCCCTCCTCGCGCGCGATCCGCTCGAGCAGGCTCGAGGTGCGTTCCGGCGGAGCCTCGGTGCGCATGCGCGGATCCGTCGCGCTCAGACCAGGTTGTCCGGTTCCGGCGGCATCACCCGCGCGACCAGCAGCTTGTCGATGCGCGCGCCATCGAGGTCGACCACCTCGAAGCGGTAGCCGGCGTGGGTGAAGTGCTCGCCCACCTGCGGGATGCGGCCGAAGCGGGCGGTCATCATGCCGGCCGCCGTGCGGAAGTCCTCGTCGCCCTCGCCGGCGAGCTGGGCCACGCCCAGCAGGTCCTTGAGGTCGTCGATGGCGAGGCGGCCGTCCACCAGCCAGCTGCCGTCGGAACGCTGCACCACGTGCGGCTCGCCGTCCTCGGTGGCCTGGGCGAAGCGGCCGAACACCGACTTGAGCAGGTCATTGAGGGTCACCAGGCCGGTGATCTCGCCGTACTCGTCCACCGCCAGCGCGAGGCCGGCCTGCGAATCGCGCAGCTTCTCCAGCGCGCCCAGCGCGCGCGCGGTCTCGGGCACGAACAGCGCCGGCGCCAGGTCCTTGAACGGCTCCACCTTGCCGCCCATCAGCGCGTTGCTGAGGCTGCGCACGTGCAGCACCCCGGCCACGTCGGCGTCGGAACCGCGCCGCACCGGGTAGCGGGTGAACGGGGTGGCGCGGATCCGCTGCAGGTTCTGCTCCAGCGGCAGCGTGGTGTCGAGCCACTCGATCTCGCCGCGCGGCGTCATCAGGCCGCTGACGGTGCGGTCGCCGAACGACAGCGCGCGATTGACCAGATTGCGCTCGTCGACGTCGATCACGCCCTGCTCGGCGCCCTCGGCCACCAGCAGCTTGATCTCCTCCTCGGTCACCGCCTGCTCGTTGCTCTGCTTGACGCCGAGCACGCGCAGCAGCATGCGCGTGAGCCAGGCCAGCAACAGGACCGCGGGCATCGCCGCGATGGTGAGCACGCGCATCGGCGCCGCCACCAGCGTGGCGAGCCGCTCCGGCGCGAGGATGCCCAGGCGCTTGGGCACCAGTTCGCCCAGCACCACCGAGAAGATCGTGATCAGGCCCAGGCTCAGCGCGATCGAGATGCCGTGGGCGTAGCGCGCGACCGGCGCGAACTGGCGCAGCCAGCCTTCCAGGCTGCTGGCCAGCGCCTCGCCGCCGAAGAACCCGGTGAGGATGCCGAGCAGCGTGATCCAGACCTGCACCGAGGACAGGAAACGCTCCGGGTGCTCGGCAAGGTCCAGCGCCGCCCGCGCCCGCGCGCTGTCCTTGGCCTGCTGGCGCAGGCGGCTCTTGCGCGAGGTCATCACGGCCATCTCCGACAGGGCGAAGAAGCCGTTG
>CAZTNB010000109.1:0-10013 GCA_964614825.1 uncultured Gammaproteobacteria bacterium
GTGATCGCCGCCGCCTTGGCCTCGGTCTCGGCACCGAGGTCGGCCTCGTAGATCACGCCGTCCTGGTTGATGATGAAGGTCATCACGCCGGTGTCGCCGTAGGCGGCCGGCCAGGCGATCGCGGCGAAGCCCGCGACCTGGTGGCCGTTGATCGTGTAGTCCCACGCGCCGCCCTTGGCCGCCGCGCCCTGCCCGCCCAGCGCGTGGTAGTGGTAGCCGAGGAAGGGCTCGCCCACGCCGGTCTTGCCGACGACCGCGCGCGCCAGGTCCACCAGCAGCGCCAGCGGGCTCTCCTGCGCATCCGGATCTTCCGCGTCGGTCTCCCAGTACAGCCCGTCGCGCGTGCCCGGCGTGCTGACGATGCGCGCGGCGTACTCGATCACGCCGTCGCCGTCCCAGTCGTCGGTGAGGTACTCGAGCTGCGCGGCGGCGATCATGTCCAGCACCGATACCGCGTTGATCTCGTTGGCGCCGACATAGCGGTTGCGCAGCTCCTCCACGCCCGCCTCGCCGTCGAAGCTCCAGCGGCTGCCGCGCTTGACCAGCGGGAACGGGAACGGGAAGCCCTCCGCGCCGACGATCAGCGTGCGCACGTCGCCGGTCCCGGCGAGGGTGCGGTACTCGGCGTAGTGGTCCGCGAAGCGCTTGAAGCGCAACTGCATCTGCGCGCGGTCCTCGCGCTGCGACAGGTGGAACTCGGTGAACGCGGGTCCCAGCAGCCGGTCGAGCTTCTTGCCGTCGTCGCCGGCCTTCATGGCCGCGTCGAGCGCCGCCACGGCGGCCTCGGGCGTGCGGAAGCGCTCCTGCGCGGCCGCGGGCAATGCCAGCAGCAGGCCGACGGCGAGCGCGATCACGATGCGAATGCTCATGGAATTCTCCTGATCCTCGAGGTGGGGGTCCGACGCTTCAACGCCGCCGTCCGCCACCGCCGCCGCCGCGGCCGCCGCCGCCCATGCCGCCGCCGCGGCTCGCCGAGCCGCGGCTCGAGAAGGCGGCGCTGCTGCGCGCGCTGCTGCCGCCGCTGTAGCCGCCGCCACCGTAACTGCCGCGCGACGCCGAGGAGCTGCGTGCCGACTGCCCGTAGCTGCCCGCATTCTGGTAGCGCCCGGTGCCGCCACTGGCGGAGCGGTTGTAGGAGCCGGCCGAGGCGCCGCCGCCGCCCGAAGGCCGCGTGTAGCCGCCGCCGGCTCCGCCGCCGCGATTGGCCCCGGCTTGCCCGGTACCCGCGCGGTTGGCGCCGGCCTGCGCGGTGCCGGCGCGATTGGCGCCGCCCTGGGCCGCGCCGGCGCGGTTGCCCGCGCCCTGCCCGGCGGTGGCGCGATTGCCCGCCGCGGGGCGGGATCCGGCCTGCGTCGCGCGCCCGCGGCTCACGTCGCCGGGCTTGGCGTTGGAGCGCCACTGCGTGCCGCCATTCTGGCGCAGCTGCTGCGACCTGTTGCGGTCGATGTTGGTCTGGCGGTTGCTGTTGCGATTGATGTTGGTGTTGCGGTCGATGTCGATGTCGACGTCGTGGATGCCGCCGCCGAACCAGTCGAAGGCGGCCGCGGTCGCCGCGCCCCAGAAGAAGCCCGAGGCGAAGCCGTAGCCCGGCGGGTAGTAGCAGTAGTAGCAGGGGTACGGCGTCGGGTAGTAGGTCGGGTAGTAGGGCGTGGACTGCTGCACCACCACCGTGGTCGGCTCGTACTGCGGCACGTAGATCACCTGCGGGTCGGCCTGCACGATCTTGATCGTGCCCTCGTCCTCCTCGACCAGTGCCTTGTCGTCGGACTTGAGGTTGCCGGCGCCGTCGGCCTTGCGCCGGAAGGCCTGCACCGCGTCCATCACCGCGCCCTGGTCGGCGGCCACCGCTTCGCCCAGCGCCGTGGTCCAGTCGAGCTCGGAGCTCATCTTGGCGACCACGTCGGGGTAGTTGATCAGCGCCTTGACGGAATCGTCCCAGGTGTCCTTGGGCTTGGCGTCCTTCTTGCCCTTGTTGGCCGCGATCCAGCGTTCCGCCTCGACGATCTGCAGCGGATAGGTCGAGCCCTGCAACGTGATCGACAGCAGGTCGTCCGGGTAGAGGGCGATGGGGCCGACCAGCTGCTCCAGCGCGGCGGGATCGGAGCCCTGCGCGAGCGCAGGGCGCGGCGCGAAGGCGGCCGTGCACAACAGCAGCAGGGACAGGAGCGCGGCAAGTCGCCGCGGCAGCATTGCAGGTTTCATCACGGCTATTCCTCGCGCTGGCCGACACCGGACCGGCGCCATCGCGGCGCCGGTCGCCGGTATCCTAGTCCTGCCGACGCAAGGCGGCGACAACCCCAAAGGGAACCCCGGGGCTGACGCCGCGCTCGCGTTCAGCCTGCAGCAGGTTTCGCCGCGGGCGCCTCGGCGGCGGGCGCCGCCGGCAACGCGGCCTGCATGCCCGGCAGCAGCCCGGCGCCGGCCGGCACCTGGATCGTGCTGCCCTCGAAGTCCTTGCCCACCGGTTCGACCCGGCCGCCCAGGCACTTGCCGAGGAACTCCTCGGTCACGGCGTTGAACGACATGCGGTTGGGCGGGCGCGCGAAGCCATGGCCCTCGTCCGGATACAGCACGTAGGTGACCGGGATCTGCTTGGCCTGCATCGCCTGCACGATCTGGTCCGACTCGGCCACGTTGACGCGCGGGTCGTTCTGGCCCTGGCCGATCAGCAGCGGGCGCACGATCCGGTCGGCATAGGTCAGCGGCGAGCGCTCCTTGAGCAGCGCCAGGCCCGCTTCCGTGTTGGGGTCGCCCATGCGGGTGTAGAACTGCTGCCGGAACGAGACCCAGTAGGGCGGGATCGAGTTGAGCAGGGTGATCAGGTTCGACGGGCCGACGATGTCGACGCCGCAGGCGAACTCGGTCGGGGTCATGGTGAGGCCGGCCAGGGTGGCGTAGCCGCCGTAGCTGCCGCCCATGATCGCCACCTTGTCCGGCAGCGCGATCTTCTCCGCCCGCGCCCAGGCCACGGCGTCGAGCAGGTCGTCGTGCATCTGGCGGCCCCACTGCAGGTCGCCGGCGTTGAGGAACTCCTTGCCGAAGCCGGTCGAGGCGCGGAAGTTGGTCGACAGCACGGCGTAGCCGCGGTTGGCCAGCCACTGGTGGGTGCCGTTGTAGCCGTAGGTGTCGCGGGCCCACGGACCGCCGTGCACCAGCAGCACCATCGGCAGCGGCGCGTCGGGCACGCCATCGCCGTCGGCGTCGCTGCCCGGCGGCAGGGTCAGGTAGCTCACCAGGGTCTTGCCGTCGCGGCTCCTGATCTCGCGCGCGTGCATCGGCGCCAGCGCGGCGCCGGCCAGCGCCGGGCGCGTGTCGATCCACAGCCTGGCCTCGCCCTTGGCGCGGTCGTACAGGTAGTACTTGGCCGAGGCGTCGGAGCGCACCAGCAGCACCACCCAGTGGTTGTCGTCGAGCGTGCGCGCGCTCACGCTGACCTCGCCGTCGCCCAGCGCCTTGAGCACCGCCAGGTCCGGCTCCAGCACCGGGTCGACCGCGGTCCACTCGGTGCGCAGGTAGTTGACGCTCACCGCCTGCACCACGCCGCTGACCGGGTGGGTGAGGACGCCGCCGACATCGGCGCGCAGGTCCTCGTGCACCAGCTTGCGCTCGCCGCTGGCGGTGTCCACCGCGTACAGGGCGCCGGTGTTGCGCTCGCGGCTGTCGAGCAGGTAGAGGGTCTTGCCGTCGGCGGTGAGGCCGAGCAGGGCCGTGGTCAGCGCGTCGGCCTGCGGCACGCTCGACCACGGCTTCCACGCCTTGCCGTCGCGCACGAACCAGTCGTAGCCGCCATCCTCGGTGCTCTTGGCGGCGAAGCGCAGGGCGAAGTCCTCGTCGAGGGTGAACTCGGCGTACTCGTCGTTCTCGACCAGGCGCTCCTGCTTGCCGCTGGCGAGGTCGACCTTGACCAGGTCGAAGTACTGCTTGTTGCGGTCGTTGACGCTGATCACCACCTCGCCCGGGTGGCGGGTGGACAGCGCGGCGATGTCCGCGCGCGAGCCGGCCGGCGACAGCGCCTTCTGCTCGCCGCTGTCGAGGTCGACGGCGAAGACCTGGAAGTTCTCGTCGCCGCCCACGTCCTGCGCGTACAGCACGTGGTTGCCGGTGTAGGCGAAGTTGAAGTTGCGGATGCCGCGCAGGGTGTCCTGGGTGACCGGCCGGGCCTGGTCGGGCGCGTCGAAGGGCGCGACGTACACGTTGAGCACGCCGTCGCGCGGGGCGATGTAACCCAGCCACCTGCCGTCGGGGCTGATGCTGCCCAGGGTGCGCTCGGGGTTGCCGAACAGCACGCTGCGCGCGATCAGCGCCGGTGGCTGCGGCGCGGCCGCGAGCGGGGCGGGCGGCGGCGCCTCGGGCGCCTTGGTGCAGGCGGACAGCAGGGCGGCGGCGGCGAGCGCCGCGACGGCCATGATGCGGAAGTTCATGCGGAAACGTCCTGTGCAGTGGAACGCGCAGTGTAATGCGTATCGCGGCCACGGCGGTCGCAGGCCGCGGTCCGGCCGGCCGTACGGCGCAACAAATGTCGCGTGGGCGTGCCCGTGCCCGCCGCATGGCGCGGTGCGTGCCGGCCGCGCGGGCGCGGCCTTGGCCTAGAATGGGCGCCAGTGGCCTGCGCGGAGGATGCCGCCGGTGTTCCAGATCGTCCCGGCCTTCGCCGTGCCCTTCGCCGAGGCGCAATTGGCCGATTGCGCGGCGCTCAACGCCGAGTTGCGCGAGCTGATCCTCGCCCGCGAGTCGGAGGGCGCGCGCTGGCGCAACCCCTCGCCCTCGATGAAGATCACGCCGGAGCTGTACGAGAGCGACTTCAATTTCTTCGCCTGGCCCGAGACCTGCGTGCAGCGCCTGCGCGAGTTCTCGTGGGGCGCGCTGTCGCGCCTGATCGCGCAGGTCAACGGCTACGGCGCCGAGCTGATGGCGCAGCTCGCCATCCACTCGCACACCTGGTTCCACGTCACCCGCGCCGGCGGCTACTTCGGCGTGCACAACCATCCGATGGCCTCGTGGTCGGGGGTCTACTGCGTGAGCCCGGGCGAGGACGATCCGCAGCGGCCGGATTCGGGCCTGCTGTACTTCCTCAACCCGAACCAGCTGGCCAACATGTACGTGGACCCGGCCAACAACCACATGCGCCCGCCCTACGCCATGACCGGCAAGAGCTACAAGCTGCGCGCCGGCCAGCTGGTGCTGTTCCCGTCCTGGGTCAACCACGAGGTGCTGCCCTACCGCGGCCAGGGCGAGCGCATCACGGTGGCCTTCAACTGCTGGTTCCGCCTGCCCGAGCAGGGCGGCTGAGCGGCGCCGCCGCGACGAGGGCACGACGATGATCGAATCGGGTGCGTGGTTCGCCGGCTGGGGCACCCTGGCCCTGGTCAACGCCGGCCTGGCGCAGGGCAAGCGCCGGCGCGGCCTGGTCTGGTTCCTGCTCTCGCTGCTGCTGGGTCCGGTGGCTACCCTGCTGCTCGTGCTGCTCGAACGCGGCACCACCGATTGAGCGCGGGCCGCGCGGCGGGTCCTCGGGTTGCAATGCCCGCAGCCGCCGCCTAGCCTGTCCCGCGACGCCGGTTGGGAAGTGCTCGCGCGGGTCGATCGCGCAGCCGCCGGCAAGCGGAGTGGCAAGGATGTCGACGCCCGGGCGCAGGCACCACAGGCTGGACCACTGGTTGCGCAGCGCCGGCGGCGCCGGCAGCGGCGCGCAGCCGCCGGACGCCACGCCGTCGATGGCGGCGGTGCTGGTGCTGCAGCCGATCGGCCTGCAGCCGGGCGAGCATGCGCGGCTGGCGCGCTCCCTGGTGGGCGCGGGCTGCCGCGCCCTCGACCAGGACGCGCGCGCGCTGGTGGCCGAGTTCGGCAGCGCGCTCGATGCGCTGGACCTCGCGCTGCGCCTGCTGTCGGAACGCGCGGAAACGCTGCGCGCGGGCCTGTCGGTGGGCTCGGTGGAGCGCATCGACGGGCGCCTCGCGGGGCTGGCGGTCGCCGACGCGCGCAACGCGCTCAAGTTCGCCGGGCCCGGCAGCCTGGCGCTGGGCAGCCGGCTGACCCCGTCGATGATCGAGGACGTGCGTCCCGACCTCGCGCACATGCTGCGCCCCGTCACCGCGGTGGGCCGGGATGCGCAGCCGATGGCCTTCGTGGCGGAAGCGCCTGCGCTGGCGACCCTGAGCACCGAACTGCTGATCGCCGCCTCGGCGCGGCGGCGGTTCAGCGGCGAACGCCGCGCACTCGCGATGGCCGCGGGCGCGGTGCTGCTGGCGGTCGTGGCGTGGCTGGTGGGCCGGGCCCTGCTGCGCGATCCGCCCGGCGCCGCCACCTCCACGCCGCCGCGCGCTGCCGCGCTGCTGCAGCCCTGAGCGCCACGGCACGTGGCAGGATCGCGCGCATGGACCCCATAGTCGCGACCCGCAGCGCCAGCGTCGAGGACCGCCAGCTGGCGGTGTACGACGGGCTGCTGCCGGCGCAGGACATCGCGCGCTATGCCGAGCTGCTCAACCGCGCGCCGTTCACCCGCACCGAGGTGGCGCGGCCCGACACCGCGGAACACAAGCACTGGGTCAGCGAGATGGCGCTGCCGGCGCTGATGCGCCTGCCGCTGTGGCAGGCGACCGCTGGCGCGGTGCGCGCGTTGCGCCCGGACGAGACCTATCGCCCCTACCGCGTCTACACCAACCACGCGGCCTACGGCGACATGCTCTACACCCACACCGACGCCCAGCCCGGCGCGCGCGAACTCACCGCGCTGTGGTTCATCTGCGAGCACTGGGACACCGAGTGGGGTGGCGAGACGCTGTTCTTCGACGACCACGGGGATGCGCGCGAAGTGGTCTCGCCCCGGCCCGGCCGCCTGGTCCTGTTCGACGGCGCCATCCGCCACTGCGGCCGCCCGCCGAACCGCATCTGCTTCGTGCCGCGCTACACGCTGGCGATCAAGCTCGAGCTCGCGCGCTGAGGGCCATCCGGGCGTCGCCGGGACCTTCTTTGCGGCCATGGGCGCGGGACGCGGGCCCCTGGCCCCGTCGCGGCGACCGACAAGCTTGCACGTTGGCCGATCTTTGCCGATTCTGGCGACAACATCGGCGAAGATCGGCCCGAAGTCTCCGACCCAGCCTCGACTCGCGGGGACGCGGCCCGGCGCGCGGCGAGCCGGCAGCGCCAGACCATACCCACCCGCATTGCCGCATCGCATCATCTGTGCTTAAGTCGGGTCGCAGGAGCCGCCGCCACCGCCCGTGACCCGTGTTCCTGCGCCCCCTCGGCTGGCGCGGGAACGGAGCTGTCATGGCACCGCGGGACGATTCGGGTCTGCACGATCCGCGCTTCGAGCGCGACAGCTGCGGCTTCGGCCTGCTGGCGAACCTCGACAACGCGCCCAGTCGCTGGCTGGTCGAGACCAGCCTCGCCGCGCTCGCGCGCATGGCGCACCGCGGCGCGGTCGCCGCCGACGGCAAGTCGGGCGACGGCTGCGGCGTGCTGCTGCACCGCCCCGAGAAGTTCCTGCGCGCCGCCGCCGACGAGGCCGGCATCCGCCTCGGGCCGGTGTTCACCGCCGGCACCGTGTTCCTGCCCCGCGACGACGAGGGCGCCGCGCACGCGCGCGGCGTGCTAATGGCCGAACTCGAACGGCTCGAGGTGCGCATCGCCGGCTGGCGCGTGGTGCCGACCCAACGCGAGGCCTGCGGCTCGATCGCGCTGGACACGCTGCCGCGCATCGAGCAGGTCTACGTCTCGCCCACCGCGAGCATGGACCAGGCCAGCTTCCATCGCGCGCTGTTCCTCGCCCGCCGCCGCGCCGAGCGCGCGCTGGCCGACCGGCCCGACTTCTACGTGGTCTCGTTGTCGGCCTGGACGCTGGGCTACAAGGGCATGATGCTGCCCGCCGCGCTGCCGGACTTCTATCCGGACCTGGCGCGACCGGAAATGATGTCGAGCGTGGTGGTGTTCCACCAGCGCTTCTCGACCAACACCGCGCCGGCGTGGAAGCTGGCGCAACCGTTCCGCCTGCTGGCGCACAACGGCGAGATCAACACCATCGAGGGCAACCGGCGCTGGGCCAGCGCGCGCGCGGCCAAGTGGCGCTCGCCGGCGGTCGACTTCCGCGAACTCGAGCCGGTGGTCTCGACCAGCGGCTCGGACTCGATGACGCTCGACAACATGCTCGAGGTGCTGCTCGCCGGCGGCATGGACCTGCTGCAGGCGATGCGGATCCTGGTCCCGCCGGCGACCGAATCGCTGGAGCACCGCGACGCCGACCTCGCCGCGTTCTACGAGTACCACGCCCTCAACCAGGACGTGTGGGACGGCCCCGCCGGGATCGTGATGTGCGACGGCCGCTACGCCGCCTGCACGCTCGACCGCAACGGCCTGCGCCCGGCGCGCTGGGTGCTGACGCGCGACCGGCACCTCACGATCGCCAGCGAGATCGGCGTGTGGGACTACCGGCCCGAGGACGTGGTGTCCAAGGGCAAGCTCGGCCCCGGCGAGATGATCGCGGTGGACCTCTACTCCGGCGAGTTCCTCGACAGCGGCGCCATCGACCGGGTCAACCGCGCGCGCGCGCCGTTCAAGCGCTGGTTGAAGCAGGGCGTGAAGTACCTGGTCGCCGACCTGATCGATCCCTCGCTCGCGGCCGAGCCCTTCGACGTGCCGACCCTGGCGCGCTTCCAGAAGCTCCATGGCCTCACCCGCGAGGAGCGCGAGGCGATCCTGCGGGTGATGGCCGAGACCGAGCAGGAAGCGACCGGCTCGATGGGCGACGACACGCCCATGGCGGTGCTCTCGACCCAGCCGCGCGCCCTGTACGACTACTTCCGCCAGGCCTTCGCCCAGGTCACCAACCCGCCGATCGACCCGCTGCGCGAGCAGTGCGTGATGTCGCTGGCGACCAACATCGGGCGCGAGGGCAACCTGTTCGAGCTGTCGCCGGCCAACGCGCGCACGGTGATGATCAACTCGCCGATCTTCTCCCAGCGCAAGCTGCGCCAGCTGCTGGCGCTGGAGGACTTCGCCAACGCGCACCAGCGCCTGGACCTGTACCTGCGCGAGGGCGAGCCGCTCGCGGCCGCGATCGATCGCCTGTGCGCGCAGGCCGAAGCGGCGGTGCGCGACGGCGCGGTGATCCTGCTGCTGTCGGACCGCTTCCCGGCCGAGGGCGCGGTCCCGGTCCACGCCCTGCTCGCCACCGGCGCGATCCACCTGCACCTGGTGCGCGTGGGCCTGCGCTGCGACTGCAACCTGATCGTCGAGACCGGCACCGCGCGCGACGCGCACCACTTCGCCTGCCTGATCGGCTACGGCGCCACCGCGGTGTACCCGTACCTCGCCTACCAGACCCTGTTCGACCTCGGCCGCAGCGGCGCGCTCAAGGGCAAGCGCGGCAGCGAGCGCGCGGAGCTGGGGCGCAGCTACCGGCGCGGGATCAAGAAGGGCCTGCTCAAGATCATCTCCAAGATGGGCATCAGCACCATCGGCAGCTATCGCGGCGCGCAGCTGTTCGAGATCGTGGGCCTTGCGCCCGCGGTGGTGGCGCGCTGCTTCGAGGGCACGCCCTCGCGCGTGGGCGGCGCGGGCTTCGCCGAACTCGAGGACGACGCGCGCGGGCTCGCGGCGCGGGCCTGGAACCCGGCCGAGCAGTTGAGCCAGGGCGGCCTGCTGCGCTACGTGCACGGCGGCGAGTACCACATGTACAACCCCGACGTGATCGGCTCGCTGCAACAAGCCGTGCGCAGCGGCGACTACGCCGACTACCAGCGCTACGCCGACCACGTCGATTCGCGCCCGCCCTCGACCCTGCGCGACCTGCTGGCGCTGGCGCCGGACCCGGCACGCGCGCTGCCGCTGGCGGAGGTCGAGCCGATCGAGGCCATCCTGCCGCGCTTCGATTCCGCCGGCATGTCGCTGGGCGCGCTCTCGCCGGAGGCGCACGAGGCGCAGGCGATCGCGATGAATCGCCTCGGCGCGCGCTCCAATTCGGGCGAGGGCGGCGCGGACCCGGCGCGCCACGGCACCGAGAAGTCGTCGAAGAT
>CAZTNB010000110.1:0-9970 GCA_964614825.1 uncultured Gammaproteobacteria bacterium
GCTTCCCGCGCCGTGCGCACGATCGCCTCGTTGGTGTCGAAGTACACCTGCCAGTAGTGGTCGGTGTGGGTGTAGGGCCGCACCGCGATCACCGGCCCGACCAGGTTGAGGTCGAGCAGGTTGACCTCCGGCGCCGGACTGGTGGCGACGTTGGGGATCTTCGCGACCGCGGCCTTGAGCCGCGCGATGGCGTCGAGCGGATCGACGCTGCCGGCCAGTTGCGCCGTGCGCTCCACGCGCCGCGCCGGCATCGCCGAGTAGTTCTGGATGGTGTCGCCGAAGACCTTGCCGTTGCCGACGATGGTCATGACGTTGTCGGGCGTGACCAGCGTGGTGCCGAACAGGCCCAACTCGTGCACCGTGCCGGTGATGCCGCCGACGCTGACGAAGTCGCCGACCTTGATCGGGCGCAGGATCAGCATGAAGGCGCCGGCGGCGAAATTGCCCAGCATGCCGCTCCAGGCCATGCCGATGGCGAGGCCCGCGCCCGCGAGCAGCGCGGCGAAGGACGTGGTCTGGATGCCGAAGTAGCCGAGGATGCCCAGCACCAGGGCGATGTTGAGCGCGACCGCGATGATCGAGCCCAGGTACTTGGTCAGGGTCGGGTCGACGTGGTTGCGGTTCATTCCCGCGCTGATGAGCGCGATGACGCGCCCGATCAGCCAGCGGCCGATGATCCAGAAGGCGATCGCGGCGAGGATCTTGACCCCGAGTTCGACCGCGGTGGTGCTGATGAAGTCACGGATTGCCTGGGTCTCCATGGTCCTGCTCCATTGTCGGCGTGGTTCGAGGGGCGCGGCCGGCGCGTGGCGCCGACGATCGCCGCACAATTACCCTGTTGCCGGGCGCCGTTCAACCGCCCACGGGCAGCCACGCGTGGCCGCCGGACCGGCCCGCACGCGCCGGCCTTCCGCACCCGGAGGCGATCGGGGATGATCGCCGCCATGCGCAAACCCTGGACCTGGCGCCACCTGCTCGGCGTGCTGCTGGTCCTGGCCGCACTGCCGCCGCTGGTGCGCAACAGCGAATGGCGCGCGCTGGACGCCGCTGCCCGGGCCGCGGTGCCCGGCTCATATGTCGAACTCGGCGAAGGCGCGGTGCACTACGAACAGGCCGGGCCCGCGGACGGATCGCCCGTGCTGCTGGTGCACGGCTTCTCGGTGCCGTCCTACATCTACGACCCGACCTTTGCCGCGCTCGCGGCGGCCGGCCATCGGGTCACGCGCTTCGACCTCTACGGTCGCGGCACCTCCGACCGGCCGCGCGGCGCCTATGACATGGCGCGATTCACGCGCCAGGTCGATGAACTGCTGGACGCGCTCGCGATCGAGGAGCCGGTGGACCTGGTCGGGCTGTCGATGGGTGGCGCGATCACCGCGGCCTACGCCGCGGAGCATCCCGCGCGCGTGCGGCGCCTGGTGCTGATCGATCCCATGGCCAGCGCGCGCGACATCGGGCCGCTGCGCTGGCCGCTGCTCGGCGAGTACCTGTTCCGGGTGACGGTGTTGCCGGGCATGGCCGCCGGCCAGGCCGGCGACTTCGTCCATCCCGAACGCTTCCCGGACTGGAGCGAGCGTTACCGGCCGCAGATGCGCTACCACGGCTTCGGTCGCGCCATCCTCTCCACGCTCCGCGAAGTCGCCGCGCGCGATCCGCTGCCGGCCTACCGCGCCGTCGGCGCGCAGCAACGGCCGGTGCTGCTGGTCTGGGGCGAGCAGGACCAGACCGTGCCCTACGCGCTCAGCGGCGCGGTGCGCGAGGCACTGGGCGCGCACCGGTTCCTCGCGGTGGCCGACGCCGGGCACCTGCCGCACCTGGAGCGGCCCGAGGTGGTGGAGCCGGTGCTGCTGGAATTCCTGCGCGCGCCCTGAGCCGACTCGCCCGGGGTGGTTGCACCCATCCGCCTGCCGGTTGGAACGTGGTCGTGGACCTGCCGGCCCGAGCCGGGCGTGCCGCGCCCGCCCGCGAAGCTCAGCGTCCCGGCGGCGAATGCAGCTTGAGCAGCGTGGCCAGCGCGCCGTGCCCGTGCAGGGCGCGCAGCGCGGCGACGAAGTCGCGGTCGGCGGCGAGGTAGGCGGAGCGCAGGGCGCCGGTCTCGCGCTCGTCCAGCGCCTCGCCGGGCGCGGAGCGCTTGCCGCGGTAGTCGAAGCGCAGGAGCAGCACGCCCGGCGCGGGTTGCTCGATCGCGATGCGGCGCACCGAGCCGGCGAACGGCGCCGGCGCATCGATGGTCTGCTCGTAGACCCGGTCGTCCTCGAGCAGACGCACGTGGTCGCGAAGGGCCAGCGCGCCGCGGTTCATCTGCCGGCGCAGGATGCCGGCAGCGTCGATCCGCAGGTCGAAGTCATCGATGCCCTCGTCGTACGACTGCGGGCGCACGGCCAGCAGGCGCAGGCCGTCCTTGAGCGACTGCAGCGGTACCGGCGGTGCGCCGTGGTGCGCCGGATCGTTGACCACGATGATGTGCTCGAAGTCCATGCCGCCGCTGGCCGTGCCCGCGATCCGGGTCCGGCGGCATCGTACTGCGCCGCGCCGCCGCGCGGCGCGGCCGGCGTGCCGGGCAGGGCGCGTCGATATCGCGGAACGCCTGCACGCGCGCGGGACCGCCCAGGCGCGCCACCCGCTGCGCGGTTTCGGCATCGCACCGCGCTGGGCTACCCTGTGCCGCGCAGGAACCGCCTGCGGCGCCGCTTGGGACTGGGCCGGGGCCCGATGAACACGCGAGGGGACTCGATCACCGTGCTCTTGCGCCGGCTGGCCGCGGCGACCCGCTAGCGTGGCGGCGCCGGCCACCGCCCCGACCACGTCCCGGCGGCTCTGGCGGCGCGCAGCCGCCGTCGTGGCATGCGTGCTCGCCGTCGGCCTCGTTGTGCTGGCGGTGCAGGCCCAGCGGCGTCCGTCGCTGGCGCCCTGGCGCGCGCTAGAACTGCCGCCCGCGCCGGCGGACGCGCCGGTCCGCGTGCGGTTTGCCGGGGTCTCCACGCTGCTGTTCGACGACGGCGAAACCGCCTGGATGACCGACGGCTTCTACTCCCGGCCCGGCATGGTCCGCACCTTGTTCGGCCGCATCGCGCCGGACGAGGCCGTGGTCGCGCGCGAGCTCGACCGGCTGGGCGTGACGCGACTGGCGGCCGTGGTGCCGCTGCATTCGCACTACGACCACGCGCTGGATGCCCCGATCGTCGCGCGCCGCACCGGCGCGCTGCTGGTCGGCTCGCGCTCCACCCTCAACGTCGGGCTGGGCCTGGGCCTCGCGCCCGCGCAGCTGCGCGAGGTGCGCCCGGGCGACTCGCTGCAGCTGGGACGGTTCCGGCTGACCTTCATCGCCGCGCGCCACGGCGCCACCGCCTGGTCCGACGGCATCACGGTCGAAACCATCGACGCGCCGCTGGTGCCGCCGGCGCATGCGAGCGCCTGGCGCGAGGGGCAGGCCTGGTCGCTGCGGGTCGAGCATGCCTCGGGCCTGCGCCTGCTGGTCCACGCCAGCGCGGGCTGGATCCCCGGCGCGCTGGCCGGGCAGGAGGTCGACACCGTGTTCCTGGGCCTCGGCGGCCTGGGCCGCCGCGATGCGGCGGCGCGCGCCGACTACTGGAACGAGGTGGTGCGCGCGAGCGGCGCCCGGCGGGTGGTCGCGATCCACTGGGACGACATCTGGCGGCCACTGGAGCGGCCCCTGGCGCCGCTGCCGCTGCTGTTCGACGACGCGGCCGCGACCCTGGACGACCTGGTGGCCCGGGCGCGGGCCGACGGCATCGCCTTCGGCCTGCCGCCGTTGCGGACGCCGTTCGCGCCGTGGCCGGCCGGCGGCCGCGCCGGCGCGAACGCCACCGTGCCGTTTACCACAACGGGCAATGGCGCGGTATATCGAAAAAGACGCGGGCTATAGCCGGAAAAGCGCAGATTGCGGCCCGAATATGTAATACAGTGGGCCGCCCCTAGAGGCCGCCCGCCGACTGATCGTGCGGACGAACTATCGCTCTTGAGAATGCGAGCCATGGCCAAAGCAAAGAAAGCAGCAAAGAAAGCCGCACCGAAGAAGGCTGCCGGTCCGGTCGTCGTCAAGCCTGTCAAGGATGTGTTGTCTCGTACCGAACTGGCGCGTCATATCGCCGACGGCTCGGGCGTGGAGCCCAAGTCGGTGAAGGCCGTGCTGGCCCACCTGGAAGCCGCGGTGCTGGGCGCCGTGAACAAGAAGGGCGCGGGCCAGTTCGTGTTGCCGGGCCTGCTGAAGATCACTGCCGTCGCCGTGCCGGCGAAGGCCAAGCGTTTCGGCAAGGATCCGTTCACCGGCCAGGAGCGCTGGTTCCCGGCGAAGCCTGCCTCGGTGAAGGTGAAGGCCCGTGCGCTGAAGAAGCTCAAGGACGCCGCGCTCTGAGGCGTTCCGCCCGCGGGCGTGGCCTCGGTCCTCGAGCCATGCCCGTCGGCATCGGCGGGCCAGCAGCCGCTGGCCCGCTTTCGACGCGGGTTGCGTAGTTCCTGGCAAGCAGGGCGGCGCAGGTCCCACATGTCGAACAACCCCGAAGCGGAACCGGTACCGCGCGCGTCCGCGCGACGCGGCGCGCTCGCGCGCGTCCTGGCGGCCTCGCTGTGCGGCATGGCCATCGCGGCGTCGGCGGCCGAACCCGCGCCGGCCGCGGCGGCGCGACCGCGGGCGCGCGCGCTGGACCCGGCGCCCTTCGAGCGCACCGAAGCGCGGATCGCGCGCGGCCGCTACCTCGCCGAGGGCATCGGCCAGTGCTTCATCTGCCACTCCGAACGCGACTGGGAACTGCCCGGCGCGCCGCCCAAGGCCGGGCGCAAGGGCGCGGGCCAGGTCATGCGCGACGATCCCGACGGCCGCACCGTCGCGCCCAACATCACGCCCGACCGCGAGACCGGCGCCGGCACCTGGCCCGACGACGCGCTCGCGCGCGCGATCCGCGAAGGCGTCGGCCACGATGGCCGGGCCCTGCATCCGCAGATGTGGTACGCCTCGTTCCGGCGCTTCGCCGACGAGGACGTGGCTTCGATCGTGGTCTACCTGCGCACGCTGCCGCCGGTGCGCAACGCGCTGCCGGCCACGCGCATGGATCCGGCGCGGCAAGCGGAAATCGCCGCCGCGATCGAGCCGCTGGACCGGCCGGTGCCGATGCCGGACCTGTCCTCGCCGCTGGCGCGCGGCCGCTACCTCGTCGCCGTGGCCGACTGCAGCGGCTGCCACACCTCCTGGTACTCGAAGCGCATGCCCGGCCTGTATGCGGGCGGCAACCTGATCGAGCGCGGCACGCGCAAGGCCTTCAGCACCAACATCACGCCGGGACCCGCGGGCATGGCCTACGGCGCCGACGCCTTCGTCCAGGTGATCCGCAGCGGCAAGTCGGGCACGCTCAGCCCCTTGATGCCGTGGATCGCGTTCCGCGAACTCGACGACGCCGACCTGCGCGCGATCCATCTCGCCCTGCAACGCCTGGCGCCGGTGGCGCACCTGGTCCACAACGCGCTGCCGCCGACGCCGTGCCCGGTGTGCCTGCAGGAGCACGGCCTCGGCGACCGCAACCGCGTGGAGGTGCCGACGGCGGTGGCGGTGGCGCCGGCCGAGCTCGACGCCTGCGTGGGCCGCTATCGCTCGCGCGAGGGCGGCGAGGTGCTGGCGGTCAAGCGGGTCGGCGCGGGGCTGGAATTCGGCGACGACTCGCGCTCGACCGCGCTGGTGCCGCAGGGCGACGACCGCTACGCCGCGCCCGGCGGCCTGCTGCCGCTGCGCTTCGAGCGCGACGCGCGCGGCCGGGTGGTGCGGCTGGTGGAGCAGGACGTCGAGGACTACATCTGGGATCGCCTGCCCGAGTAGGGCCGCGCCGGTGGCCGGCGCGCGACCGGGTCGCGGGCCGCGCGGCCGCGCGCTAGGCTTGCGCTCCGCTCGTTCCCGCGCAGTCCATGACCCTGACCCTCGCGATCATCGCCGTGACCTGCGTGGTCTCGTTCCTCGCCTTCGGCCGTCCGCCCCTGCTGCAGCGGCTGATCCTGTGGCCGCCGGCGATCGCGCGCCGCGGCGAGTACTGGCGCCTGCTCAGCTACGGCCTGATCCACGCCGACGCCGGCCACCTGTTCTTCAACATGGTGACGCTGTACTTCTTCGGCCGCGCGATGGAGCCGCTGTTCGTGGCCCGGATCGGCGCGGCCGGCTACCTCGCGTTCTATGCCGGCGCGCTGCTGGCCTCGATCCTGCCCACCTACCTGCGCAACCGCGGCAGTCCGGATTACCACAGCCTCGGTGCCTCCGGCGCGGTGTCGGCGGTGCTGTTCGCCTTCATCCTGCTGCAGCCCTGGGCGCTGATCTTCGTGTTCTTCCTGCCGGTTCCGGCGATCGTCTACGCCGTGCTCTACATCGGCTATTCGATCTACATGGACCGCGCGCGCAAGGACAACGTCAACCACAGCGCGCACCTGTGGGGCGCGGCCTACGGCGTGCTGTTCCTGTTGCTGATGGAGCCGCGCGTTCTGGGCGTGTTCCTGCACCAGCTCACCCATCCCGCTTTCCTGCGCTGAACGCGCGAGGCCCGCCCATGGACAGCGAATCGACCGTGATCCTCACCGCCGCCGAGGCCCGCGTGCTCGGCTGCCTGGTGGAGAAGAGCGCGCTCACGCCCGAGACCTACCCGCTCACGCTCAACGCCGCGGTGGCGGCCTGCAACCAGAAGACCAGCCGCGAGCCGGTGATGGAGCTCGACCCGGGCAACGTGGGCCACGCGCTGCGCACGCTCGAGGACAAGGGCCTGGTCAAGGTCGTGCACGGCTCGCGCGCGCTGCGCTACGAGCACCGCATGGACGAGGGCTTGCGGGTCACGCCGGAGCAGCGCGCGCTGCTCGCGCTGCTGCTGCTGCGCGGGCCGCAGACGCTGGCCGAGCTGTGCGCGCGCAGCGAGCGCCTCGCCCGCTTCGCCGACGTCGAGGCCGTGCGCGCCACGCTGGAGCGCCTCGCCACGCGCGAGCCCAGGCTGGTGCTGCGCCTGGGCCGCGGGCCCGGCCAGCGGGAGGATCGCTACGCGCACCTGCTGTGCGGCCCGCTGTCGGCGGCGGAGCAGGGCGCCGCCGCGCTGGCGGCCGCGCACCCGGCCGCGGATGGCGATGACTTAGTGGCGGCGCGGCTGCAGGCGCTGGAGTCGCGGCTCGATGCCCTGCGCCACGAGGTCGACGCGCTGCGTGCCCGCCTCGATGCCGCCGGCGGCTGAGGCCGCGGCGGCCCCGGCGGTACTCAGCCGCTCCACTCCTGGGCGTCGGGCACGTCGGGGCAACTCGCCACCGGCTCGGGCTCGGCGAGATCGGAGTCCAGCCGCCAGCAGGCGTCGAGCACCGAGCAGTAGCAGGCCTGTACCCGGGCGTTGAAGCGCTCGCGGTTGAAGCGGTCCCAGACCGCGGCGTCGTTCTTCTCGCGCGGCAGCATCAGGAACGACAGTTCCTCGCCGGCCTTGAGCACGCGCCCGCGCACCCCCGACGTGACGGTGTAGGCGGGCGCGTCGGCCAGCCCGCAGCATTGCGTGAGCAGGCTCGCCGCGTTCGGCGCCGGCTGGCCCTGGTAGAGCACCTGGAAGCTGCGCAGGCGCGCCGGGCCGACGCCGCTGTTGCCCACGTTCATCGAGATGACGTCGCTCCCATCCGCGCCGCGGTTGCCGGTGCCGTACTCCAGCGCCGGCCACACGCTGGCCGCGAGCAGGCGCTCCTGCGTGCGGTTGGAGCTGATCGCCACGCTGAGCGAGATCATCGACACGCCGATGGCGAAGGCGCTGGCGAGATAGTTCGACAGGCGCCCGCCCGTCGCGGCGCGCGGCTGGACCGGAAGCTCGGTGTTCATGCCCGGGGGTCTCCTCGATGCCGCAGGCGGGCCGACGCGCCGCCGATCCCTGCAACGATGCCGCGAACGCGGCCAGGGTTGGAATCCCCCGCCGCGCCGGACGCCGGCGCGGCGCTCAGTCCGCCCGGCCGAACCAGTCCAGGATCAGGCGGTTGACCGCATCCGGCTGCTCGCGATGGAGGAAGTGCCCGGCGCCCTCGACCACGGTCCACGCGTAGGGACCGGTGAAGCGGTCGTGCTGGCGCGGCAGCAACTCGCGGCGCATGTCGTGCGAGCCGCAGGCGACGAGCGTGGGCACCGCGGTGGGGTCGTCGAGGCGCGCCAGCAGGCCGGACAGCGCGGGATCGCGATGGCGCCGGCCGAAGGCGGCACGGTAGTAGCCCAGCGTCGCCTCGACCGCGCCGGGCACGGCCAGCATGCGCTTGATCCGCGCCACGTGGGCCGGGGCGACCCGGCCCGCCGACCACAGGCGCCACAACCACCCGATGAAGGCGTAGTCGAAGGCGCGGCACAGGCGCTCCGGCAGCCACGGCAGCTGGAACAGGAACCAGTGGAAGGAACGCAGCACGTGGCGCGGCGAACGGCGCAGCGTGCGCCGGATCTCGGCCGGATGCGGCACCGCCAGGATCACCGCGCGGCGCACGAGCCGCGGGTAGGCGCCGAGCACGCCGTAGGCTATGGCCGCGCCCCAGTCCTGCCCGACCAGGTACACGGGCTCGCCGCCGTTGAGCGCCTCGACCAGCGCCTTGACGTCGTTGGCGAGCGTCGCGCGGTCGTAGCAGCCGTCGGCGGGGATGGCGCTGGGCGGATAGCCGCGCAGGTACGGCGCCACCACCCGATAGCCCGCCGCGGCCAGCACCGGGATCTGGTGCTCCCAGCTCTCGGCATCGTCGGGATAGCCGTGCAGCAGCAGTACCAGCGGGCCGCTGCCCGCCTCCAGGCAGGCGATGCGGATGCCATTGGCGACCAGTTCGCGCCGGGTCGTGTTCAAGGATGCGGCGTCGATTCCCGCAGGCGCACGCCGTCGGCGATGCGGTCGTCGGGGAACAGGATCACGCGCTGGCCCGCCGTGAGCCCGCCGCGCACTTCCGCCGCGGTCGCGCCGCTGGCGCCGATCTCGACCGCGACCCGGCGCGCACGGCCGCCGTCGGCGAGATACACCGTCCAGCGCCCTTCGTGGCGGAACAGGGCGCTGGCCGGCACCTGCAGCACGCGTTCGCCCGCGGTGAGCACGAACTCGACCTCGACCCGGTACGCGTCGCCGAGACCGGACCAGCGTTCCGGCGGGCTGGTGAGGTCGAGCAGGATGCGCACGCGCTGTTCCTCCACGCCCAGCGCCGAGATCTTGGTGTAGCCGCCCGGTTCGACCCGGGAGACGCGGGCGTCGAGCGTGCCCTCGCCGCCCCAGCGCAGCACGCGCGCCGCCATGCCGGGCTTGACCTTGACCGCATCGGTGGACAGCGCCTCGACCTCGATCTCGAGGTCGGCGGGATCGCCGAGGTCGAGCAGGGCCTGCGCCGCCGCGACCGGGCCCTCGCTCTCCAGATAGCGCTCGATTACCTGGCCATCGACCGGCGCGACCACCGGCAGCGCGGTGCCGCCGCCGCCACGGCCCTCCTGCGCCAGCACCGATTCGGCGCCCTGCAGGCGCTGCGCCATCATGCGTTCCTCGGCCACCGCGGCGGCGAGTTCGGCGCGGGCCTGGTCGGCGCGCGCCCTGGCGGCGTCGAGCTGCGACTCCGAGACCGCGCTGTGCACCTTCATCGACTCCAGGCGCTTGTACTCCACGGCCGCCAGTCTTTCGGCGGCGCGCAGCGCGCTCACGCGCTGGCGCGCGGCGGCCAGCGCGCTGCTGGCCGAGTCGGCCTCGGCGCGCGCCCGCGCGCGGCTGGCCGGGTCGAGCAGGCCGGCGACGGTGGGCTGGATCTCGGCCAGCACCTGGCCGGCGCGCACCGTGTCGCCTTCCTCGATCTCGATCCGGCGCAACCAGCCCGCGATCGGCGCCGTCACCCGGTAACGCTCGCGCAGCCGCGTCTTGCCCTCCTCCTGGAAGCTCACCTCGAAGGGGCCGACCCGCACCTCGGCGGTCTCGACCAGGCGCGCCTCGCCGCGCAGCAGGATCGCCACCAGCAGGCCCAGGCC
>CAZTNB010000111.1:0-9964 GCA_964614825.1 uncultured Gammaproteobacteria bacterium
TGCTGCAGCAGGCCGAGCAGGCCGTTGACGGTCCAGTACAGCACCAGGCCGGCGGGGAAGAAGGCGAACATCACGGCGAACACCACCGGCATCGCCTGCATGATCTTCTGCTGCGTGGGATCCATGCCGGTGGCGGGCGTGAGGCGCTGCGCGGCCACCATGGTGATGCCGTTGAGGATCGGCAGCACGAAGTACGGATCCTTGTCCGAGAGGTTCTGGATCCAGCCGATGAACGGCGCCTGGCGCAGCTCCACGCTCTCGAGCAGCACCCAGTACAGCGCGATGAACACCGGGATCTGGACCAGGATGGGCAGGCAGCCGCCCATCGGGTTGATCTTCTCCTTCTGGTACAGCTCCATCATCGCCTGGTTGTACTTCTGCTTGTCGTCGCCGTAGCGCTCCTTGAGCGCGACCAGGCGCGGCTGCAGCTTGCGCATCTTGGCCATCGAGCGGTACTGCGCTTCGGACAGCGGATACAGCAGCAGCTTCACCAGCAAGGTGGTGAACACGATCGCCCAGCCCCAGTTGCCGAGCAGGCGGTACAGGGGGTGCAGCACGTAGTGGAACAGCGGGTCGGCGATGAAGGTGACGAGGCCGTAGTCGATGGTGCGTTCCAGGCCCGGCGCGATGGCCGCCATCTTCTCCTGCAGCTTGGGGCCGACGAAGAGCCGCGCCTGGAAGCTGCCGCTGGCGCCGGGCGCGATGTTCTGCGCCGGCGAGACCTGCCGGATCAGGAAGCGCGGCGCGGCGCCACCCTCGGCCACGACCTGGGTCGCGAAGGCGGTGCGCTCGGTGGCCGGCGGGATCCACGCGGCGAAGAAGTAGTGCTGCAGCATCGCGGTCCAGCCGCCGGTGACGTCGCGTTGCAGCGCGTTCTCGGCGAAGTCGTCGAACTTGAGCTTCTCGAAGCGCTCCTCGGGGCTGTACCAGGCCGCGCCGACGAAACTGTAGGCCTCGGGATTGGTGAACGAGGCGCCGCCGGTGTGCGCCGGCGGCGGCACGCGTTGCAGCTGCCGGTAGGCGCTGCCGCTCCATGGCGTGGCGCCGCTGTTGGCCACCACGTCCGACATCTCGACCACGTAGCTGCCGCGAGTGAAGCGGTAGGTCTTGGTGACCGAGACGCCGCGGCCGTCGGTCCAGGTGAGCGGGACCTCCAGGGTGTCGCTGCCGTCGGCCAGCCGGTAGGTGTCGTTGGCCGCGACGTAGATCGCGCGATGGTCGGGCGCCGCGCCGGCGGCGGCGACGAGGCCGGACTGGGCGACGAAGAAGCGCTCCGGCGCATCGTTGATCAAGCGCACCGGTTCGGGCCGCTTGACCTCGCGCGGATAGTGCAGCAGGTCGACTTCGAGCAGGGTGCCACCGCGCGTGTCGATGACCGCGCGGACCAGGTCGGTGGTGACGGTGACGGTGGCGCCGCGGGCCTCGATCGCCGCGGCCGCGGGCACGCTCGTGCCATCGACGGCGGTGGCTGCGGGCGCGGCGGGCGCCGTGGGCACGTCGGCCGGCGACTGCGTCGGCGTGGCCGGGTCGGCCGCCTCCGGCGTCGCGGGCGTGTCGATGCCGGCGACCGGCGCGCGCGGCGCGTAGTCCTGCTCCCAGGCCTGCCAGAGCAGGAAACCGGTGAAGGCGAGGGCGACGAGGAGCAGGGCGCGGAGGTTCGGCATGGCAGGCGGGCGTCGCGACCGGCGCGCGGAAGGCGCGCACGCTGTCGCTCAGGGCTGGGAGTCGGGCTCGATCCGGACGGACCGCGATGGGGGCGTCATTGTGCCGGCCGCGCTCGCCGGGTTCAACGCGGCGATGCGCGCGTACAGGCGCCCGAGGTCGGCGCGCAGTTCGGGGGCTGCGGCGACCACCGCGGCGGGCTTGGCCATCACGACCACGTCCCAGCCGGCGAGCTGCGCCTGGTGCAGGCGGAACAGTTCACGCGCCAGGCGCCGCAGCCGATTGCGCGCCACCGCGCGGGTCGAGACCTTGCGCGAGACCGCGAGCCCGATGCGGGCCTGGTCGTCGGCGCGACGCAGTGCCTGCACCCGGAACCACGCCGATTGCTGGCGCACGCTCGAAGCGAACACCGCGGCGAAGTCCGCCGCCGTGAGCAACCGTGCCGTTCGGGGAAAGGCGTTCCGGGCAGTCAAACGCGTGTGCCTTCGGAACCATGGCCCCCTCGAGCCCAGGGGGCGGCGGTGGAGCCGGCGCAGCCGGCGCACCGCGGGGGTTGTGCAAGCATGAAGCCCGTGTCGAGGAGCGCGCGCAGCGGCGCGCACCCCATTACGGAATGAGCTTCTTGCGACCCTTCGCGCGGCGCGCCGACAGGACCTTGCGGCCATCGGCGGTCTGCATGCGCGCGCGGAAGCCGTGGGTACGGGCCTTCTTGAGCTTGCCCGGCTGGAATGTGCGCTTCATGGCGGCAACTCGTTGGAGGTGTTGGGAAAAAGGGTCGGCGAGGATAGGGCGCCGGCGCCGCGGCGTCAAGCAACGCCCGGTGTCGCGGCGACTCGCGGGCTGGTGCCGTGGCGAACTGCGGCGCCCTGTTAGACTCCGTGGTTCCCCCTACGCGCCGTCCTGATCGCGCTCCGAAGTCCCATGAGCAAGCTGTGGCAACGCTGCCTCGAGCGCCTGGAGTCCGAGCTCGGGGTGGAGGACTTCCACGCCTGGCTCAAGCCGCTGCAGGCGCTGGAGCAGTCCGGGCACCTGCGCCTGCTGGCGCCCAATTCCTTCGTGCTCGACTCGGTGCGCGAACGCTTCCTGCCCGGCATCGAGGCGCTGGCGCGGCAGCTGGAACCGGAGCTGGCCGGCGTGCGGATCGAGGTCGGCTCGCTGGCGCCGCCGGCATCGCCGCGCTCGCCGCGGCGCGAGCCCGCGCCCAACGGCGCGCCCGAGTGGTTCGAGAGCAACCTCGACCCGCACTACACCTTCGAGACCTTCATCGAGGGCAAGTCGAACGAGCTCGGCAAGGCCGCCGCGCTGCAGGTGGCGATGAATCCCGGCCGCACCTACAACCCGCTGCTGCTCTACGGCGGCACCGGCCTGGGCAAGACCCACCTGATGCACGCGGCGGGCAACCTCATGCGCCAGCACAACCCGGGCGTCAAGGTGCTCTACCAGCGCTCCGAGCAGTTCTTCAGCGCGATGGTCAAGGCGCTGTCGAACAAGTTCGCGGGCCCGCGCGCGATCGACGAGTTCAAGCACCGCTACCGTTCGGTCGATGCGCTGCTGCTCGACGACATCCAGTTCTTCGCCGGCAAGGACCGCACGCAGGAGGAGTTCTTCCACACCTTCAATGCGCTGTTCGAGGGCAAGCAGCAGATCATCCTCACCTGCGACCGCTATCCCAAGGAAGTCGAGAACCTCGAGCCGCGCCTGACCTCGCGGCTGGGCTGGGGCCTGTCGGTGGCGATCGAGCCACCGGACTTCGAGACCCGCGCCGCGATCCTGCTGTCCAAGGCCGAGGCGAAGGGCATGAGCCTGCCCGACGAGGTGGCCTTCCTGGTCGCGCGGCGCATGCGCTCGAACGTGCGCGACCTCGAGGGCGCGCTCAACACGCTGGCGGCGCGCGCCACCTTCACCGGGCGCAGCATCACGCCCGAATTCGCCCAGGAGACGCTGCGCGACCTGCTGCTGGTGCAGGAGCGCGCGATCAGCCTGCCCAACATCCTCAAGGTCGTCTCCGACTACTACCAGCTGCGCCAGGCCGACCTGCTGTCGAAGCGGCGCACGCGTTCGGTGGCGCGCCCGCGCCAGCTCGCGATGGCGATGGCCAAGGAGCTCACCGAGCACAGCCTGCCGGAGATCGGCGACTTCTTCGGCGGCCGCGACCACACCACGGTGCTGCATGCGTGTCGCGTGCTCGCCGAGCTGCGCGGCAGCGATGGCCGCATCCGCGAGGACTGGGAGAAGCTGCTGCGGCTGTTGACGGGCTGAGGATGCTTTGTGGATAACTCAGGCGCACTGAGTTATCCACAGTTCGCGCACAATGCTGGACGTGTGCAGTGCACAGCATGTTGTGTGGCCGCCAGCCCTACTGCTGTACCGCTTGGGACCGGGCCCATTGCAGTTTTCCCCAGCGCTCATCACTATCAACATCTTCCATAACTAGAACCTCCTGATAGAGGCTGCCCCTCATGCGTTTCAGCGTCCAGCGCGAAGTCCTGCTCAAGCCGCTGAGCCAGGTCGTGGGTGTGGTGGAGCGCCGGCAGACGCTGCCGGTGCTGGCGAACCTGCTGGTGGCGGTGAGCGCGGAGGGCGTGTCGTTCACCGGCACGGATCTCGAGGTCGAGATGGTGGCGCGCATGGTCGCCGACGGCCTCGATCCGGGCGAGATCACCATCCCGGCGCGCAAGCTGTTCGACATCTGCCGCGCCCTGCCCGATGGCATCAAGATCGATTTCAAGCAGACCGGCGAGCGGGTGACCGTCAGCGCCGGACGCAGCCGTTTCACCCTCTCCACCCTGCCGGCGTCGGAGTTCCCCCAGGTCGACAACATCGACCTGCTCGAGCGCGTGACCCTGCCCGAGGCCACGCTCAAGGAACTGATCGACCGCACGGCCTTCGCGATGGCGCACCAGGACGTGCGCTACTACCTCAATGGCACCCTGCTCGACCTGCGCGAGCAGGCGCTGCGCTGCGTGGCCACCGACGGCCACCGCCTGGCGTTGTGCGAGACCGGGATCGAGCTCAACGCCAAGGCGCGGCGCCAGATCATCATCCCGCGCAAGGGCGTGCTGGAGCTGCAGCGCCTGCTCGACGCGGGCGAGGGCACGGTGGAGATCGAATTCGGCCGCAACCACCTGCGCGTGCGGCGCAGCGATTTCGTCTTCACCACCAAGCTCATCGATGGCCGCTTCCCGGACTACGAGGCGGTGATCCCGATCGGCGCCGACAAGGTGCTCACGGTCGGTCGCGAGGACCTGCGCGCGGCCCTGCAGCGCGCCTCGATCCTGTCCAACGAGAAGTACCGCGGGGTGAAGATGGAGCTGGCGCCCGGGCGCCTGCACATCGTCGCGCACAACCCCGAGCAGGAAGAGGCGGTGGAGGAGCTCGAGGTCAGCACCCATGTCGACGGCCTCGCGGTGGGCTTCAACGTCAACTACCTGCTCGACGCCCTGAGCGCCCTGCGCGGCAACGAAGTCATGCTGTGCCTGCGCGACGGCAATTCCAGCTGCCTGATCCGGGACGCCGACAATGAGCGCTCGCGGCACGTGATCATGCCGCTGCGGCTCTGACCGGCACGGGGCACCGCCCCGGTGTGGGTCCACACCCTGCGCGTCACCGACCTTCGGCGCTTCGAGAGCGCCGAAGTCGTTTTCGGGCCCGGCCTCAACTTCATCCTCGGGCCCAACGGGGCGGGCAAGACCACGCTGCTGGAGGCCCTGTTCCTGTTGTCCTATGGGCGCTCGTTCCGCAAGGGCAGCCGCGACAGCCTGCTGCGGCTCGGCGCCGAGCGCTACACCGTGTACGCCCGGCTGCAACGTGCCGATGGCTCGACCACCCGGGTGGGCCTGGAGCGGCATGGCGCCCGCTGGACCGCGCGCGCCGACGAACAGGACCTGCCGCGATTGAGCGACCTCTACGCGCGTTGCGCCGTGTGCTGCTTCGAGCCGGGCTCGCACGAGTTGATCGGCGGGGGCGGGGAGGGGCGCCGGGCCTACCTCGATTGGGGCGTGTTTCACGTGGAACCGGGCTTCCTGCCGCTGTGGCGTCGTTGCCAGCGGGCGCTGGAACAACGCGCCGCCCTGCTCCGAACCCCGGCCGCGGCGGCAGAATTCGCCCCCTGGCACGAGGAGCTGGGACGCAGCGCCGAAGCGGTCGACCAGCTGCGCCGGCACTACCTGGCCCTGCTGCGCCCGCGCCTGGATGCGCACGCCGCCCACCTGCTGCCCGAACTGGGCGCCGTGACCCTCGGCTACCACGCTGGCTGGGACGACCCGACCCCCGGCGCCCTGGCCGCCGCGCTGGACCAGGCGCTGGAGCGCGATCGCCGCCGCGGCCTGACCAGCCGCGGTCCGCACCGGGCCGACTGGCAACTGAGCTTCGAGCGCGCGCCGCGCCGTGAGCACCTCTCCCGCGGCCAGGAAAAGCTGGCGGCCCTGGCCTGCGTGCTGGCCCAGGCGGAACTGCACCAGGCGACGCTGGGGGAGTGGCCGATCGTGGCGCTGGACGACCTGCCGTCCGAACTCGACCATGCGCACCAGGCGCGGGTCCTGGATCGCCTCGCCGGCAGCGGCGCGCAGGTCCTGGTCACCGGCACGGAGCCCACCGCGCCGATCGCGGCGCGTATTCCGAGGTCGGACTGGTTCCACGTGGAACCGGACGGCGTGCGACGGGGACCCTCGGAAGCGCCTGAAGCCCGGGGCTAAGCCCCCGTCGCTGCTATACTTTCTTCTTTGCGCGGCCACCCCGCTGGGTGCCCCGCCAGCCCGGACGTGTGCATGAGCGACCAGTACGACTCCAGTAAAATCAAGGTCTTGAAGGGCCTCGAGGCGGTGCGCAAGCGCCCGGGCATGTACATCGGCGACACCGATGACGGCACCGGCCTGCACCACATGGTGTTCGAGGTGGTCGACAACGCGATCGACGAAGCGCTGGCTGGCTGGTGCGACCACGTCATCGTGATCATCCACCCCGACGGCTCGGTCTCGGTGCAGGACAACGGCCGCGGCATCCCGGTCGACATCCACCCGGAGGAACAGCGCTCGGCGGCCGAGGTCATCATGACCGTGCTGCACGCCGGCGGTAAGTTCGACGACAACTCGTACAAGGTCTCGGGCGGCCTGCACGGCGTCGGCGTCTCGGTGGTCAACGCCCTCAGCGGCACCTTGTGGCTGGACATCTGGCGCGATGGCGCCCACTACCAGCAGGAATACCGCCTCGGCGAGCCGGTCTATCCGCTGCGCAAGCTCGAGCCCTCGTCGCGCCGCGGCACCCAGGTGCGCTTCCTGCCCAGCCGCGAGATCTTCACCGACGTCGAGTTCCACTACGACATCCTGGCCAAGCGCCTGCGCGAGCTCGCGTTCCTCAACTCCGGGGTCAAGGTCGAGCTGATCGACGAGCGGGTCGAGGGCAAGCACGACCTGTTCCAGTACGAAGGCGGCATCAAGTCCTTCGTCGAGCACCTGGCGCAGCTGCGCACGCCGCTGCACCCCACGGTGATCAACTTCACCGGCGTCGCCGACAACGTCACCGTCGAGGTGGCGATGCAGTGGACCGACGCCTACGAAGAGCGCATGTACTGCTTCACCAACAACATCCCGCAGAAGGACGGCGGCACCCACGTCACCGGCTTCCGCGGCGCGCTCACGCGCGTGCTGGGCGACTACATCGAGCGTTCCGGCCTGCAGCGCACGGCCAAGGTCGCGCTGGCCGGCGACGACATGCGCGAGGGCCTGATCACCGTGCTGTCGGTGAAGGTGCCCGACCCGAAGTTCTCCTCGCAGACCAAGGACAAGCTGGTCTCGTCGGAAGTCAGCGGCGCCGTCGCCGGCGTGCTCGGCGACAAGCTCGCGACCTTCCTGCAGGAGCACCCGGGCGAAGCGCGCGCGATCTGCGAGAAGGTGGTGGAAGCGGCGCGCGCGCGCGAAGCCGCGCGCAAGGCGCGCGAGCTGACCCGGCGCAAGGGCGCGCTCGACATCGCCGGCCTGCCCGGCAAGCTGGCCGACTGCCAGGAGAAGGACCCGGCGCTGTCGGAGCTGTTCCTGGTCGAGGGCGATTCCGCCGGCGGCTCGGCCAAGCAGGGCCGCAACCGCAAGACCCAGGCGATCCTGCCGCTCAAGGGCAAGATCCTCAACGTGGAGAAGGCGCGCTTCGACAAGATGCTGTCCTCGGCCGAGGTCGGCACCCTGATCACGGCGCTGGGTTGCGGCATCGGCAAGGACGAGTTCGACGTCACCAAGCTGCGCTACCACCGCATCATCATCATGACCGACGCCGACGTCGACGGCTCGCACATCCGCACGCTGCTGCTGACCTTCTTCTACCGCCAGATGCCGGAGCTGATCGAGCGCGGCCACGTCTACATCGGCCTGCCGCCGCTGTACAAGGTCAAGCAGGGCAAGACCGAGCTGTACATGAAGGACGACGCGGCGCTCAACGCCTACCTGGTCAGCAACGCGGTCGAGGACGCCGCGCTGGTGCCGGGCGCCGGGCTGCCGCCGATCAGCGGCCCCGGGCTGGAGAAGCTGCTGCGCGACTACACCGCGGCGCGCGAGCAGGCCGACCGCCTGGCCGGTCGCCACGACGCGGCGGTGCTCAACGCGCTGATCCGCCTGCCGCCGCTGAGGCCGGCCGATTTCGGCGACGCCGAACGCCTGGCGGCGTGGGCGGCGCGGCTGGAGACGGCGCTTGCCAGCATCGGCCTCGGCCGCGCCCGTTACCGCATCGAAGGACTGCCGGCCACGGAGGGGCAGGGCGGGGCGCTGCGCGTGAGCAAGGCGCACCACGGCCTCGAGGGCCAGCAGCTGCTCTCGGCCGGCTTCTTCGGCTCGGCGGAATACGCGCCGATCGCGACCGCGGCCGCGGCACTCGACGGCCTGCTGCAGCCGGGCGCGCGCGTGGTGCGCGGGGCCAAGTCGCAGCCGGTGCGCGATTTCGCCGAAGCGCAGGCCTGGCTGCTCGAGGAGGCCAAGCGCGGCCGCACCATCCAGCGCTTCAAGGGCCTGGGCGAGATGAATCCCGAGCAGCTGTGGGAAACCACGGTGAATCCGGAGACGCGGCGCCTGCTGCAGGTGCGGATCGAGGATGCGGTCGCCGCCGACCAGATCTTCTCCACCCTGATGGGCGACGTGGTCGAACCGCGGCGCGAGTTCATCGAGCAGAACGCGCTGCGCGTGTCCAACCTTGACGTGTAGCTGGCTCGACGTGTAGCCGGTTCGACGTGTGATCGCGGCGGCGCGCCCGCAGGCGCGCCGCATTTCCGGATACGCTATCGCCCCGCCGACGCGCGCGGGGGGCGCGCAGGGACTCGTCCATGAAGAAGTCGAGGCTGTACCTGCTGGCCCTGCTCATCGCCGCGGTGGGCCTGGGCGGCTTTTTCTACAAGTGGAAGGTGCTGCGCTTCCCGGTCCAGCCGGTGGCCGAGACCGAGGTCTACGAGCTGCAGGCGCGGGTGGAGTTCCAGCCGCGGCGCGGCCCGAACAAGGTCACGCTGCAGCTGCCCTACGACCCGCCGGGCTTCGCGATCCTCGGCGAGCGCTTCGTCGCGCGCAATTACGGCATGACCATCGAGCGCGCCAGGGGCGCGCGCGAGGTGCAGTGGGCGATCCGCCGCGCCAGCGGCACCCAGGCGCTGTACTACCGCGCCACCGTCTATCGCGACCAGCATCGCGAGGCCGCCGCGCCCAAGGCGCCGCCGCCGCCCAAGCCCGGCACCTGGGAGGAACCCTTCGCCACCGCGCGCAGCGCGCTGCTGGAGCAGGTCCACGGCGAATCGATCGACAGCGCGACCTTCGCCGGGGCGCTGGTGCGGCGGCTGGCCGCCACGCCACCCGCGCAGGAAGTGCAGTTGCTGCTCGAGGGCCGCGACACCATCGAGCAGCGCGCCGAGCTCGCGCTGTCGCTGCTGGCCGACCGCCTCATCGCCGCGCGCCTGGCCTGGGGCCTGCCGCTGGCCGAGTCGAGCTCGAGCGTGGCCCTGCGCCCGCTGCTGCAGGTCTTCGATCGCGACACCGGGCAGTGGATCACGATCGCCGACCGCACCGGCAGCATCGGCTGGCCCGACGACACCATGCTCTGGAGCATCGGGCCCAAGCCGGTGCTGGAGGTCGACAACAACCCGCGCGCGCTGGTCGAGTTCAGCGTGCAGAAGAGCCTGGCCGACGCGCTCGAGACCGCCAAGCAGCGACTCGAGGCGCAGGACCGCAACTTCGTCGCCTACTCGCTGCTCGACCTGCCGCTGCAGGCGCAGGAGGTGTACAGGATCCTGCTGCTGGTGCCGGTCGGCGCCTTCATCATGCTGATCCTGCGCAACCTG
>CAZTNB010000112.1:0-3126 GCA_964614825.1 uncultured Gammaproteobacteria bacterium
CCCGCGGGATGAAAGAATCCGCGCGGCACCCCGGTCTGTCGCTCTCGAATGGCCACCACCCAGTCCCAATTCGACGCCCTGGTGCGCGGCACCTCCGGCGACCTGTTCCGGTTCGCCTTCTGGCTGTGCCGCAATGCGGCGCTGGCCGAGGACCTGGTGCAGGAGACCTACCTGCGGGCGTGGCGCTCGATGCAGGACCTGCGCGACAGCGGGGCGGCCAAGGCCTGGCTGATCACCATCCTGCGCCGCGAGCACGCGCGCTTGTACGAGCGCAAGCGCCTGGACACCGAGCCGGTCGAGGACGTGGTGGTGGAGGACCGCGATTCGCGCACGCCCGAGGAGGCGGGCGACGACGGCGTGGTCCGCGCCGCGATCGAGAAGCTGGATCCCAAGTACCGCGATCCGCTGCTGCTGCAGGTGCTGGGCGGCTTCAGCTGCGAGGAGATCGCGCGCGAGCTGAACCTGAGCGCGGCGGCGGTGATGACCCAGCTGTTCCGCGCGCGGCAGAAACTGAAGGCCGCCCTCGGTGGCACTGACGAAGGGGCGCGCATCCATGAACTGTCTTGAATTCCGCCGGCACCTCGCCACCGAGCCACGGTCGGGCAGGGCCGACTTCCTCGCCCATCGCGAGGCCTGCACGCGCTGCGCCGATGCGCATGCGCAGGCGCTGGCCTTCGACGACACGATCCAGCGCGTGCTCGCGGTGCCGGTCCCGGCCGGCCTCGCCGATCGCGTGCTGCTGCGCCAGACCACCGCCGCGCTGTCGGCGCGCCGGCACGAGCGCCGCTTCACCGCCTGGCGCATGGCGGCGGTGCTGGCGCTGGGCGTGGGCGTGGCCTCGCTGTGGGTGGTGTCCACGCCGGCGCAGGCCCTGCCGGACCTCGCGGTCGGCCATCTCTCGCACGAGCCCTATGCCTTGTCCGCGCGCGCCACGGTCGAGCCGGCGCAGATCCGCGCCATGTTCGCCGCCCGCGGCGTCGAACTGGCGGCCGACCCGGCCCCGGTGAACTACCTCAACCTGTGCCGCCTGGGCCGCGACGGCACCGTGCACATGGTGGTGCAGGAGGCCGGCGGGCCGGTCACGATCTATTACGTGATCGGTCGCGCGGACCCCGGCCGCGCGGTGTGGGAGCGCAACGGCATCAAGGGCCGCAGCATCCCGGCCGGATCCGGCACGCTGGTGCTGCTGGGCAGCAGCGACGCCGCCTTCGACGCCCTCGAGCGCAGCTGGACCCGCGCCCTGGGCCCGGCGCCCGCGCAAGCCGGCTGAGTCGCGCCGGCGGCCCGTGTCGCTAGCGGGCCCCGCCCGCATCGGCTACCTTTCGCGCCCGCGTCGCGAACTCCCGCGACGCGCCGGCCCGCGGCGGCGGACCGGCCGAGTCCGAAGAGGCCGTCATGCCCCAGCTTTCCGTCGTCGTGCCCGTCCACAACGAGCGCGACAACATCGTGCCGCTGATCGAGGAGATCGTCGCGGCGCTGCGCGGCCGCGTCGCGCTGGAGATCGTGTACGTCGACGACGCCAGCCGCGACGATTCGCTGGCCGTGCTGCGCGAGGCGCGCCGGCGCTTTCCGGAGCTGCGGGTGCTGCGCCACCTGAGCCAGAGCGGGCAGAGCACCGCGGTGCGGACCGGGGTGAAGGCCGCGCGCGGCGCCTGGATCGCCACCCTCGACGGCGATGGCCAGAACGATCCCGCCGACATCCCGAAGCTGCTGGCCGCCCGCGATGCCGGCGAGGCCGCGGTCAAGTGCTACGCCGGCTGGCGCGTGGACCGCCGCGACGACGCGCTCAAGCGCGTGTCCTCGAAGGTCGCCAACGCGGTGCGCTCGCGCATCCTGCGCGACGCCACGCCCGACACCGGCTGCGGCCTCAAGCTGTTCGAGCGCGAGGCCTTCCTGGATCTGCCGTACTTCGACCACATGCACCGCTTCCTGCCGGCGCTGTTCCAGCGCGCCGGCTGGCAGGTGCGCAGCGTGCCGGTCAACCACCGGCCGCGCACGCGCGGCACCTCGAAGTACGGCATGTGGAACCGCCTGTGGGTCGGCATCGTCGACCTGCGCGGCGTGGGCTGGCTGATCCGGCGCGCGAAGCGCACCGCGGTCGAGGAGCTGGGCGCATGATGAACCAGGAGATCGTCTGGCTGTCGTGGACCGGCATCCACGTCACCCCGTGGAAGCTGATCGGCTACACCGGCGCGCTGATGTTCGGCGGGCGCTGGCTGGTGCAGTTCGTGGCCTCGCGGCGCGCGCGCCGGCCGGTGATCCCGCGCCTGTTCTGGTACATGAGCCTGGTCGGCAGCGGCATGACCCTGGCCTACTTCCTGTTCTCGGCCAAGGCCGATTCGGTGGGGGTGCTGCAGAACCTGTTCCCCAGCTTCACCGCCGCCTACAGCCTGTACCTGGACGTGCGCCACCGGGGCTGGGACCGCTCGCGCAACCGGCCACCGACCGCAAGCGCTTGATCGAAAAGCCCGTCTGGGCTATAAAGCGCGCCCCGCTTCAGACCTTCCGGCCCTTCGGGCCGGACGGACAGCCTCCCGGACGCGCGGTTCCGGCACTGGAGGCGAAGCAACCCCGACCGACCCGACCGCGAGCGGCGCAAGCCGCGGGGCCGCTGCCGCCCAGGCCATGGGTGGCCCGACGATCGTCCAGAGGTGAACCATGGCACGCATCTGCCAAGTCACCGGGAAGAAGACCCTTTCCGGCCACAACGTTTCGCACGCGAACAACAAGACCAAGCGCCGTTTCATGCCCAACCTGCACGAGCGTCGGTTCTGGGTGCCGAGCGAGAAGCGCTGGATCAAGCTGCGCGTTTCCACCAATGCGCTGCGCACCATCGACAAGAACGGCATCGAAACCGTGATCGCGGAACTCCGCGCGCGCGGCGAGAAGATCTGAGGAGGATCGAACCATGGCTTCCAAGCGCGACAAGATCCGCCTGATCTCCTCGGCCGGCACCGGCCACTTCTACACCACGGACAAGAACAAGAAGAACACGCCGGACAAGATGGAGGTCAAGAAGTACGACCCCGTCGTCCGCAAGCACGTGGCCTACAAGGAAGGCAAGATCAAGTGACGCAACAGTCCACGCGCGCAGCGCGTGGCCCCTGTTGCGTCATCCCGGCGAAA
>CAZTNB010000112.1:3226-9914 GCA_964614825.1 uncultured Gammaproteobacteria bacterium
GACGCAACAGTCCACGCGCGCAGCGCGTGGCCCCTGTTGCGTCATCCCGGCGAAAGCCGGGATCCAGGTGCTTCTGAAGCCCGCCGCAAGGCGGGCTTCGTCGTTACAGCGGCCGCCGCATCTGAACGCGAAAGCAAGTTGGATTCCCGCGTTCGCGGGAATGACGCCTTCGAGGGGGGCAAGGGCCCAGGCGGACGCAATAGTCCACGCGCGCAGCGCGTGGCCCCTGCTGCGTCATCCCGGCGCAAGCCGGGATCCAGTAGCGAGGCGTTTCGCCACTGGGTCCCGGCTTGCGCCGGGATGACGGCAAGCAAAGCAATGGCAGTGCGATCGCGACGCGCTGCGAAAGCAATGAATGGATTCCCGCGTTCGCGGGAATGACGCCTTTGGACGGGCGATGAATCCCGGTGCCTGGCGTCGACGACTCGCGGAACGCGCCGCGCCTACTCGGCCTTGCAGCCCGCGAGGTCGTCGTCGGTCAGGGTCCAGGCGTCGTGGTCGGCGCACAGCACGGCGCCGGCGACCACGCACTCGTCGCCGTCGGCATTCACCACGCGCACGTCGTAGCTGCCGCACGGAATGTCGGCCAGCTTGACGCTCTTGCCGCTCTCCAGGGTGTTGAGGCCCAGCAGGTCCGCGCCCCAGGCATTCTGGTCCGCGGTCGAGAGGTAGAGTTCCTGGATCTCCCAGGCGGACTTGTTGCGGACCGTGACCGCGTCCTTGCCCGCCGCGGCGGCGTTGCCCAGGACGAGCAGGGTGGCGAAGAGCACGGCGATGCGCATGGTCGATGTCCCGGGTGGGGTGGCTGCGCGGTCGCGACGACTGCGCGACCGGGTCGCCGTGGGCCGGCTCAGGCGCGAGCCGGGGCCAGTGCGTAGCCGCGCAGGTTGCGCGCGAACTGCTGCAGCGTGTCGATGCCCGAACGCTCGGCGTCGGCGCACCAGGCCTGCAGCGACTCCAGCAGCGCCTGCGAGTTCTTGCCCGAACGCTCCATCACCGCGCCCAGGCGGCGCCGGTGCTCGACCAGCACCTGCATGGATGGACGTTCGGCGACCCAGGCGCCGAGGCGCGCGCGCGCGCCGGGGTCGAGCCAGCGGCCGTCGTTGGCCAGCGCCTGGCGCAAGCGGCGGGTGAGGCGGCCCACCGACTCGCCGGCCGCGTGCCGCTCGGCCTCGAGCGCCGGCCGCAGCACCGCGCGATAGTAGGTGGACATGACGTGGAAGCGATGCGCCAGCACCGCGCGCACGGTCTCGGCATCGGGCAGGGCGATGTTCGGGCGCACCGCCAGCGAGGGCGCGACCCGGATCACCTTGGCCAGGCCGACGCTCTCGAACAGGCGCAGCATGGCCCAGCCGAGGTCGAACTCCCACTTGCGCAGGGCGAACTTGGCCGAGCTGGGGAAGGCGTGGTGGTTGTTGTGCAGTTCCTCGCCGCCGACGATCACGCCCCACGGCACCAGGTTGGTCGCGCGGTCGGCGGTCTCGAAATTGCGGTAGCCCCACCAGTGGCCGAGGCCATTGATGACGCCGGCCGCCATGATCGGGATCCACAGCATCTGCAGCGCCCAGATCACGAGGCCCACGGCGCCGAACAGCGCCAGGTCGATGAACAGCATCAGCGTCGGGCCCAGCTCGGGCCAGCGCGCATAGAGGTTGCGCTCGAGCCAGTCGTCGACGGTGCCGACGCCGTACTGCTCGATCATCGCCCGGTCCTTGCAGGCCTGCTGGTACAGGGTCACGCCGTGCCACACGACCTTGCCGATGCCGTGCACCACCGGGCTGTGCGGGTCCTCGTCGGTCTCGCAACGGGCGTGGTGCTTGCGATGGATCGCCACCCACTCCTTGGTGACCATGGCCGTGGTGAGCCAGGTCCAGAAGCGGAACACGTGCTGCAGCGCCGGGTGCATGTCGACGCCGCGGTGCGCGGCGCAGCGGTGCAGGAACAGGGTGACGGAAAAGATCGTGAGCTGGGTCACGACCAGGAACCAGACCAGGACCACCTGCCACGGGGAGCCGGTCACGCCGAAGGCGAGCAGATCGGAGAGCTGGGCGGACATCGGGAATCCAGGATGCGGACGTGCGGGCGATTATGGGCGCCGTGGCCGCCGGCGTCCAACGCCGGCCGCGGCGTTGGCGCTTTCCCCCGCTGTTCGCAACAATGGCCCCGATGACCACCGCTCCCCTGCTCGAGCTCGAAGGCGTCACCCGCCGCCACGGCGCGCGCGTGGCGCTGCAGGCCTTCGACCTGCGCGTGGAGCGCGGCGAGGTGCTGGCGCTGCTGGGCGTCAACGGCGCCGGCAAGTCGACCGCGCTGCGGCTGGCCGCCGGCGTGCTGCGGCCCGACGCCGGCCGCGTGCGCGTCGACGGCCTCGACTACGCGCAGGCGCCGCAGGCCGCGCGCTCGCGCCTGGGCTACCTGCCGGATCGACCGCCCCTGTACCTCGACATGCGCGTCGCGCCGTACCTGGGCTTCTGCGCGCGCCTGCGCGGCCTGGCCGGCGTGCGCGCGGCGGTGGACGCGGCGCTCGCGCGCTGCGACCTCGGCGAGGTGCGCGGGCGCCTGATCGGCAACCTGTCCAGGGGTTTCCGCCAGCGCGTCGGCCTCGCCCAGGCGCTGATCCACGATCCGCCGCTGCTGCTGCTCGACGAACCCGCCGCCGGGCTCGATCCGGTGCAGACCCACCGCTTCCACGAGCTGATCCTCGCCATCGCGCCCGAGCGCGGCATCGTGCTCAGCACGCACCACCTCGACGAGGCGCGCAAGCTCGCCACGCGGATCGCCATCGTGCACGGCGGGCGCCTGCGCGAGACCTGCGCGCCGGAACCGGCGCAGCCCGGCGGCGAAAGCCTGGAGCAGCGCTTCCTGCGCGTGGCGCTGGGCCCGGCGGAGGCGGCATGAGCGCGCTGTGGGCGATCGCGCGGCGCGAGACCGGCGCGCAGTGGCGTTCGCCGCTGGCGTGGTCGCTGCTGGCGCTGGCGACCGCGTTGTTCGCCTGGTGGTTCCTCGCCGGCATCGAGTCCTGGACCGAGGCGGCGCCGCGCTTCGCCGGCGACCGCGCGGCGCCGGGCGTGACCGACCTGGTGGTGGCGCCGTTCCTGGCCAGCGTCGCGGCCGCGTTCATCTACCTGGTGCCGCTGGCGACCATGCGCCTGGTCTGCGGCGAGCGCCGCGACGGCACGCTGGCGCTGCTGGCCAGCGCCGGCACCAGCGACCTTGCCATCGTGGTCGGCAAGTGGCTGGGCGCGCTCGGCTTCGTGCTGGCGCTGGTGGCGGTGGCGGCGGCGATGGCGCTGTCGCTGTCGCTGGGCACCACGCTCGACCTCGGCAAGCTCGCCGCCGGGCTGCTGGGCCTGGTGGCGCTGGCGATGGCGCTCACGGCGCTGGGCGTGCTGGCCTCGGCCTACGCGCAGCACCCGGCCGGCGCCGCGGCGGCGGCGGTCGCGGGCGGCGTGCTGCTGTGGATCCTCGACGGCGCCGCGCGCGCGCGCGGCCAGACCGACGGCCTGATCAACTACCTGGCGCTGCCCGGCCACCTCACCCAGGCCATGCGCGGGGTGCTCCATGGGCCCGACCTGGCCTGGTTCGCGCTGCTGACCTGCCTGTGCCTGGGCCTCGCCGTGCGCCGCGTGGCGCGCCTGCGCGAGGAGGCCTGATGCGGCGCACGCTGGCCGACCTCGTGCACGCGCTGCTGCTGCTGCTGGCGGTGGGCATCGGGGCCTGGCTGTCGCTGGCGTGGGCGTGGCGGGTGGACCTCAGCCACGGCGCGCGCGCCAGCCTCTCGCCGCAGAGCGCGCAGGTGCTGCGCCAGTTCGACGGTCCGGTCGAGATCATCTCCTACGCGCGCGAGGATCCCGTCCTGCGCGAGACGCTGGGCGCCTTCATCGGCCGCTACCGCCAGCTGAAGCCCGACCTCGGCCTGCGCTTCGTCAATCCCGACGCCGATCCGGGCGCCATGCGCGCGCGCGGCATCAGCGTCGACGGCGAGCTCGAGATCCGCTACCAGGGCCGCATGCAGCGCCTGGCGCAGCTCGACGAGCGCGCCCTGACCAGCGCCCTGGCGCGGCTGGCGCGCCCGCGCGAGCGCCTGCTCGCGGTGCTGGCCGGCCACGGCGAGCGGCGCATCGACGGCGAGGCCAACCACGACCTCGGCCGCTTCGGCGCCGCGCTGGCCGAGCAGGGCGTGCGCGCGGTGCCGGTCAACCTCGCCGAGCAGGCCGCCATCCCCGCCAATGCCGACGTCCTGCTGGTGGCGGGCCCGCGCACGCCGCTGGCCGATGGCGAGGTGGCCGCGGTGCGCGCCTGGATCGACTCGGGCGGCGCGCTGTGGTGGCTGACCGATGCCGGCGGCGACTCCCTGGCCGACGCGCTGGGTCCGATGCTGGGCGTGCGGCCATTGCCCGGCACGCTGGTCGACGCCGCGGCGCAGGGCCTGGGCATCGGCGACCCCAGCTTCGTCGCCGTGTCGCGCTATCCCGCGCATGCGATCACCGACGGCTTTGCCCTGACCACGCTCTATCCGCAGGCGGCCGCGTTCGCCAGCGGTGGCGGCGCCGCGTTCGCCGCCACGCCGCTGCTGCGCTCGGGCGAGCGCTCCTGGACCGAGTCCGGCGCGGTGGCCGAGGCGATCCGCTACGACGCCGACACCACCGAGATGCCGGGCCCGCACGATCTTGCCCTGGCCCTGACGCGGCTGTCGCCGCGCCCCGACCGCGGCGAGCAGCGCGTGGTGGTGGTCGGCGATGGCGACTTCCTCGCCGACGCCTTCCTGGGCAACGGCGGCAACCGCGCGCTGGGCCTGCGCATGTTCGACTGGCTGGCCGGCGACGATGCCCTGGTCGACACCTCGCCGGTGGAGGCGCCCGACCGCGCGCTGGCGCTGGACCCGCGCCAGCTCGGTTGGCTGGGCGCCGTGTTCCTGGTCGGACTGCCGGCCCTGTTCGCGCTGGTCGGCGCGGCGCTGGCGTGGCGGCGGCGGCGGGCCTGAATCCCGCGGCTCGCGCTGCCTTCGGCGCCGGGGACGCGCCGCACGTCGCCCGGCCGACGCCGTATTGACGTGCGCCTGATGGCGCGCGGCAATACACTGGCGCTCCCCGCCTGCAGGCCTCGTCGTGAACCGCCAGACGCGCAACACCTGGGTGCTCGTCGGGGTGGTGGCTGCCCTGGGCCTGGCCGCCGTCGCGGAGCAGGTGCGCGACCGCATGCTGGCGCCCAAGCCGCTGGCGACGGTCAACGCCAAGGCCCTGCGCGAGATCGTGCTCGAGTGCCCGTCCTGCCCGCGCCGGCGCATCGAGCGCATCCAGGGCGCGTGGTCGCTGTCGGAGCCCTACGCCATCGCCGCCGATCCGGAGGTGGTGGAGCGCCTGATCGGCGTCGCCGCGTCGCAGGTGCGCCATCGCTATCGCGCCGACCAGCTCGATCCGGCCAAGGTGGGCCTCGCGCCGCCCTTCGCCACCCTCGCGCTGGGCCCGCTCAAGTTCTCCTTCGGCACCACCGACGCCATCACCCAGGCGCGCTACGTCAGCAACGGTCGCGAGATCGCCCTGGTGACCGACCAGTTCAGCCAGTGGCTGCTGGCGCCGCCGGAGTCGCTGGTCGATCCGCGGCCGTTCGCGCCGCTGCGCGCCCTGGGCGCCATCACCTACGACGGCAAGCCGATCCCGGCCGAACGCATGGCGTCGGTCACCGCGCTGCGCGCCAGCCGAGTCGAATCGGCGCCGAGCTGGCGCAGCGGCTCGCGCGTGGTGGCGAGCTTCGGCGGCAACCGCCAATGCGCCTTCACCCTCGGTCGCGACGGCGAGCGCTGGCTGCTGGTGCGCGAGGAACCGGCGCTGGCCTACGTGCTGGACGCCGCGCAGGCGCTGCTGCTCGATCCGGCCACGCCCGCCGGCTGAGCCCATGCCCGAGTTGCCCGAAGTCGAGACCACGCGACGCGGCATCGCGCCGCACCTCATCGGCCGTCGCATCGAGGCGCTGACGCTGCGCAACCGCTCGCTGCGCTGGCCGGTGCCGCGGGCGCTGGCGAGCCATGTGCGCGGACAGCGCGTCGAGGACGTGCGCCGGCGCGCCAAGTACCTGCTCATCGGCACCGAGCCGGGCGAGGTCATCGTGCACCTGGGCATGTCGGGCTCGCTGCGGGTGCTGCCGCGCGACACCGCTCCGCGACTTCACGACCATGTCGACCTCGAGCTCGATTCGGGCCAGGTCCTGCGCTTCAACGACCCGCGCCGCTTCGGCTGCTGGCTGTGGCAGCCGCGCGGGCGCACGCACGCGGTGCTGGCCGGGCTCGGTCCCGAGCCGCTGGAGGAGGGCTTCGACGGCGACCTGCTGTGGAAGCTGGCGCAGGGACGGCGCGCGCCGGTGAAGAATTTCCTGATGGACCAGCGCGTGGTGGTGGGCGTGGGCAACATCTATGCAGCCGAGGCCCTGTTCCGCGCCGGCATCGATCCGCGCCGCGCCGCCGGCCGCGTGTCGCGCGAGCGCTACGCGGCCCTGGCCGACGCGGTGCGCGCGATCCTCGCCCATGCGATCGAGCGCGGCGGCACCACGCTGCGCGATTTCCTCGCGCCCGACGGCGCGCCCGGCTACTTCGAGCAGGAGCTGCTGGTCTATGGGCGCGGCGGCGAGCCCTGCCGGCAATGCGGCACGCTGCTGCGCGAACTCGCGATCGGCCAGCGCGCCAGCGTTTGGT